>NZ_JBZFUJ010000003.1:0-169446 GCF_058314475.1 Streptococcus sp. ELY_90
TATAATCTGGTTTTTCTTTGTGAAACATGGCCTTACCTCACAAACCGTTTTCTTTTAGTATACTCCTAAACAGAGCAAAAAGCTCTTAGAAACCAATTTCTAAGAGCTTTGTCTTCAGTCTGAAATATATATATATATATATTATAATTGTATTAATGACGGGTTAATAACATCAATAAAGATTAATAATAGAGAGGTTTGAGAAAATGAAAGAAAGCGAATGGATTCATCTGTTTAAAGAGAAGAATGGGCGTGAACCTAGTAAAGAAGAAGTGGAGACAGCAATTAAAAATGGTTTGATTTTTTCTGATAATACTAACAATGGTGTAAGTGGTTATTCAAACTTTACTGCTTTTCTAAATAATCAGGCATCTAAAAAAAGAAAAATTAAATTTATTATTGGTATAGTTAGTATCATCATTATTTTAGTTGCTATACTGGGTACTTTTTTTACTGTAAATTATATCGGAAATAAAAGTGTAAATCGTGAAAAAGTTTCAAAGTTTGAATCAAAATCTGAATCAAAATCTAAATCAAAATCTAAACCAAAAATTACTACAAAATCTTTTTTTGCGCCAGGTAAATATATTGAAGGGGAAGATATTCAAGCAGGTAGTTATTATTTTGTAATGACCGATATTCAATACAGTTCTAATGACAGTAAGAAAGAGGCTTATTTGACATTAGAAATTCTTGATGCTGTAGGGGATTCTACAGGTACTTTTGAGATGGTTTATACAATTGGAAAAGTTTATAAAGTAACTATTCCAAAAGGTGCAACAATTATCTTAGATGATGGTTACTCACCTGACAGTTGGAATGTAACATTTTATACTCCTAACGATTACGAAAAAGATAAAGATTCAATAAATAAATCACATAGTTCTTCTAGTGAATCTAAGTCTTCAACTTCGCAAAGCTCATCATCTACAAATTCTTCCACCTCTAGTTCGTCAGAATCCAGTTTGCCATCTACAAGTTCTTCAAATTCATCAACCAAACCTATTTTAATTAGCGCATCTGAATTAACAGCTAAGTATGATGCTGGGGAACTAAAAGATGGAGAAGTATATCAGTTTACAACCTCACCAATTTGGACAGACATTTGGGGAATGAATGCCGATAATACAAAGTATCTCATTTATGTTAATAGTGGGAATCCTGAAAATGAAGACTTGATGTTATATTGTACTAAAAGTTTAGCAGATAGTATTAAAACAGCCAGTAGTATTTCTGTCACAATTAAAGTTAGTAATGTAGAAAAAACAGGAGGAGATCTTACTGTTATTACAGCAACACCTAACTAGTTCTAATTACTTTTTTAAAATAATATAAAATCAGAAAAAAAGATAATTGGTTAGTTAGCTTCCAACGTAATTCTTATTTGAGATGATAGCTAAATTTATGGTTAAAAATAACCGTCAACTTTGCTAATTTTAGGCCGTTCAATAACTCCACCAAGGACAGTCAGCAGTCCTTGGTTTTTCTATTGTTCAATTTTGATTAGTTTATCGTTTTTTGCTTTTCCTTATAAAATCCTTAAATTTGTTTTTTATACTAGAAATGATAAAAAATAAAAGGAGAAATATAATGATAAAATTTAAAAGATTAACGGGTTTTCAGCTTAAATACATCGCTTTAGGAACTATGCTGTTGGATCATATTCATTATTTTTTTGACTATACGGGTAAGATTCCGCTATGGTTCTCTCAGATAGGGAGAATCGCAGCACCTTTATTCCTATTTGCTATTATTGAAGGCTTTGTTCATACGCATGATCGTAAGAAATATTTCCTTAAAATCTATGGCTTAGCTGTTATGATGGGTCTTATTCAGTTTGGTTTTTATAATGTGCTTCATCCGCTAGTACGAGAAGATGGTTTTTTCCCGCAAAATATGATGCTGTCTTCGTTTGCGATTTTGTTGGTTGCTCTTCAAGGGATTGCTTGGATTGAGGAGAAAAAATATCTTCGAGGTATTCCAACTCTTCTTTTCCCGATTCTTCTGCCTTTCCTTTTCATGCCTTTTTACCGCACCTTTATGGATTCTGGTAATCAACTGGGTATGTTCTTTGTTAACTTGCTCAATTTTACTATCCTACCCTTGCATTTTTCAATTATAGATGGAGGAACTGCTACTCTGATGGTGGGGATAGCTATGTATCTCTGCCGGAAGAATTTGAAAAAAGAAGTTTTTATCTTTGTAATTACTTCTTTGATAATTGATTTAGGACGTGTATTGTTGGTAGGTGCTCCACTGACACTTCACAATCTCTTCTTTTCCTATTTTGAAT
Source organism: Streptococcus sp. ELY_90 (assembly GCF_058314475.1). Classification (NCBI taxonomy): domain Bacteria; kingdom Bacillati; phylum Bacillota; class Bacilli; order Lactobacillales; family Streptococcaceae; genus Streptococcus; species Streptococcus sp. ELY_90. Next base: position 2,294 of record NZ_JBZFUJ010000003.1, read on the forward strand.
GGTTAGAGATCTTTGCAGCACCGCTCATGCTCTTGTACAATGGCCAGCGTGGTCAAGGTAGTAAATACCTTTTTTACATTTTCTATCCGCTGCATATTTACTTGCTTTACACCTTGTCAGTGTTGCTCTATAGGTGATATGATATTAAGGATTCAAATAACAAAAGAAAAGGTAGAAGTATGACACGTATTTTGGCAATTGATGATGATGCAGATATTTTGGCTCTGATAAAAAATACCTTGCAGCTGCAGAATTATTTAGTAGAAACTTTCACGAGCGCCAAACAGGTTGACCGTTCGAAATTAATGCGTTATGATTTGATTTTACTGGACATTATGATGCCGGATGTGGATGGCCTGAGCTTCTGCCGAGAGATTCGTCACTTAGTGGATTGTCCTATCTTGTTTCTGACAGCTAAGACACAGGAATCTGATATTGTCACGGGGCTTAGTTACGGAGCGGATGATTATCTGGTTAAGCCCTTTGGTGCAGAGGAGCTGCTTGCGCGTGTCAATGCTCATTTGCGTCGTGAAAAGCGTGAGCGCCATGCAGCCTTGCTTTTGGGTAATGTCTATTTTGATTTATCCAGTAAGCAGGTGAAAGCCGGTGAACAAGTCTTGGACTTGACTAAGTCAGAATATGAGATTTGCGAACATTTAGCCAAACACCGGGGTCAGGTCTTTTCAAAAGAGCAACTCTATGACTATTTGTATGGGTACGAAGAAAGAGGGACACCGGCGGCTATCGCCGAGCACATTAAAAATATTCGCTCCAAGTTTAGAAATGCCGGGGTGGAACCCATTGAAACGGTCTGGGGGATAGGTTATAAATGGCAATGAAAAAATCGAATCATTCTTTAAAAATGATTTTCACCCTGTATTTTGCGACAGTCAGTTTGGCTTTTATTGTCTTATTGTGCTTAGTTTGGCTTGCTTTTGTCATCAGTTTCAATACTAATCTTGTCATTCCTGCCAATCAAACAGAGCAAAAACTCCAGCGCTTAGACAAGGAAATTAAGCAAACCGGTAGGTTTAAAGCAAATCGTTTGCCGAAAGATACAACCTACCTTTTGCTGACTAAAGACGGCAAAATCAAAGAAAGTAATATGCCGAAGAAGCTGCAGCAGCAAGCTTTGGCCAGTTATTCTGGGAAAGCGGTCAGCCCTGGTGATTACGGCTACTTTATGATTTTAAAGCCTAAAAATGAGATTGTCGTTGTCAACTATCAGTTAAAAGCCCATTACTCCATTGCCTGGATGAATAAGTATCTGCCTAATGTGAGCTTGTTATTCCTTATTCTGACGGGACTGGGAACCTTGCTAGTGTTTAGCTTAGTGACGATTCTCTTTGCCCGCAGACTTCAGCGACAGCTGTCTCCGATTATTGTTGCTACTGAGAAAATCGCCGAGCAAGATTTGGACTTTACCATACAATCGCCTAATGTTAAGGAGTTTAATCAAGTTTTACAGAGTTTGGACACCATGCGGCAAGCTCTGAGAGAATCGTTGCTGCGCAGCTGGCAATTGGAGCAGGAAAAGCAAGATCAAATAGCTGCTTTAACGCATGACATTAAGACCCCATTGACTGTGATTCGCGGCAATACCGAATTGTTAAACAGCACAAGCCTGTCTAAGCAGCAGCAGGAATTCATCCGCTACAGTTTGAAAAATATTGAGCAAGTAGAGACTTACCTTCAGCAATTGTCCTACCTGACTAAGAACAGAGAATTACAGGATTTCCATCCGGAAAACATAAAGGTTACAGCGTTTTTAGAGGAATTTTCCCAGAACACTCAGGCCCTTGCTGCAGCAAAAGCAATCAAAGTTCAATTTCTCAATGTTTTGTCTGATGTTCAGCCTGCTGCTTATTGGGATAAAGAGTTATTGAAACGCGCCTTGATGAACATTGTTGCTAACGCTGTGGAGCACAGCCCGCAAGGAGGCCGTTTACAGCTGCACTATAGTTTGCAGGGCGAAGCAGTGCTGATTTCCTGTCTGGACAGCGGAACAGGGTTTTCTAAGGAAGCCTTGGAAAAAGGGATCCTGCAATTTTTCAAAGATGATAAGAGCAGGTCACAGGCCAATCATCAAGGTTTGGGTCTGACTATTGCGGATAATATTGTTCGCCTGCACGGCGGCAGTCTTGAGCTGTCAAATGCTAAGCAAGGCGGCGGCCAGGTTGATATCGTTCTGCCACTCATAAATCAGATTGAGGCCAACTAATGGTTCTCAATTTTTTTGACAAAAATCGTATCTTTTTTGACAATAATCATTGTCAAAATGAAAAGGAAGTGTTACAATATAGCTGTCAAATATCTTATGATTGTTTTGAGCAGCAAGAAGAAAGAATGACCGTTTACAAGCTGTAACTAAGGAGGTTTAGGATGGCAAATGTTATTGAAGTCAAGGATTTGGTCAAACGTTTTGGCAATCAGACGGCGCTGGATGGTATTTCTTTTGAGATAGCAGAAGGTGAGATTTTTGGGTTTTTAGGCCCGTCAGGTTCGGGGAAAACAACAACGATTAACATTTTGACAGGACAGCTGCTGATTAATTCCGGCAGTGCAAAGATTTTTGGCAAAGAAGCACTTGATCTGGACAGCGACGATTTAGCACAGATTGGGATTGTCAGTGATACCAGTGGTTTTTATGAAAAAATGACACTTTATAAAAATATCCAGGTCTACAGCAAGTGGCATGGAGTTTCTGACAGCCGTGTGGACGAGTTGCTGCAGCGCATAGGTTTATACGAAAACCGCAATAAGCCTGCCGAAAAACTCTCAACGGGAATGAAACAGCGCATGCTTTTGGCGAGGGCTCTCATTAACCGCCCTAAGTTTCTTTTCTTAGATGAACCGACCAGCGGGCTTGATCCGGCAACATCGCGCATGATTCATGATTGGCTTTTGGAGCTGAAAGCACAGGGGACAACCATCTTTTTGACAACGCATGACATGCAGGAAGCGACTCTTCTTTGTGACCGTGTTTCCCTGCTCTATCAAGGAAAGTTGGTTGAAACAGGACGTCCTAAAGATTTGATTCAAAAGTACTATCAGCATAAGCGTGTTCGCATTCGTTACACTGACGGGCATGAAAAAGAGCTGTCTTATCATGAGCTGTCTCAGTTGGGGCAGGTGGATGAAATTGAAACCATTCATTCTTGCGAACCGACTTTAGAAGACATCTTCATCTCACTGACAGGAGGTAAATTAAATGTTTAAGCGGTTAAATGCTCTTTTGTGGAGCCGGAAAGAAATGATGCTTGCCAATAAAACGGTTATGGTCAACATTTTCATGCCCTTTTTGCTGGTTTTGCTTTATCAATTTATGTATAAAGATTTAAAAATGCAAGATACGAATGAACTTATTTTGTATCTGGTTATACCGATGATTCCGGCTTTGATTGGTTATAACATACCAACTTTAGTCGCAGAAGAAGCTGAAAAAAACAATCAGCGCAGCCTGCGTTTGGCAGGGGTTAAGAGCTGGGAATACGTGCTGGCAAGCTTGTTTTTCCCTTTTATTCTGAACGTGCTTTATATGAGTCTCCTGCCCGTCTACTTAAAGGTTGATTTTGCTGATTTAGGCCTGTCTTACTTACTTGTCATGCTCTTAACCTCTCTTTCTGTCTTTTTGCTCTTTTTAATGGTAGCTCTTTTGACAGATACTCAGTCTCGGGCAACTATTTTAGCCATGCCGGTCATGATGCTGACCTTTCTCTTGCCCTTGTTTTCGATGATGGATAAAGGCATTGAAAAGTTTATTGCCTACACCTACATGGGAGCTTATACGAAGGCCGGCACCGATTGGACGGCTTACCATTTAACGGATAAGAGCTTTTGGATTCTTCTGATATGGCTGCTGCTTTCTTTAGCCGGTGTTATTTGGGCAACAAAACGAAAGCAGATTATCAGATAATGTCTGCTGTCTAAAGGAGAAAACTATGGCTTTAATATTGAAAAACAGACTCAAGGAATTGCGAGCCAGAGAAGGAATCAATCAAACAGAGTTAGCCAGATTAGCCGGTATTTCCCGCCAAACAGTCAGCTTGATTGAGCGCAATGAGTACACACCTTCGGTTGTGATTGCAATGAAGATTGCTGAGATTTTCCACGAACCGGTAGAAGAAGTCTTTCGTCTAGAGGAGGATAAAAAGGATGGTTAAAAAACAAAAGGGAACTTTTAAACGAGCCGGGAAGAGGCTCCTCATAGGTGCTTCAATTGGCGGTCTGGGAGGAGGTTTGATTGGTTATTTTCATGCTTCCGGCCAAAAACTGCCAGTGTCTCAAACGGAATTGATAGAGATTCTTCTTGTTAGCCTGCGAATTTTATTTGTCATTTCCTTTGTTCTCAGCCTTTTTTACATCGTTCAAGTGCTGCAGGCTTATAAACAGTACCAAAACAGTATAGATGACGAGTCGGAAGAACTCTATCGGACAATGAATAAAAGGCATTCCTATGCAGTGATTTATGCAGGAGTAAGCGGTGTTTTGGCTGCCCTTAGCTTAATTTTAGCTTATAAGCTGATATTTGCGGACAGCTATGCTGAGATGTCATTTCCTGTTCTGGATTTCCTGGCTGCGATGGCATCAGGCGCTTTGCAGACCTATGTGCTCAAGGTTTACAATCGTATCCGCAGTCTTAACATGCCCTTAGTTCCGACACTGAAAGAATTAAAGAACAATGTTATGCAGATGGATGAGGCAGAGCTGGAAGCCAATTACAAAATATCTTTTGAAATTGTTATGAATCTGAGCGGTGCTATTCTGCCGGGAATCTATCTTGCTTTGTTTTTGCTCTCTTCTTTACCTGCAGAAAGTTGAGCTGTCCGGTCTTATCGTGGCCGCTGTCATCCATCTTTACATCATGATTATGCAGTTTAAAATGACAAAAGCGTATTATAAATAAAAGGAGAATGTTTATGAAATTAGTTATTAATATCGTTAAAGTAATCGGTCTTATTTTTCTGTCCCTGCTTTGCAATATCACTCCTATGATTCTGCTGCAAAGGCAGTTCACATTTTCTCTGCCGCTTAAATGGGGATTGGGAATTGCTTATATTGTATTTATCGCTGCTGTTATTTATTTCTTATGGAAGGCGCATAAAAAGCATGAAGATGCAGCTGTTGCCCAGCAAAAATTCACTTGGAAGGATTTCGGTTTTGCCTTTTTATTCTTTTTGCTGGCGCGTGTTGTGGCAATTGGAGGAACCTTATTGAACCAGCAGCTGAGCGGTCAGACCACGACAGCTAATGATGCCGGCCTGCAAGGTTTAGCCAATTTCTTTGTCGGAGGTTTCTTTTTATACCCCCTCTTATATGTTATTTTAGTGGGGATTGTCGGTCCGTTCATCGAAGAATTGGCCTACCGTGCCTTTCCTAATCATCTCTTGTTTAAGCATGGTCATAAAGTTTTAGCCGGTATTGTGACCACTGCTGTCTTTGCTTTTCCTCACGCAACAACGGTCTTTGAGTTTCTGATTTATGCCTGTCTTGGTGCCATACTTTATCTGGCTTATCAGCGACGCGGCAATATTAAGGACTCGATGGCGGTTCATATATTGAATAATCTTCCATCTGCTATCTATCTCCTACTTATGGCCTTTAAATAAGTATAGTAGTTTATTACAGCCGATTTTCTCATCTGTCTGCATACTATTGCGGACAGATTTTTTTGTATTTTATTTATTTTTATTCTTGACTTATGTATAAATATACGATAAAATAATCAACATATTCAGTAAAGGAGAGATTAAGCATGAAAGTTTCAATCGTTGGTATTACAGGATATAGCGGATTAGAATTGGTTCGTCTTTTGAATCATCACAAGAAAGCAAAACTTGTATCGGTGTATGCAACCAAGGAGATTGGAACACGACTGTCTGATATTTATCCTTATCTGCGAGGTATCTGTGATTTAACCATTCAAGCTTTTGACAGCCAAGCCATTATGAAGGAAGCTGATGCGGTTATATTTGCCACTCCAAGCGGTGTTGCTAAGGAGCTGGCCGGAGCTTTTCTGTCGGCGGATTTTCCTGTTATTGATATTTCCGGGGATCACCGTCTGCCTGCCAAGACTTATGAAAAATGGTATCAAAAACCCGCTGCAAAACAAACAGATCTGGATAAATTTACTTACGGGCTGGCTGAGTTTACCGATGTTAAAGGGAAGAAATTTATTGCCAATCCCGGCTGCTATGCTACGGCGGCAGAACTGGCCTTGCTGCCCTTGATCAAGGCTGGAGTTGCTGATCTGGACAGCATTATCGTCGATGCTAAGTCAGGCCTGACAGGAGCCGGCAAGTCCCTGTCAGAGTCCAGCCATTTTGTCAATGTGCACGACAATTATGTCACCTATAAACTCAACCGTCATCAGCATATTCCTGAAATTGTTCAGGAGCTGCAGCTGTTCAACAGTGATTTTCAGCACCTTCAGTTTTCAACCTCGCTCTTGCCTGTCAATCGCGGTATTATAGCAACTTGCTATGTTAAATTAAAGACGGCTCTGACGGAGACTGAAATCGATAAGATTTATGCTGACTGTTATGCGGACAAGGCATTTGTCCGTATGCAAAAGAGTCTGCCGGAGCTTCACAATGTCATCGGTTCTAATTTTACAGATATTGGTTTTGCTTATAACGAAGTGACTAATGTCTTAACGGTTGTATCTGTTATTGACAACTTAATCAAGGGTGCCGCCGGTCAGGCCCTTCAAAATCTCAATCTCATGATGGGATTTGACGAAACTGAAGGGTTGCTGACGTCTCCCAGTTATTTGTAGAGATGAGTTTAGAAAGGAATGGAACTTCAAAGATATAAGCACAGCAGTATGACAGCTGATCAGAGGTAAGAGTTCTCAGATAGCTGTTCAGCATTTTAATGGACTTTTAGATATTTTTAGGTTTCCAGTAGTTGAGTTATGAAAGTTATTGATGGAAATATTGCCAGTCCGCTGGGTTTTTCGGCTGACGGTTTACACGCAGGTTTTAAAAAACGCAAAAAAGATTTCGGCTGGATTGTCTCAGAAGTGCCGGCCAGCGTTGCCGGGGTTTATACGACTAACAAGGTGATTGCAGCGCCTTTGATTGTCACTCGAAATGCGGTCAAAAAAGCGCAAAAAATGCAGGCTCTGCTTGTGAATTCAGGCGTTGCTAATTCCTGCACAGGCGTGCAAGGGCTGGAAGATGCTCAGACCATGCAGCAATGGACAGCTGAAAAATTGGGTATCGATAGTGACCTTGTCGGTGTTGCCTCAACAGGTGTTATTGGTGATCTTATGCCCATGGAGACCTTGAAAAATGGGCTGTCCAAGCTTGTTGTCAATGGCAATGCCAATGACTTTGCTGAGGCCATTCTGACAACGGATACAGTCACAAAAACAGTGGCTGTCACTGAACAGTTTGGCCGTGACGAGGTTACCATGGCAGGCGTCGCCAAGGGTTCGGGCATGATTCACCCCAATATGGCGACTATGCTGGCCTTTATCACCTGCGATGCTGTTATTTCAAGTGAGACGCTGCAGCTGGCTCTCAGCCAAAATACTGAAACAACCTTTAATCAGATTACAGTTGACGGTGATACCTCAACCAATGATATGGTGCTTGTCATGTCTAACGGCTGCACTTTAAATGACGAAATTCTGCCAAACACCCCGGAATTTGACAAATTTTCAGCCATGCTTCATTTTGTCATGCAGGAGTTAGCTAAAAAAATAGCCAAAGATGGTGAAGGTGCGACCAAGCTGATTGAGGTTGAAGTACTCAATGCTCCTGATGAGCTGGACGCCCGCATGATGGCTAAGAGTGTGGTTGGCTCAAGTCTGGTTAAAACAGCTGTTTTTGGTGAAGACCCCAACTGGGGGCGGATTTTAGCAGCAGTGGGCTACGCCGGAGCAGATATCGCTGTGGACAATATTGATATTTATCTGGGGACGATTCCTGTCATGCTTGCTTCAAGCCCTGTGGAGTTTGATGAGGAAGAGATGCAGGATATCATGCAGGCCGACGAAATCAAGGTCAGCATTGACCTGCATGCCGGAGAAAAAAGGGGCACCGCTTGGGGGTGTGATCTGTCCTACGATTATGTGAAAATCAATGCCCTTTACAGGACCTGAACTAAAAAAAGCTTGATGAGAGAGTAAAAGCTATAACCGAAAGCAGAGGACTTGAAAGATTCCCAGTCTTATCTGTTTATTCTTGTTTGAATTTTGTGAGTTTAAGCTGTATTTGAAAGGAAAATCCATGTCAGAAATCATAGTCATCAAAATCGGCGGTGTCGCCAGTCAGCAATTAGATTCGAGCTTTATTGAGCAGCTGAAAGCCTGGAAGGCTGCCGGCAAAGCTCTTGTTATTGTGCACGGCGGTGGCTTTGCCATCAACAGGCTGATGGAGGAAAAGCAGGTTCCCATCAAAAAAGTTAAGGGCTTGCGGGTGACCAGCTGCGAAGATATGGCGCTGGTCAGAAAGGCTCTGATAGATATTGTCGGAAAGGACCTAAGTGATCGGCTGACACAGGCAGGCCTTGAGAATCTGCAGCTGAAATCGCAGCTCAGCCAGCTGATAAAAGCCGATTTTCTGGATAAGGCTACCTACGGTTATGTAGGAGAGGTAACGGACATAGACACGACTCCGCTTTTAGAGCTGATCAAAGATAAAAAGATTCCGCTCTTGGCTTCTTTAGGCTATTCTCAAAAGGGGGATCTGCTCAACATCAATGCTGACTATCTGGCGACAGCCGTAGCAGCAGCCCTGTCTGCTGAACAGCTGATTCTTCTGACAGATGTCAAAGGAGTTTTAGAAAACGGACAGGTGCTGCCGGACTTAACCGTCAAGCAAATTCCTGAAAAGATTGCCACGGGCGTCATCACAGGCGGTATGATTCCTAAAATCGAAAGTGCTGCAAAGACCGTTGAGGCAGGCGTTGCCCAGGTGTTGATTGCTGACAGTTTGGCAGGCGGAACCTTGATTCACAAAGGATAAAAATGACTACCGGTAAAAAGGACAGGAAGGCAGCAGAGCTTCCGACAGTAACAGGAGAGGCAAGAATGAGTAAATTATTTCAAAATTATAAAAGAGCAGCTATTGAATTTGTCAAAGCAGAAGGAAATTATTTGTTTGATGCAGACGGCAAAAAATACCTTGATTTTTCATCAGGTATCGGTGTGACAAATTTGGGGTTTCACCCGCAGGTCAAAAAGGCGTTGGAAGAACAGGCCGAGCGCATCTGGCATACCCCAAATCTCTACCAGAATTCTCTGCAGGAAGAAGTAGCAGAAAAACTGATCGGCGACCGAGATTATTTGGCTTTCTTTTGTAACAGCGGAGCCGAAGCCAATGAGGCTGCTATCAAGCTTGCCCGCAAGGCGACCGGCAAGCAGGAAATCATCACGTTTAAAGATTCCTTTCACGGCCGGACTTTCGGCTCGATGTCTGCAACCGGTCAGGACAAGATAAAAGAGGGGTTTGGTGACGGGGTTCCCCATTTTCTTTATGCAGATTATAATGATCTGGCCAGCGTCAAAAGTTTGGCTTCTGAACGCACTGCTGCGGTGATGCTGGAATTAGTTCAGGGAGAATCCGGTATTCACCCGGCTGAGCCAGATTTTGTCAGAGATTTGGCTGCTTTTTGCAAGGATAAAAATATTTTACTGGTTGTTGATGAGGTTCAGACAGGCATGGGCCGGACGGGCAAGCTGTATTCTTTTGAGCATTACGGCATTGAGCCGGACATTTTCACATTGGCTAAAGGCTTAGCAAACGGTGTTCCTGTCGGAGCCATGCTGGGGAAAACTAAGCTGTCGGCAGCTTTTGGTTACGGCAGTCACGGATCGACCTTTGGCGGCAATAAATTAGCCATGGCAGCAGCCAGTGCCGGCTTAACAGTCTTAAAAGAAGAGGGATTTTTAGAAACTGCACTGGCTAAGGGAGAGTACTTGCAAGACCAGCTGAAGAGTATGCTGGCTGATAATCCCAAGGTCACTCAGATTCGCGGACTGGGCTGTATGATTGGGATTGAAACAAGCGCAGATTTGAGTCTGCTGCTTGCCTCAGCGCATGCCAAGGGATTGATTGTGCTTACTGCAGGCAGCAATGTCATCAGGCTGTTGCCGCCTTTGACCCTAACCAAAGATGAGCTGGACCAGGGATTGGCTATTCTAAAAGAAGTTTTTGCCTGAGCATAGGTAAGTGTTGACAAATTGCTGTCAGCGTGTTATGCTTTAGGCAATTGAATAGATTTATTTCTTCGGGGCAGGGTGAAATTCCCGACCGACGGTGACAAGCTGAGCTTGAAGTCCGTGAACTGCGAGAGCGGTTGATCCGGTGAAAATCCGGAACCGACAGTATAGTCTGGATGGGAGAAGAAAATAAAAGAAGAGACTAGGCTTCCCCAAAGGGGTGTTGCCAGTCTGTCAAGTGATACCTTGGCTGTTAAAGAGTCAAGTGTTCTTGCATACAGGAAGTTTTTCAGCTATGCAGGTGTTGTAGTTCTAGATATCTGTTTTAAAAAGCTGCTGTTAGCCTTGCTGAAAACAGCATAGTTCCAGGCTTCTTGTCAAAGACAGGATATGTTCAGATTAAGAGTGAATATTCTTCTGTCGGTCTTTTATGATGGTAAACCTTATCTGCCCCGTAATATTTTTACGGGGTTTTTTGTGTTGGAAAGGAGGCAGTATGGAGGAAAAATTTATGGCCTTAGCTATTGCTAAAGCCAAAGAGGGAAGACGCCAGACTTATACCAACCCTTTGGTTGGAGCCGTTATCGTTAAAGATAATCAAGTCATTGCCGAGGGCGCTCACTTAAAATACGGCGGTTATCACGCAGAACGGCAGGCGATAATGGCCTGTCAAAACGCCGAAGAATTGAAAGGGGCAACGCTTTATGTAACGCTTGAGCCCTGCCATCATCAGGGTAAGCAGCCTCCCTGCACTGAAAGTATTGTTCAGGCAGGCATCACACGGGTGGTTATTGCCCAGCTGGATCCCAATCCTTTAGTCGCAGGCAGGGGCCGGCAGTTTTTAGAAAGTCAGGGACTGACGGTTGATGTTGGTCTGCTGGAAAAAGAAGCAGAAGCGCTCAATCCCCACTATAATTATTTTTACCGGCATGGGCGGCCCTATATTGTTTTAAAAAGCGCCATGAGTTTAGATGGCAAGATTGCTCTTAAAGGCAAACGGACAGCTTTGACTGGAAAGAAAGCCAAAGAGCTGGTTCATCAGGAGCGCAGTGATTATCAGGCTATTTTAATCGGCAGCGAAACAGCTCTGCTGGATGACCCCGGCCTTCTGGCAGCAAAGAGCAATCTTTTCCCACCGGTTCGTGTTGTTTTAGATCGGCGAGGTCGGCTGTTCAGCCACAGGCAGCTTCAGCTTTTTACTAACAGCGAAGCCCCGGTCTATCTTTTCAGCCAAAGACCTGTGGAAGATCTGCCTGCTCATGTCAGCGTTTTTTGTGACCCTGACTGGACGGTTGATAAAGTGGTTAAACAGCTGGCTAAAGAGGGTATTCAGTCTCTCTATGTTGAAGGCGGCAGCCATATTCACGATGCCTTTTATGCAGCTGATCTTTGGGATGAATGGCTGCTTTACTTGGCCCCGATTCTTTTAGGAGGAGATGCCTTGGCCAGCATGAGCAGCACCAGAATAGCACAAACCCTGACTAATCTGCCTGATGTATCCTTAGAGCAGGTTGGTGAGGATTGGCGGATTTCTGCCAAAAGAAAGGAGGATCCATGTTTACAGGATTAATTAAGGAAAAAGGAAAAATAAGTCATTTCAGCAAGAACAGTCAAGGGGTTCGCCTGACCTGTCAGGTGTCTGCCCGTTTTCTTGACCAAATAGCTATTGGTGACAGTATCGCGGTTGACGGTGCCTGCTTGACCTGTGTTGCCAAAAGAGGCCGGGAATTTGTGGTTGATATTATGCCGGAGACTTTTAAGAGGACTAATCTACGCTATCAGCATATTGGAAATGCTGTTAATATTGAACCTGCCTTATCAGCTGCCGGGCGCTTTGAGGGACATTTTGTGACCGGACATATTGATGCTCAGAGCCAGCTGCTTGACAAGAAAAGTCTGGGAAATGCTGAAATTTTAACCTTTTCGTACCCTCAGGGGCATGCTGGGGAAATCATTGCGCAAGGATCAGTTGCTATTAACGGGGTCAGTCTGACAGTTGTGTCCTGCGATGAGGAGCGTTTTACAGTATCCTTGATTCCGCACAGCCGTGAAAAAACGAACTTGGGTCAGCTTAAAGCAGGCGACTGGGTTAATATTGAAACAGATATTTTGGGGAAATACATCAAAGCACAGGCAAGTGCTGAAAGGAGACGCCATGTTTGAAAAAATTGAAGCAGCCATACAAAGGCTCAAAGACGGAGAACTGATTATTCTGACAGACGATGCTGATCGGGAAGCTGAAGGCGATCTGGTCGGTTTGGCCAGTCTTGTGAGTGCAGACAAGGTCAATTTTATGACGCAAAAAGCACGCGGCCTTATCTGTGCCCCCATCTCAAGGGAAATAGCTGAGCAGCTGGATCTGTCTGACATGATTGCCGACAATACAGATGTTTTCGGAACGGCTTTTACGGTCAGTGTTGATCATCATAAAACGTCAACAGGGATATCAGCTTTTGACAGGGCGAAAACCATTCAGGCACTTTCCTCGGAAAAAAGCAGAGCTCTTGACTTCAAGCGGCCCGGACACATGTTTCCTTTGATTGGAAAAGACGGGGGTGTTTTGGAACGGCGAGGTCATACCGAAGGCGCCCTTGATCTGGCCCGTCTGGCCGGCAGCAGACCTGCTGCTTACATCTGCGAAATTCTTAAAGAGGACGGTCACATGGCTAGGCGAAAGGATTTAGAACAGCTGGCTCAAGAATGGCAGATGCCCTTAATTTCGATTGAAGAGCTGGCAGTCTATCTGCGTTTTAAAGGGGCGGTTAAAACATCTCTGCCTACCCGCTATGGCTATTTTGACCTGACCCTTCTGGAAGACGGAGAGGGCAAAGAAAATCTGCTGTTAACCAAGGGCGATCTCACAAAAGAATCTGCTCCGCTGTTTCGGATTCATTCAGAATGTGCCACGGGAGATATTTTTTCTTCCGTGCGCTGCGACTGCGGTGAGCAATTAGAAGCGGCCATGAAAGCAATTGAAAAAGAAGGAAGCGGTGCGATTTTGTATCTGAGGCAGGAAGGCCGCGGCATCGGGCTGAAAAACAAGCTGAGAGCTTATCAGCTGCAGGATGCAGGCCTTGATACCTACGATGCTAATCTGGAACTTGGCTTTGCAGCAGATGAGCGGCACTATGATTTTGCCAAGACCGTTTTAGACTATCTGGGATTAAACAAAGTCAGACTTCTGACCAATAACCCCGATAAAGTCCAGCAGCTCAAGGCTGCCGGTGTAGAAGTAGCTGAGAGAATTACTCTGCAGGTTCCGGCTCGCAGGGAAAATCTCTCTTATCTGAAAACTAAAAAAGAAAAATTTCATCACGACATTCAAGTCTGAGAAAGGAGAAAAAACATGACAGTATTCGAAGGACAGTTTCATTTTACCGAGGAAAAGAAAGTTGCCATCATTGTTGCACGTTTCAATGAATTTATTACCTCAAAATTGCTGGCAGGAGCCAAGGACAATTTAGAACGTCACGGGCTATCCAAAGCAGCTATTGATGTTTACTGGGTGCCCGGAGCTTTTGAGATTCCCTATCTGGCTAAAAAACTTCTAAGCAACAAGCAGTATGATGGCATTTTGACCTTGGGCTGCGTTATCCGAGGAGGAACCAGTCATTATGATCTGGTCTGCAACGAAGTTGCTAAGGGTGTTGGCCAGCTTAATCTCGAAGGCGATATTCCTGTAATTTTCGGGGTACTGACAACAGAGGATATTGAACAGGCGATTGAGCGCTCAGGCACCAAAGCAGGCAACAAGGGCTATGACACGGCTCAAAGCCTGCTTGAGATGATGTCTCTGACAGATCAGATCGAAAAAGCCTAGCTCACCTATTTACAAGAAAAAAACAGAGTCAAAATCGTTATTCAAAAGAAACGATTCTGACTCTGTTTTTGTATGTTTGATTCTTACATATCCAGCGAGGTGTAATAACTGATTGGCCGCTGGTCATTTAGCAAGAAGGATTCGGGGTCTAAGCGGTGCAGCTGCTTTTGTCCGGAATGCCAGAAGAGTGCGATCAAAACGGCTGTAATCAAAGCTCCCAAGAGATAGGTCAGACCTGACAGCCCCATATGAAAACCAAGGGGTTCACTGAGAATATAGACCACCACAGCATAAAGCATGAAGATGCCCGGTATCAAGGTAACCCAGAAGTTCCGGCGTTTCAGGACCAGATAGCGCGTTGCAACCAAGAGACCGATAACGGCTGTAACTTGGTTGGCCCAGTTAAAGTAGCGCCAGAGCAAGTTAAAATCAACTTTTGTTAAGACGAAAGAAATCACATAGAGCGGAATGGTAACGGCGAAAATCTTAGGAAGCGTGTCTTGTTTGATGTGCAGATAATCGGCAACGATAGTCCGTAAGCTCCTGAAAGCAGACAGTCCTGAAGAAATCGGTAAGACAATAACACCAATGATAGCAACAGTTCCGACCATATTGCCTAAAAGCATAATCATGACTTTGTTAACAACGGCAGAAGCAGTACCGGCAGCGATTAATTGAGACAGTGTTTTACCATCAAACAGACTCATAGAAGCTGCAGCCCAAATCATAGCAATGACACCTTCAGCCAGCATCATACCATAGAAAGTAAAGCGGCCTTCGCGTTCATTGATAGTGGTACGAGAAACCATCGGTGCCTGTGTTGCGTGGAAGCCGGAAATAGCTCCGCAGGAGATGGTGAAGAAAAGAGCAGGGAAAATAGCCAAGCCTGTCGGGTGCATGTTTTTGAAAGTAGCTGCCGTCAGATTAGGCATATCAAAGCCGCCGGTCAGCAAACGAAAGGCAATAGCAGCTGTACTGATCATCAAAATCACACAAAAGGCTGGATAAACTTTACCAAGTGCCTGGTCAATGGGCAGTACGGTTGAAATCAAGTAATAAACAAAGATCAGCCCGACAATCCATGGCAGTCCGATGAGACCTTTTGGCAGGATGCTGGCAATCAGATTAGCCGGTGTGATGACAAATACCGTTGCGACCAAGATGAGCAGCAGCATGGAAAAGAGATTGATGACCAGCTTCATGGATTTGCCCAGATAGCGGCTGGCCAGTTCGGGCAGGAAAGCTCCTTTGTTTCTCAGGGAAATCATGCCGATCATGTAATCATGGACGGCTCCTGCAAAGATACAGCCCAGGATAATCCACAGATAAGCGACAGGTCCGTACAAAGCTCCCATAATAGGACCAAAGATAGGACCGGTTCCTGCAATGTTCAGCAGTTCGATCATGGCATTTTTCCATTTAGGCATAGGAACAAAATCATAACCGTCCCTCAAAGCCTCGGCCGGGGTCTTTCGGTCAGTGTCGATTTGGAAATTTTTTTCAATATAAGCACCGTAGGTAAAATACCCGACAATCAGCAGTGCTATACCTCCCAAAAATGTTATCATGGCTAATCCTCCTTTAGCGATGTAGGATTTTTATTTTTAAAAATTTAAACGCTTACATGGCTTTATTATAACAATGAAAAGAGAATTTGAGCTGTTTTCAAAATGAATGACCTGATTTAGGACATGAATGGTTAGATAGGGGAGATAAGCAGCATGTTCCTTCAAAAAAGAACACTTAGGAGATACCTAAGCGTTCTTTTAAGGATTTAACATTGGCCCGGCTGACAGGCACTTTTAAGCGGTCAGTCAAGGTGAGCCGCAGGGTTTGATTAAACCAAGGCTCAACGACCGTAATCATTTGCAGATTGACAAGGTAGGAACGATGAACACGGACAAACTGTTCATCAGGCAGCTTGTCCTGCCAATAGGCCAGTGAGTCATGCGACTCATATTGTTTTTGGCTGGTATGGATAAGGGTCTTGCCCTGCAGGGCTTCGATCATGATAATATCGCTGGCTTGAACCATATAAATGCGGTCTTCTTCGCTGATAGGATAGGCTTGCGGCTGCGTATGTCTGTTCACGGTCTCTTTTGTTGGTCTAAGGCTCTGTTTGACCTTGTCCATAGCCGCTTTCAAGCGTTCAGGTTCATAAGGCTTTAGCAGATAGTCGCGGGCATTATTTTCAAAAGCCGTAATGGCGTACTGATCATAAGCTGTCGCAAATATAATAATCGGCGGATCCGGCATTTTATTGATACTCTCAGCCAAACTCATACCCGAAGCTTCCCTGAGCTGAATATCCAAAAAGGCGACATCATAGTGCTCTTGCAGCAGCAAGGCTAAGGCCGAAGGAATATCGTCAGCTTCCTCAATGGATAGGTGTTCATCGTATTTATGGAGCAGATAGATGAGCTCGTTGCGCGCCAAAGGCTCATCGTCAACAACCAATACTTTCATGAGTTAGGTCCTTTCTTTTTGAAGACATAATATAATCTTACAGATAACTGTTTTATTATAACATAGAAAAAGGCGGAGAAGCAGAGTTCTGAAATGTCCATAAAAAAAAAGATCTTAAAGTATAATGGATAACCTTTAGGATGATTGTTGAAAACGCTGTCATTAAGTGGTACAATATTAGTAAATAAAACGTAATAAAAAAGAAATTATTGTAACAATGAGTTTTGGAGAAATATTTTCATTTTTAATACCAGATGAACTAATTGTTTATGTTTAAAAGATGATAACAAAGAAAGTGGGTGATTAATAATGAAAAAAGAAATGTTTGCTGTTAAAAGACAGCGGTTTTCTATTCGGAAATATGCTATTGGAGTTGCCTCCGTTTTGATTGGTTCTCTTCTTTTTCTTAGTGGTGTGACTTTTGCGGATGAGCAGACAGAAACAGCTGTCAATTCACCAACAGTTGAAACTGTAGAAGACCACACCGCTGCAGCGGCCACCTCTCAAAGTACAGCACCCGCAACAGTCTCATCAGAACAGGTAACAGAAGCAAGCCACACTGATATCAGCAGTAACGCTGCTGAGATTTCAGATGCTGCCCCTGCTAATAATGAAAAGCCTCAAGAGCCAGTGGTACCTGATCAAGCGTCCACAGCTCGTGCTGCTGATTCAATTAATGCTAATCAAGTTAATCAAGCAGTTAAGCAAATCAAACAAGCAGTAGTCTCTCCTCAAGTTGACATTAAGAGACAAGAACAAGCGGCAAAAACTGTTAGAGCTGTTAATATTAATAAAGCTTCTGCAGCTGCTCCTACAAAACAGCTTCCTAGTCAGGGAAACTATGTTTATACGAAACGCACACCAGTCAAAAATGAATCTAAGGTTTCAGCTCCAATTCAATTTTATGCCAATGCAGGTGACAAGATTTTTTATGATCGCGTTTTAAATCAAGATGGTTATCAATGGCTGAGCTATGTTTCTTACAGTGGAACTCGGCGTTATGCTGCGATTAATCAGCTGACTCAAAAAGCTCCCAGTACACCAGCGAAACCTCAGCCATCACCAGTGAAAAAAATCCCGNNNACCAATGTTAAAAATGAGGCAAGAACAGCCGCTCCAACCCAATTCTACTTTAACAAAGGAGATCAGGTTAATTATGACAGACTTTTAGAAAACGATGGTTATCAATGGCTGAGCTATGTTTCTTACAGTGGAACTCGGCGTTATGCTGCGATTAATCAGCTGACTCAAAAAGCTCCCAGTACACCAGCGAAACCTCAGCCATCACCAGTGAAAAAAATTCCGGCTCAAGGACGTTACACCTTTTCAGAGCGAACCAATGTTAAAAATGAGGCAAGAACAGCCGCTCCAACCCAATTCTACTTTAACAAAGGAGATCAGGTTAATTATGACAGACTTTTAGAAAACGATGGCTATCAATGGCTGAGCTATGTCTCTTACAGCGGTATCCGCCGCTATGCTGCTATTAATAAGTTGGAACGAGCTCAGCCGCAAAAGCCGACAGCTTCTAAAGTTTCAGGAAAAATTAATATTCAAAACAAGACAAGTCAGGGATTTGATGTTCTCATCACTGATGTTTCCGACAGCAATGGTATAACGGCTGTAAAGGTTCCTGTATGGACTGATAAAAGCGGACAAGATGATATTGTCTGGTATAATAGCGTTAAACAGGCCAATGGAAATTATAAACTAGCTGTTAATATCAGGAACCATAAGAATGAACGCGGAATTTACCACATTCATCTTTATTATCTTGAACCGAGCGGCAGGGTGCAAGGAGTGGCTGCAGCTCAGACGAAGATAGCAGCTCCAAATGCAATGGCTATTCCTTCTCAAGGTTCTTACACTTTTACACACCAAGTTAATGTCAAAAATCAGGCTAAACTATCTGCTAGAACTGAATTTACTTTTGAAAAAGGTGAAAAAATTAATTATGATAAGGTGTTAGAGGCAGAAAAATACCAATGGTTGAGCTATATCTCGTATAGTGGTATTCGCCGCTATGTTCAACTGGATCCTATTTCGCCGACGAAAACAACAGCAGATAAAGTTACTGGTAAATTAACTATTGAGAACCGATCATCCCAAGGATTCAATGTTGTGGTGAGTAATGTGTCATCAACCAAGGGAGTGATGGCAGTAAAAGTTCCTGTTTGGACCACGCAAAATGGGCAAGATGATATTGTTTGGTATGATGCTTCCCATCAGTCTAATAATACCTACAAGGTAAGTGTTAATATTGGCAAGCATAAAAATAATCGAGGTGAGTACAATATCCATCTTTATTATGTTCAAAAAGATGGGACTATGGCAGGAGTTGCGGCTACTAAAACGACTGTTGAATCTCCAACATCAAAATCTGTAACCTATAATGGCTCTTATTACAGCATTAAAGGCAAATATGATGAGATTCTTATTGTTAATAAAAAGTATCCATTATCAGCTAGTTATAACCCTGGTGAAAACCCAACGGCCAAAGCCGCTTTTATCCGTCTCAGAGATGATATGATTGCCCAAGGTTACAATGTTGGAAAATCTTATAGTGGTTTTAGGACATATGATTATCAAAAAAATTTATATCAAAGTTATGTTAAGCGTGATGGCAAGGCCGCTGCAGATCGCTATTCAGCAAGACCGGGCTACAGTGAACATCAAACAGGCTTAACCTTTGATTTGACTGATAAATCGGGTAACCTTTTGGAAGATAAATCAGCAAGCAATTGGCTTAAAAATAATGCTCACAATTACGGATTTGTTGTTCGTTACCAACCAGGAAAGGAATCCGTTACAGGCTATATGCCTGAAGCTTGGCATATCCGTTATATAGGGGAAGAAGCCAAGGAAATTTATCAGTCTGGTTTGAGTTTAGAGGAATATTATGGCTTTGAAGGAGGCGGTTATAAAGCAGAATCTGCAGCAGTAGAACCGACTATCCCGTCTCAAGGGAGCTACCGTTTCACAAAGCGCTCTTCTGTCAAGGCCGAGCCAAAGCAGTCCAGTCCAGAAATTGCCTATTATAATGCAGGACAAACTGTTAATTATGATAAAGTCGTAAATTCCGATGGTCTTACTTGGATTTCTTATGTTGCGTTTAGCGGTAATCGACGTTACATTGCTATTAATTGATAGGATAGCTGTAAAAGAATTTGGCTGAAGTCTTCAATCAATTTTTGCAAGGGAAGCTAGTAACGAGTTAAGAGCAATGGGGCTTGAACAAAGTGTAAGCCAGCGCCTAAAGACGCTGGCTTATTTTATGGGCTTATGATTCTTATTCAAAACGGGTGGTTATTATTATGTGACTTTCTCTTCTGTTAAGGGAACAGCAACGTAAACGCTTGTTCCGTCGGGTGATGATTGAAAACTAAGGCTGGCTTCGTGTCCGTAGATGAGGGTCAGACGGCGGGAGAGGTTTTCCAAGGCTGAGCCTGAACCTTCGGCTGATTCCTGCTGAACCTTGCCCAGAGTTTTTAACTTGTCGGCTGGAATACCCTGCCCATTGTCCTCAACGGTAATGTGAAGCATCTGTTCCTTGCGTTCAATCAAGACACGCAGATGATTGTCGGTCTTAGATTGTTTAAAAGCGTGCTTGTAGGCATTTTCAACCAATACTTGCAAGGTAAAAGGCGGAATCAAGACTTTGCCGTCTCGATTTTCATCAACTATTATGTGATAGTGGACCTTGTCTGGGAATCGGGCTTCCTCCAAGGCAAGGTAGGCATTGACCTGCATGATTTCCTGACTTAAAGGAATGACATTTTGGCGGGCCCCCTGCAGGTTGCCCCGCAGAAATTTGCTGAGCTCTTTAAGGAGGTGACGGGCTTTTTCACCGTCCATGCGGATGAGGGCCAAAATAGTGTTTAAGGCATTAAAGAGGAAATGCGGATTGACCTGAGCCTGGAGGGATTTCATTTCCGCATCCTGCAGCAGATGGGCAGCCGCTTCGGCCTGCCCCAGAGCCAGCTGTGTTGAAAAGATATTGCCCAAACCTTCAGCAACTTCCTGTTCCACATAGCTCATTTTGTGGTTTCCTGAAAAATAGAGCTTTAGCGTTCCGACCGTTTCATTTTGAATTTTCAAAGGAATGACAATAGCTGAGGTGAGGGTGCAGCCTTCGTGATCGCATTCGATTTCGCTGCGGTCTTTGGCAATGCAGATGCTGCCTGTTTCAATAGCCCGTTTGGCCAGTTTCGTTAAGATTTTAATATTGGGAACATGGTGATCGGCACCCGCTCCGACATAGGCCAAAATAGTGTCTCTGTTAGTCAGACTGACAGCCGCAACCCGCATGTATTGGTGGATAATTTCGGCAACCGGCTGACAGGACTGAAAACTGAGCCCCTGCCGCAAATATGGCAGGGTTTCATTGGCCAGTTTTAAGACTTCATGCGTCTGGACAGCTCTGGCCTGTTCTTCCAGTTGCTGAGTTGAGGTGATGATGGAAATGAAAATACCAACTCCCAGCGTATTGGCAAAAATCATGGGCAGCCCGATGAAACGGACCAATTCCCAAGACTGATGAAAGTCAGAGCTGAAAATCAAGATGCAGATCATCTGCAAAACTTCCATAGACATGCCGACAAACATGGCCTGTCTGATTGTAACCATGGGGCGCTGCCTGCGGAAATATTTCCCCAGCAAGCCCGAGCACAGCCCGATTAAGAGTGACGAAATGATGTAAATGTAAGGAGCCAGTCCGCCCTGCCAGTAGCGAAATAAAACCGAGATGGCACCGACGAAAACGCCGACCACAGGCCCTCCGATCAAGCCAGCCACACCGATTGTCAAAACCCGGGTATTGGCAACCGAAGAATGTTGGGCAATCTGACCCAGAGTCTGATTGACGATAGCCAGATTGGACTGGATTTCTACTCCTGTGAAATTTGAAATAATGGCGAAAAAGCTAAACAGGAGCAGTAAGATCAGCTGATGTTTTTTTGTCTCAGGATGGTTGAGGGTCTGCTTGATAAAGGGGATATGTACAAAAGCATAGGCCAGCAAAATAATCAGGCCTGCCCGCTCCATCATAATCAGGAATAAAATCATACTGTGCCTCCGCTGAAAGATTCTTTTTCATTATAACACAAAAAAGAAAAAGGAATAGCGCTGTTAAAATCAGCTGATTTTATGCAGTATAAGATAAGAAAAGACCGAAAGAGCAGTTTCGGCCTTTTTATGATTTGAACAGCTGTTCAGCTGATTTTTTGTCTTAGCGGCTTTTTACAAACCGTAGCTGTAATCATCGTCCTGCATGGACTCAACAGTACCGAGAAGATAGCCGTTTCCGACCTGACTGAAGAAGTCATGGTTGGAGGTTCCGGTTGAAATACCGTTCATGACTATCGGATTAACATCATCAGCTGTATCAGGGAACAGCGGATCCTGCCCCAGATTCATCAGAGCCTTGTTAGCATTGTAGCGCAGGAAAGTTTTCACTTCCTCAGTCCAGCCGACACCGTCGTAAAGCGTTTCGGTGTAGCCTTCTTCATTTTCATAGAGTTTGTAGAGAAGGTCATACATCCAGTCACGGAATTTATCCTGTTCTTCTTCAGACAGTTCGTTAAAACCAAGCTGGAATTTGTAGCCGATATAGGTACCGTGAACGGATTCGTCACGGATAATCAGCTTGATGATTTCAGCCACGTTGGCCAGCTTGTTGTTGCCCAGATAGTAGAGCGGTGTGAAGAAACCTGAATAAAAAAGGAAGGTTTCAAGGAAGACGCTGGCAACTTTCTTTTCCAAAGGATTGCCTTTAAGATAGATTTCGTTGATGATTTCAGCTTTTCTTTGCAGGTATTCGTTGTTGTTGGTCCACTCGAAAATAGCATCAATTTCTGACTTGGTATTCAGGGTTGAAAAGATGGATGAGTAGGATTTGGCGTGGACAGACTCCATGAATTGAATGTTATTAAAAACAGCCTCTTCATGAGCGGTACGCACGTCGTGGCGCAGAGCCTCAACACCTGATTCAGACTGCAGGGTGTCAAGCAGGGTCAGGCCGCCAAAAACCTTACCAACAAGATCTTTTTCCTGAGCCGATAGCTTGCGCCAGTCATCCAAATCGTTGGAAAGCGGAATCCGCGTATCCAGCCAGAATTGTTCAGTCAGTTTTTCCCAAGTTGATTTATCAATAACGTCTTCAATAGCATTCCAGTTTATTGCTTTGTAATAAGTAGTCATCTTAGTTATTCCTTATAAATGATGTATAGTGCTGTACAGGGAAGAGCTTGCTTTGTATTTTAGCAGATTCTGTGTGAAAATTGAGAGCTTTTGTATCAAACAGATATGAGATTCAGATTTGCCAATGAGTTCAGCCCCAAACCTGCTTGAAATTACGAGCCGTTGCCCTAACGATTGCCGTGTAAGATTTAAGAACTCTAGTTTCAAGTTTATCCAAAGTTACGACACGCAGCAGAAGGTGTCGATAATACAGCTTCTGCGAAGTTAGTAAGTGAACCAGCCAAACCGCCGATAGCGGTTGGCGTGTCAAACATAGGAGCTTTAGCTCCGAGTTTACTGAAAGTTACGACACGCAGCAGAAGATGTCGATAATACAGCTTCTACGAAGTTAGTAAGTGAACTAGCCAAACCGCCGATAGCGGTTGGCGTGTCAAACATAGGAGCTTTAGCTCCAAGTTTGACTGTTCAGTTAAATCACACAGCTTTCACATTGGTTTGAACCAATCTCATCACCGTCATCGGTGAAAGTGCGGATATAGTAAATGGATTTGATTCCCTTATTAAAGGCATAGTTGCGAAGGATGGACAGATCGCGTGTCGTTTGTTTGCTTTCTGTTTTCCATTCGTAGAGCCCTTGAGGGATATCGCTACGCATAAAGAGCGTAAGGGATAAGCCTTGATCTACGTGCTCGGTTGCAGCAGCATAGACATCAATAACTTTTCGCATATCCATATCGTAGGCTGATGTGTAATAAGGAATGGTATCCGTTGATAAACCGGCTGCCGGATAGTAAATCTTGCCGATTTTCTTTTCCTGACGCTCTTCGATGCGCTGGGTGATAGGGTGAATGGAAGCAGAAACATCATTGATATAGGAAATTGATCCGTTTGGAGCAACCGCTAAACGATTTTGATGGTAAAGTCCATCTTTCATAACGGCCTGACGCAGAGCCTGCCAGTCAGCAGCCTGAGGAATAAAGTGATCTTTAAACAGTTCCTTGACAAGGTCGGATTTCGGAACAAATTGGCCGGTGACATACTTATCAAAATAAGAGCCGTCAGCGTATTTTGATTTTTCAAAACCGACAAAGGTTTCCTTGCGTTCGCGGGCAATGTTATTTGACTCTACCAAAGTCCAGTAATTCATGAGCATGAAATAGATGTTGGTAAATTCAATAGATTCCGGACTGCCGTACTCAATGTGGTGCTGTGCCAAGTAGGAGTGCAGTCCCATGGCACCGAGCCCGAACGTGTGAGCCTGGGCATTGCCATGTTTAATTGTCGGTACGGCATCAATTTCTGAAGAATCTGTGACAAAGGTCAGGGCACGTGTCATAGCTTTGATAGAGCGGCCGAAGTCAGGAGAAGTCATCATATTGACAATGTTTGTTGAACCGAGGTTACATGAAATATCGGTTCCCATTTTGACAAATTCCTGAGCATCGTTGATTTCACTCGGTGTCTGAACCTGCAGGATTTCCGAACAGAGATTGGACATGACAATTTTGCCGTCAATCGGGTTGGCACGGTTGGCAGTATCGACATTGACAACATAAGGGTAGCCTGATTCCTGCTGCAGTTTGGAAATTTCAGTTTCCAAATCACGGGCAGGAATCTTCGTTTTGATAATTTTGGGATTAGCTACCAATTCGTCATATTTTTCAGTAATGTCAATATAATTGAAAGGAATCCCGTATTCACGTTCGACAGAATAAGGGCTAAAGAGATACATGTCTTGATTCTTGCGCGCCAATTCATAAAACTTATCCGGAATGACAACACCGAGGGACAGAGTTTTAACACGGACCTTCTCATCGGCATTTTCTTTTTTAGTAGAAAGAAAGGCGATGATATCCGGGTGAAAGATATTGAGGTAAACAACCCCCGCACCTTGGCGCTGACCCAATTGGTTGGAATAAGAAAAGCTGTCTTCAAAAAGCTTCATGACAGGAACAACTCCTGAGGCTGCACCGTCAAAGCCCTTGATAGGAGCTCCGGCTTCGCGCAAATTGCTGAGGGAAATTCCCACACCGCCCCCGATACGGGATAACTGTAGAGCAGAGTTGATAGAGCGGCCGATAGAATTCATGTCATCGGTCACCTGAATAAGGAAACACGAAACCAATTCGCCTCGGCGGCTGCGGCCGGCATTAAGAAAGCTTGGTGTTGCAGGCTGATAGCGCTGAGCAATCATTTCCGCAGCCAGATCTTTTGCCAGTTCTTCATTGCCGTCAGCAAAGTAGAGAGCATTAAAAAGAACACGGTCTTCAATACTTTCAAGATAGGCTTCGCCGTCATTGGTTTTAAGAGCGTATTGCTGGTAGAATTTATAGGCCGCCATAAATGATTTAAAATGGAAATCATAATCATAAAGAGACCGGGAAAGCTTTTCGATAAATTCAGGTTTGTATTTGGCAATAAAAGCTGATTCAATATAGTCATTGTCAATCAGAAAACGAATCTTATCCGTAATACTGTCAAAAGCTTTGGTATTCGGGCGTACATTTTCAGCAAAGAAAGCATTCAGGGCTTCTTTGTCCTTATGCAGCGGAATCTGCCCGTTGACGGGACGGTTAATTTCATTGTTGAGGCGGAAGTAAGAGACATCGCCGAGATTTTTGAGACTCATCTATAAGTTCCTATTCCTTACTAATTTCATCATGTTTTCTTTGGATAAGGGCAGAGCTGTGTTTTTAAAGCAGCCGGCCTTAGTTGTTTAAAATCCTTAAATTTAAATAAGGGCTTTTAATTTGGTAGGCTGAAAACCTGAAAAGACTGTGTCACCTGCTTCAATGACAGGAGCAGCAGTAAAGCCTAAGCTTTTTACATAGTCAATTTTGTCCGGCTGTTCATCGATATTGATTTCCTCAAAAGCAACATCGTGCTGTTCCAGGAACTTCTTGGTCATTTTGCATTGCATGCAGTTATTTTTTGAAAAAACAGTTATTTTAGCCATTTTCTTCTCCTAAAATTTAGATTTTTTTACAAGTTGCTTTACTAGGATATCTAAATTCAGGAAAAAAAGCAAGAAAATTTGCTCGAAAAAACACAAAATATAGTATAGCTATCTTAGGGATTCCACAAGATATAGTGTTTTTAGGCTGTGCCTGTCTTCAATAGACCAAAGACTGCCAGTACAGCACAGAATGCAGGTCCATATTTGTCCGATGGTCCAGAAAATTGTATAATTTTCATTAAATAAGCTAAAAAAACTCCACAAGGTTACTGACGCATCAGTTTTTCCTTTGAATCAGCAAGTCAGCCATTATGATTTTCAAAAATCTGCAGGTGTTCCAACAGCCGTCGGTTTGGCTGCTATGCGTGATGCTGTTGTTCAAACTGGCGGTGTTTTCAGTGGCTGTTCTTAAGAAATAAAACGGAGATTAACCAATGGCAGAAAAAATAAAATTCGAAAATGGCACATTGCAGGTTCCTGACTGTCCTGTTATTCCTTATATTGAAGGAGACGGTGTAGGACAGGATATTTGGCAGAATGCCCAGCTTGTTTTTGACCGAGCTGTTGAAAAGGCCTATAAAGGTAAGAGACAAATCGAATGGCTGGAAGTCTTAGCCGGAAAAAAAGCCTTCAGCCAAAGCGGCATCTGGCTGCCGGATGCCAGCTTGGAAGTTATCAAAACCCATCTGCTTGCTATAAAAGGTCCCTTAGAAACGCCGGTCGGCGGCGGTATCCGATCACTAAATGTTGCTCTGCGTCAGGAACTGGATCTTTTTGCCTGTGTCCGCCCTGTCCGCTATTTCCAAGGTGTTCCCAGTCCTTTGAAGCATCCGGAAAAAACAGACATCACCATCTTTCGTGAAAATACGGAGGATATTTATGCAGGGATTGAATGGGAGGCCGGCAGCAGTCAGGTTCAAAAGGTCATTGAGTTTTTGCAGACACAGATGCAGGTTCAAAAAATCCGTTTTCCTGAGAGCAGCAGTATCGGTATCAAGCCGATTTCTATTGAAGGCAGCAAACGTCTGATTCGATCAGCTATTGACTATGCTCTGGCTAAGGGGCTTAGGAAGGTCACATTAGTACACAAGGGAAACATTCAAAAATTTACAGAAGGAGGCTTTAGAAAGTGGGGTTATGAACTGGCTCAAGAGGAGTATGCTGCTGAACTTGAAAAGGGCCGACTGGTGGTTGATGACATCATTGCCGATAATTTTCTGCAGCAGATTCTGTTAAATCCCGAGCGCTTTGAAGTGGTTGCTCTGACCAATCTCAATGGTGATTATGCCAGTGATGCTTTAGCAGCACAGGTCGGCGGCATTGGTATGTCGCCCGGTGCTAATATTAACTATCAAACCGGGCATGCTGTTTTTGAGGCAACTCACGGCACTGCTCCTGACATTGCCGGACAGGATAAGGCCAATCCTTGTTCACTGCTCCTGTCGGGCTGCATGCTGTTTGAGTATATAGGCTGGAAAGAAGCGGCTGATCTTATTACCGCAGCTATTGAAAAAAGTTTTGCTGCATGCTGTTTTACAGCTGATCTGGCAGGAGAAGCACCGTCTTATTCAACCAGTGAATTTACCAAAGTGCTGATGGAAAACCTATAAGAAAAATGACTGACGAACTGAAACGGCATCCAGCTGTCAGATTTTCTGCTTGATTTTTGGAGTCAGTCCAGCAGTTTTTAGCTGCCGCTGTGATCTAGGAATAATAATCCAGACCTGTATTTCTTCTTTTAATCCTGTTTGGTATCTATGGCTGAAAAGAGATATAATATAACTATATATCAAGAAAGGCGGCTGTTTATGCCCTATTCACTTTCGGATCTTATTTATCTTTTCTTTGTTTATTCATTTATAGGCTGGCTGTGGGAGACCGTTTACTGCTCTATTCAGGACAGACAGTTTGATTACCGCGGTTTTTTGTTCGGACCTTACTGTCCAGTCTATGGTTTTGCAGTGACGACTGTTTTGATTTTTACCGACCCTTTTCAGGACAATCTTCTTGGGCTCTTTTTGAGCGGCATCGTGATTGCAACAGCTTTTGAATACTTTGCCGGCTGGTTTTTAGAAATCTTCTTTCACATGAAATTGTGGGACTACAGTCAGGAATTTGGTAATATAAAAGGAAGAATTGCACCGCTTATTTCACTTTTTTGGGGACTGGGCATCGTCGTTCTTGTTCGCTGGATTCAGCCAAGTGTCATGGCACTTATCCTCAGACTGGACGACTGGTGGGCAGGTGTGATTGTTTTTGTGATGATGCTTGACTTTATCTGGACGGTCAGGGATACTGTTAAATTTCACGAGGCTGCGCTTGCTCTCGAGGAATATATCCGAGCAGAGCAAGAACGTATCAGAGAATCTGTCAGGCAGGAAGTCGATGATTTAGCGGAGCAGGCCGAGCTTATCAGCCAGCGCTTAGCAGAATTTCGCCTACATCTGGATGACTTTTTACATGCTAAAAGCATTCGGCCTTTCCGATTCAATCAGCGCCGTCTTTTAAGGAACTACAGTAAATTTAAGGAAATTGATGCTCCGTTTGTCACAGAAGTCCGTAAGCAGGCAGCGTCATTTAAAGACAGAGTCAAAAAGAAATAGCGCAGCTGCTGTTTCTTTTTGATTTGGTCTAAGCAAAGGGACAGGCCTGGGTCTGATTGTCAGTTTTTGAGATGCCAATAGGGAGATTTCGTGACATTTGTCATTATTTCATTTTTCCTGACTGAGGGTTGTACAGTATTTTTCAAAGGAGGTGTGTACAGTATTTCCAACGCTTGCTTGGCCGGCAGGAGAGTCTTATAAAAAGCACTGTAAATTATTGAAAATGATTTGCATTATTCTTCCAATTTGGACTTTAGTTCTTGAAAATCGAATTTCAATATGCTATAATCTAGAATTGTAAGGGTTATCATCAGGATAATTCAAAAAAACACATATTAAAAGGAGAACCATACTATGGCTTCAAAAGATTTTCACATTGTTGCAGAAACAGGAATTCATGCGCGCCCAGCTACTTTGCTTGTGCAAACAGCAAGCAAATTTGCTTCAGATATTACACTTGACTACAAAGGAAAAGCTGTAAACCTTAAATCAATCATGGGTGTTATGAGCCTTGGTGTTGGTCAAGGTGCAGATGTTACAATCACTGCCGAAGGTGCAGATGCTGATGATGCAATTGCAGCTATTGATGAAACTATGACTAAAGAAGGATTGGCATAAAGATATGACAGAAATGCTTAAAGGAATTGCAGCATCTGACGGTGTTGCCGTTGCTAAGGCATATCTGCTTGTCCAGCCGGATTTGTCCTTTGAGACAGTTACTGTCGAAGATACAAAGGCCGAAGAAGCTCGTTTGGATGCAGCTCTAGAAGCTTCCCAGGACGAGCTTTCTCTTATCCGTGCAAAAGCAGTAGATACCCTTGGCGAAGAAGCCGCAGCTGTATTTGATGCTCATTTGATGGTTCTTGCAGATCCGGAAATGATCGGTCAAATCAAAGAGACGATCCGTGCAAAACAAGTTAACGCAGAAAGTGCTCTTAAAGAAGTAACAGACATGTTTGTGACCTTGTTTGAAAACATGGAAGACAATCCCTACATGCAGGAACGTGCGGCGGATATTCGTGACGTTGCCAAGCGTGTTTTGGCTCATCTTTTAGGTGTTGAACTGCCAAATCCGGCAACTATCAGCGAAGAATCAATTGTGATTGCGCACGACTTGACTCCGTCTGACACTGCTCAGCTGGATGCTAATTTTGTCAAGGCATTCGTAACTAATATCGGCGGCCGTACCAGTCATTCGGCTATTATGGCAAGGACGCTTGAGATTGCTGCGGTGCTTGGTACAAATGACATCACTAAACGTGTTAAAAACGGAGATATGGTTGCTGTTAACGGTATCACCGGTCAGGTTATTATCAATCCGACTGATGAACAAGTAGCAGAATTTAAAGCAGCCGGTGAAGCTTATGCTAAACAAAAAGCTGAGTGGGCTCTCCTTAAAGATGCTGAAACAGTGACTGCTGATGGCAAACATTTTGAATTGGCTGCTAATATCGGTACACCTAAAGATGTTGAAGGCGTTAACAACAACGGTGCTGAAGCTATTGGTCTCTACCGTACAGAGTTCCTTTATATGGATTCACAGGACTTCCCGACAGAAGATGAGCAGTATGAAGCTTACAAGGCTGTCCTTGAAGGCATGAACGGCAAACCGGTTGTTGTGCGGACCATGGACATCGGCGGAGATAAGGAGCTTCCTTACTTTGATCTTCCAAAAGAAATGAACCCATTCTTAGGTTTCCGTGCTTTGCGTATCTCAATCTCTGAGACAGGTGACGCGATGTTCCGTACGCAAATCCGTGCCCTTCTTCGTGCCTCAGTACATGGTCAATTGCGCATCATGTTCCCAATGGTTGCCCTTCTTAAAGAGTTCCGAGCTGCTAAAGCTGTCTTTGAAGAAGAAAAAGCCAACCTTAAGGCAGAAGGTGTTGCAGTCGCAGACAACATTCAAGTGGGTATCATGATCGAAATCCCAGCAGCAGCGATGCTTGCTGACCAATTCGCTAAAGAAGTTGACTTCTTCTCAATTGGTACTAACGATCTTATCCAATATACAATGGCGGCAGACCGTATGAACGAACAAGTGTCATACCTCTACCAACCATATAACCCATCAATCCTTCGCCTGATCAATAACGTTATCAAGGCAGCGCACGCTGAAGGTAAATGGGCTGGTATGTGTGGTGAAATGGCCGGTGACCAAACAGCTGTTCCGCTCTTGGTCGGTATCGGACTTGATGAATTTTCAATGAGTGCCACTTCAGTTCTGCGCACGCGCAGTCTTATGAAGAAACTTGATACCAAGAAAATGGAAGAATTGGCTCAGCGCGCTCTTACAGAATGTGCTACCATGGAAGAAGTTCTTGAACTTGAAAAAGAATACATTGATTTTGATTAATCAGGAAAAAGATTGGAAATGCAATTTCCGGTCTTTTTTTGTAAAGCGGCTTCTATTTTTATTTTTCTCTTAACTGCGTTTAAGGGATTTAAAAATCCGCAGGCCGGCTAAATTATTAGGCGAAGTAAAAGGAAATAAAGCGTTTTGTCTTAATTTTCTGACTTTTGTCGTAGTAAAAGATTGAAAAAAATCAAAAAAGTGATAAAATAAGGATATTACAGTAAAAAGGAGATATACTTTGACAAAACAGTATAAAAATTATGTCAACGGTGAATGGAAACTCTCTCAAGATGAGATTAAAATTTACGCTCCCGCTTCAGGTGAAGAGCTTGGTTCTGTTCCTGCTATGAGCACTGATGAAGTAGATTATGTCTATGCTTCAGCTAAAGCTGCATTTCCGGCTTGGCGTGCACTTTCTTATGTGGAGCGTGCCAACTATATCCGCAAGGCAGCTGATATTTTGCAAAGTAAAGCAGAAGCGATTGGTTCTGTCCTTTCCAAAGAAATTGCTAAAGGACTTAAATCATCTGTCGGTGAGGTTACACGTACAGTAGAAATCATGGAATTTGCGGCTGCTGAAGGCGTTCGTACACAAGGTGAAGTTCTTGAAGGCGGAAGCTTTGAAGCTGCCAGCAAGAAAAAAATTGCCGTGGTTCGCCGTGAGCCAGTAGGTCTTGTTTTAGCAATTTCGCCATTTAATTATCCGGTGAATCTTGCCGGCTCAAAAATCGCTCCGGCGCTTATCACAGGAAATGTCGTTGCCTTTAAGCCACCGACGCAAGGCTCGATTTCAGGACTTCTTTTGGCAGAAGCCTTTGCAGAAGCCGGACTTCCTGCCGGTGTCTTTAATACAATTACCGGACGCGGTTCTGTTATCGGTGACTACATTGTTGAGCATAAGGCTGTTGACTTTATCAACTTTACAGGTTCGACACCTGTTGGTGAAAACATTGGCCGTTTGGCTGGTATGCGTCCAATCATGCTTGAACTTGGCGGTAAAGATGCGGCTATCGTGCTTGAGGATGCTGATCTTGAGCTGACAGCTAAAAATATCGTTGACGGTGCCTTTGGCTACTCAGGTCAGCGTTGTACAGCTGTTAAGCGTGTGCTTGTCATGGACAGCGTTGCTGATGAATTGTCTAAGCTTATCGTTGAGCGGGTCAATAACTTAACTGTTGGTTTACCGGAAGATAATACGGACATCACACCATTGATCGATACAAAAGCTGCTGATTATGTAGAAGGTCTTATCAATGATGCCAAAGAACGCGGTGCAACAGCCCTGACTGACATTAAACGTGAAGGCAATACTATTTATCCGACAGTCTTTGATAATGTCACAACGGACATGCGTTTGGCTTGGGAAGAACCATTTGGTCCAGTGCTTCCGATTATTCGTGTCAATTCAATTGAAGAAGCTGTTCACATTGCTAACCAATCTGAATTTGGCTTGCAAAGTGCTGTTTTCACCAATGATTATCCAATGGCGTTCAAAATTGCAGAGCAGCTTGAAGTCGGTACTGTTCATATCAATAATAAGACACAGCGCGGTACAGATAACTTCCCATTCTTGGGTGCTAAAAAATCAGGTGTCAATACACAGGGTGTTAAATACTCTATCGAAGCTATGACTAGAATTAAATCAGTTGTATTTGATATCAAATAAACCTTTATGAAACTCAGTTTTTGCTGAGTTTCATTTAATTTTCAAAAAAATGATAACGTTTACATAAAAATGTGGTATAATAATAAAAGATAATATTTTGAGGAGGAATATAATGGTCACACGACAACATTTTTCAGAAGAGTCTATGCGCAAAAATAACCCTTATTTTTCAGCATTAAAGACAACCATCGAAACTGCTTTTTACGAAAATCACGTGGTTTCGTTAAAGGGGCTGGCAGAAGCTTACCGCTTAGCCGCTAAAGCTCCCAATACTATCGTTTTAGATTCACCAGTTGCTCACGCCGATGATTTGGGTCTTCCGCGGGATGCTAAAATCCTCTTGGAAAATTCAGGCGGTATTGTCGGGCGGACTGCCAAAGCACGTCGGATTTTCGGACGAGACAGTGCAGAAGATGCTAAAATTTTGCAAATTGTGCGTGAAGCAATTTTCCAAGCAAGACACCGCACCTTTTACCGTGCAGATGCCATTGTAGGTCTTGATGAAGCCTTCATGCTCCGCGCTCATTTGATGGTTCCGCAGGATGATATCAATAATCTGTATTCATGGCTTAATAACTTCCAGATGTTAAACGATACCTACCGTGCACGTTTGAAAAATTCCAAACGCTATGAAGAAACGGATATTTATATCTTCTCAGATCCGGAATGGAGCCACCCCGATTATCCGGATGGATTGGTTTACTTTGACACTAATCATAACTGTGCAGCTATCTTGGGTCTTCACTATTTTGGAGAACTGAAGAAAGCAACGCTGACCTTAGCTTGGGGTACTGCCAATCGGAATAAGTTTGTTGCCTGCCACGGCGGACTGAAAATTTTTGAAAAAGACAATCAAGAATCACACGTAGCTTCTTTCTTCGGACTTTCCGGTTCCGGTAAATCAACATTAACCCATGCAAAACATGACGGTAAATACAATATTAATGTGCTGCATGACGATGCCTTTGTCATTTCTGAGGAAGACGGCTCAACAATCGCTCTGGAACCTTCCTATTTCGATAAGACCAGTGATTATCCGGCAGGGCACAGAGAACAAAAATATTTTGTAACCGTTCAAAACTGCGGTGCTGCCTTGGATAAAGAAGGGCATCTTCGTTTGGTGACAGAAGACGTCCGCAACGGTAACGGACGTACAATCAAATCACGTTTCTCAACACCGAACCGTGTTGACCGCATTGATGATCCGATTCAATCCATCTTTTGGATTATGAAAGATGACTCTCTGCCACCGCTCATTAGAATTACAGACCCTGTGATGGCTTCAACAATGGGCTGTACCCTAATCACCACACGTTCGACTGCTGAAAATACTTCGGACAGTCTGGATACCTTGATTATTGAACCTTATGCTAACCCATTTCGTGTTTATCCGCTGGTGGAAGATTATCTGAAATTCCAACACCTGTTTGAATCAGGCGTTAAATGCTATATTATCAACACAGGTTCTTACTTAGGTCAAAAAATTCCTAAAGAAACATCTTTAAGTGTTATCGAACAAGTTGTGGACGGCACGGCAGAATTCAAGCCTTTCGGCTCTGTCAAAGGGTTCGAATATTTAGCTTCGTCTGATTACAAAGTTCCTAACTTTGATCAGGCTTACGTTAAAATTATCCGTCAGCGGATGAAAGTGCGTCTGCAGTACTTAGAATCATTCAACCAAAAGAATCCAAAATCAGCTCTGCCGGCAGAAGCTATCTCTCATTTGCAGGATGTCATTGATAATTTGGCTTAATCTCTTTTTGATAGATAATGCGTTTATAAAGAAAGCAGAGAAATAATTGAAAATGCTGGAACATTTTGTCCCGGCATTTTTTATGCGCTTCTTTTATTTTGAACGTAAAACCTGGTTTTTTAAGAAAAGCTCTGATACATTGGCAAATTTTTTCAGTTTTTTCAGCTCTTCCTTATGAGTGACAAAGGTAATGACTGCTCCTGTTTTTCCCATACGGCCTGTACGTCCGGCTCGGTGCGTATAGGCTTCTTTGTCACGGGCCAGGTCAAAATTAATAACGTATTCTAACCCGTCAATATCAATCCCGCGCGCTACCAAATCAGTCGCTAAGAGCAAAGCCAGCTCGTGTTCTTTAAATTTTTCAAGAATAACCTTGCGGAATTTTACATTGACATCGCTGGCCAGTGAGACAGCAGACGCATGGCTGTACTGCAGGCGTTCTTCGCTGGCTCCCAAATCGGACAGACTGTTGAAAAAGACCAGG
Organism: Streptococcus sp. ELY_90; assembly: GCF_058314475.1. NCBI lineage: Bacteria > Bacillati > Bacillota > Bacilli > Lactobacillales > Streptococcaceae > Streptococcus > Streptococcus sp. ELY_90. Next base: position 36,767 of record NZ_JBZFUJ010000003.1, read on the forward strand.
GCGCGAAAATTGGGTATATTGGCAAATTTGCGCAGGAGTTCCACGCGCTCCCGCTTATCGACAGTGATATAGTAGTGCGAAATGCTGTCTAATGTTTGATCGGATAAATCAACCGTAAGGGTGTCTGCTGCCAGATCGGTTGTGCTGAGCTTGTTTGTAGCGCTCATATAAATCATTTGGTGGCTGCGAGGCACACGATTAACAATCCCTTCGACAAACTGGTACTGGGAGTCATTTAAGAGGTCATCAAATTCATCCAGAACAATAGTATTGACAGCCATCATCTTGATTTTCTTGAGTCTGACCAGCTCAAAGACTCGACCCGGAGTTCCGATGAGAATTTCAGGGCCTTTTTTCAAGCGCTCGATTTGCCGCTTTTGGCTGGAGCCCGACAGGAAAAGCTGAGCTGTCAGACCAAGAGGTTCAGCCCAGGTTTTGGTCACTTCAAATAACTGTCCGGCTAATTCGCTGTTGGGTGCTAAAATCAGCAGCTGCTGAGCCTTTTTAGGCTGAAGAGTTAACAGACTGGGCCAGAGATAAGCCAGTGTTTTTCCTGTTCCCGTGGGGCTTATACCCAGAAAGTTTTGCCCGTTTTTGATGGGTTCAAAAGCTTCTTTTTGAATCTGGGTAAAGTCTGCAAAATGGAGCTGCTGAAGTTTATCCTGCCAGCTGCTTGGAAAGTGTGTGTTCATTGGTTATCCGCCTTAAATACAATGCCTGCGCTTTGGCGCATTTGATAGAGGATCTGACTGGCAGACTTTGCGTCCTCCAGCCAAATCTGGTAAAGTGTTTCATCTGGATTTGCAATCATTTGAGAAAAATGCTCGGCCTCTTCCAGCATCAGGTGCTCAATTTCTGCGAGCGCCAATTTTTCGCGAGTGCCGTCAAGTTTTTGGAAAACAGCAGAGCTAATCCCCTGAATATGATTGAGTAGCAAGGTCCCGTCGGTCGTGTAAATTTCGGCATATTCCAGGGTGTTGTAATTTTTTCCGGTTCTGATAGATACGTGAAAATGCGGATAAATCAGATTGCCGTTGCCGTTTAAGTCAACCGTGTTTTCCAGCTGTGTGGCAGTGTAATTAACACTTTTTGGTTTGCCGAACAGCTTCAAAGCCGCATAAATGGGGTAAATTCCCAGATCAACAAGGGCTCCGCCTGAAAACCTGTCTGAAAAGACATTTGGCATTTTCCCATCAAGCAGATCCTTCATTTTTGAAGAATATTTAGCGTAGGAAAAATCAGCACCGATAACGGTTTTATGAGCCAGAAAGTCTTTGATAATAGCCATCGATGCTTCATGGTAGTTTCTGGCCGCCTCAAAGAAAAAACACTTTTTCTCAGCTGCCAGCTGAATAATCTCAGACAGCTCTTCGGGTTTTGAAAAAGCTGGTTTTTCAACAATAATATGTTTGCCGGCTTCCAGAGCAGCCTTTGCATGTTCAAAGTGAAGTGCGTTTGGGCTGGCAATATAGAGGACATCAAAATCATGTTCCAAAAAATCAGCCAAATTTTCATAGCAAAAGACATCATGGTAACGGGCAGAAAAATTTTCTGCTGTTTCCAGCTTTCGTGAATAGACAGCTGTCAGCTGATACTTTTGCGACAGATCAGCGGCTTCGATAAACTGATGTGAAATAGATCCAGTTCCGATAATACCAAGTTTAAGCATAGGATGCCTCCGGCTCTTTAAATTTTTATTTCATTATAACATGATTTAGTGTAAAATAGATAGGAAGATATTTCAGTGAAGTAAAAGAAAGGAATGAAAAAGGACAAAAGCTTCATTTATGAAGGCTGATGCAGCAATAAACAGTCTGACGCTGTTTTTTCGGGCTGTTTCAGACTAATAGTCAAAATTTAGCTATTTAGTGTCCTTCTTGTTTATTATGCGAAAAAAACCGATTATTATTGGTGTCACAGGCGGTTCCGGCGGAGGAAAGACCAGCGTTTCACGGGAAATTTTATCTCACTTTCCCAGTGCCAAGATCGCTATGATTGAGCACGATTCTTATTATAAGGATCAGAGTCATCTGACCTTTGAAGAGCGTGTTACGACCAATTACGACCATCCTCTGGCTTTTGATACGGATTTGATGATTGAACACATCAAGGAGCTGCAGGCGGGGCGTCCGGTGGATATTCCTATTTACGATTATACGCAGCATACGCGCAGCGAAAAAACGTATCGGCAGGAGCCGCAGGACGTTTTTATTGTGGAAGGGATTTTGGTCTTGGAAGATGAGCGTCTGCGTGATTTGATGGACATCAAACTTTTTGTGGACACTGATGATGACATTCGCATTATCCGGCGTATCAAGCGCGATATGGAAGAGCGCGGCAGAAGTCTTGACAGTATCATTGAGCAGTATATGGAGGTCGTTAAACCCATGTACCATCAGTTTATTGAACCGACCAAGCGTTATGCCGATATTGTTATCCCGGAAGGCGTCTCTAATGTGGTAGCTATTGATCTGATCAACACCAAAATTGCCAGCATTCTAAAAGATTCTTACTAAAGCACAGGTTCATCTGTGTTCAGACTGTAGACAAACCCCTGTTTGCTTACCAAGGTAAGCAAACAGAATCTGTAGGCTGCCATATAAATTAAATTTTTCACGAGAGCAAGCGAGCTAAATAAAGGATACTTCCGCCGTGATGAAAGTGTCAGAATTTGTTGGGCATGTAAGCCGATTCTGACACTCGGAAACTTTGAGACTAATTGAACACGGGCTGTGGACTGTGCAAAATAGATGAGTATCTCCTAAAGTCTTCTGAGACTCATCGTCGAACTCCCTAATTTTGCTGTGTCCACTAACGCCCTTTGTATCTTACATTAGGCTCAAAGTTTAGGCATGGAATTCCGGAGGAAGTCGCTGCCGTCCGACATCACCTAAGGAAATATCAAAGAAAAGAGACTGTTTCTTCAAACTGAGCACAGGTTCATCTGTGCTTTTTGCCTGCCTGCAAAACTAGCAAAAATGGAAATGATGCTGAAAAAAGAATAAAAAACTAGAAAACGCTTTCTGATAGTGCTACAATAAAGATATTAAAGTGAAGTGGAGTAAGCTATGAAAGTAACGATGAAAGAAGTTGCTGCATTGGCAGGAGTCGGTGTCGGGACTGTTTCACGTGTCATTAACGGAGTCAGGGTCAAAGACAGCACTTATAAGAAGGTACAGGCTGCTATCAAAGAGCTTAATTATCAGCCGGACGAATATGCCAGAGGGCTGAAAACAAATAGAAGCAACAGTATTGCACTGCTTATTCCGACAATCTGGCACCCCTTTTTTTCAGAATTTGCTTACTATACTGAAAAGAATTTAAGTAAGTTTGACTACAGGCTTTATATTTGCAATGTTGAAGAAAATGCCCTAAATGAAATCAAATACCTTGAAATGCTGAAGAGTAACAAGGTTGACGGGATTATCGGCATTACCTATTCCGATATTGACCAGTATGTTTCAACCAATCTGCCCTTTGTCAGTATTGACCGGCATTTCTCTGAAAATATTCCTTATGTCACGTCGGATAATTTTTTAGGCGGACAGCTGGCTGCTCAAAATTTGATTGAGAGAGGTGCCAAGCATCTGGCTTATATCGGCGGTAAAAATAAGTTTGAAAATGAAACGACCAATCGCAAAAAAGGGTTTTATGCCTACAGTGAAAAAGAAGGTTTTGCGGTGGAAAAATGCGACTTGCCGGAACCTATTGAAGATCTGGAAGGTAAATTAGAAAAATTTTTCTTGGATCATCCGCAAATTGATGGGATTTTTACTGTTAATGATTTTATGGCTCTGACAGTTATGAAAGTGCTGAAAAAGCTGGGCAAAGAAGCACCGAAAGACTATCAAATCATTGGTTTTGATGGCTTGAAATCAGCTATTAGCCAAGATTATTTTTTATCGACCATCAGCCAGTCAACCGATCTTTTGGCCAAGTCAGCTGTGGAGCTGCTGCTGAATTTGATCAACGGTGTTTCGGCAGAAAAAAGAATTATTGTTCCTGTTCAGTTTAAAGAAGGAGGGACAACTAAAAAATAGACGCAATTTCGAAAAAGGGGCTTGACAAAACCAATGAAAGCGCTTATAATTTATTTGTATTTGAAACGTTTCCATTTTATAAAAACCCTTTTATTTTTACTTAAAAATTGAAACGTTTCCAAAAAAAGAAAAAGTCAGGAGGAACGCCATGCGTAAAGGATTAGTCGGATTGGCAGCAGTTTCTGCCCTTGTGCTGGGCTCCCTTGCGGGATGCGGCAGAGGGGCAAAGAATCAAAAAACGGATTCAGACCCGAATACCATTAAAATCTGGGTTCAGTTTTCAGATGAAACTGCAGAAGGGAAGGCTTGGAAGGAAATTGTCAGTGGTTTTAACAAGGAACATAAGGGTGAGTACAAAGCCGTTACAGAATACATCCCTCGAAGCGGCAGCGGCGGCGGATATGAAGATAAGGTTAATGCGGCCATTACAGCTGATAATTTGCCGGATGTTATTACCTTAGACGGCCCCAATACAGCTGCTTATGCCCATGCAAAAGTGATTATCCCGCTTGATAAATATGTCAAAGATGCCAATATGGACGATGTTTTGGACAGTATCAAACAGCAGGGAACGTATAAGGGCAAGCTCTATGCTTTTGGTTATTCAGAGTCCAGTGTCGGTGTTTATTACAACAAAAAAATGTTTAAAGAAGCAGGCATTGATTTATCAAAGCTGCCAACCATTGATGACCCTTGGACATGGTCGGAATTTAATAGCATCAGCAAACAGCTGAAAAAACATTTTAAAAGACCTGCTATTGATTTCAAACTGAATTCTATTGATGAAATGCTGCCGTATGCTTACATGCCGCTGATTTGGTCAAATGGGGGCACCGTTGTTAACAGCAAAGGAACCAAGGCAGAAGGCTATTTTAACAGCCAAAAAACAGTAGAAGCAGTCGAATTTATCCAAAATCTGGTTAGGAAGGGCTATACAACCATCAGTCCTGTAGAAAAAGGATTTGAAACAGAGGTTTATCCTATGCTCCTAAGCGGTTCATGGACAATCAATGATATGGCCGCAAACTATAAGAATGTTGACTATGGTATTTTGCCATATCCGGTATCAGATAAAACGAAAAAGCTGGTTTCACCAACGGGAAGCTGGCAGATTGCAGTGACTTCAAAATCGGACAAACCAAAAATTGCGGCAGAATTTGTCAAGTACGCAACGAATACAAAATCAAGTAAAATTATCAGTCTGGCCAACAGTGTTCTTCCAATTCGCAAATCAACAATTGAGGACATGAAAGATGAAGTTCCTAAAGAAATGGCCTTCTTGATGGAACAAAATCAAAAGTCCGGCCATGCTCGTCCGGTTGTCGTGGCTTATCCGCAAGTATCGCGTGCCTTTCAGCAGGCTATGCAGGATATCAGTTACTACAAAGAAAATCCTGATGTTAAAAAAGCACTTGATATAAAGGCTAAAGAAATGCAGCAGGCGATTGACGACGCTCTGGACTGACAAAAAACGACGGCAGATTTTCAGCTGCAGTATTAAAAAGCTGTTCTCTCTGCCATTTAGAAAGGGTAAATGAATGTATAAAAATAATAAGTTAAAAAACAATTTGCTGGGTTATGCATTTTTGTCGCCTGCCTTGATACTGCTGTTAATTTTTCTGGTGATTCCGGTTTGCATGGTTTTCTACTATGCTTTTACCAACTATTATTTGCTGACACCGGATGCCAAGCAGTTTGTCGGCTTAAATAATTTTATCAAACTTGCACAAGATCCCATTTTTCTAAAGAGTATTTTAAATACTTCCAAATTTGTTGTCTGGATTATTCCTGTTCAGCTGGGATTGGCTCTCGGCATGGCCTTGATTATTAACAAACCGCGCAAGGGGAATATGTTTTTCAAAGTTGCTTTCTTTGCACCGGTAGTCATGTCGCTGGTTGTCATTTCGATTCTTTGGCTGTATTTGTTAAATCCTAATAATGGTTTGCTCAATGCCTTATTGAATCGCATCGGAATTGCTTCACAGCCTTTCCTGACCAGTCCTAAACAAGCCATGTATGCGATTATTTTGGTTTCTGCCTGGCAGGGAGCCGGCTATCAAATGCTCTTATTCCTTGGCGGTCTGCAAAATATTCCTCACGATGTTTACGAAGCAGCAGAACTTGATGGCTTTTCAAAATTTCAGCAATTTCGCTACATCACTTTGCCACTGTTAAAACCGACAGCCTTGTTTGTTTTGCTGACGACCTTGATTTCAGCCTTCAAGCTCCTTGTACAGCCAATGGTTATGACTCAAGGAGGACCAATGAACTCAACAATGACCATGGTTTATTATATCTATCAAAAAGGTTTCACAGATCGTTTGGTTGGATACTCAAGCTCAATCGCTTTAGTCTTTACGACCGTTATTGGCCTTATTACCCTTGTACAAAGACGCGTACTAAAGGAGGATGACTGATCATGAAAAACAAATCTGTTAAAATTTTAGAATATGTCCTGCTGACTCTTTTAGCATTCTTATTCCTGTTTCCAATGGTTTGGATGATTGTGTCTTCCATGAAACTGGAAGCTGATGTTTATAATAACTTGACATCATGGAAAGCCTTTTTGCCAAGTCTGAATCCGGCAAATTGGTTCAAACCTTATCAGGAAATTTTAAGCCGTTTCAGTATTTTTACTTATTTGGGCAACAGTATTTTCTATTCAGTGACCTTTGCTCTGGGTTCCATTATCATCAATGCTTTAGCAGGTTTTGCCTTTGCCAGAATTGATTTTACCGGGAAAAAGATTCTTTTTGGTCTTTTGTTGGGATTGTTGATTATTCCGATGGAAACCATACTGATTCCGCAGTTCACCATCATTAATACTTTAGGTCTGGTTAATAATCGTTTGGCGGTTATTATTCCGGGAATGGCCAGCGTTTTTAATATCTACTTGTTTAGAAATTTCTTTATTGCCATTCCGGAAGAAATCGTTGAATCTGCACGCATGGATGGGGCAGGAATCGTACAGACTTTCTTTAGGATTATGCTGCCCATGTCAAAACCGGCAGTAGCCACCGTAGGGGTCTTGTCGTTTATCAGCAGCTGGAATGATTACATCTGGCCGTTGATGGTTCTGACAGATTCGTCAAAATTCTCAATGCAGGTAGCGATCACAACCATTAATACAACACAGCCTGTTTATATCAACCAAGTTATGGCCGTTTTGACGATCTCCACTATCCCATTGATTATCGTCTATGTAGTTGCTCAAAAATATATTGTTCAAGGTTTGGGCAGCTCTGGAACAGGTATCAAATAGGAGATGTAAATGGGAAGAAGTATTGACAAAGTTAACCAGTATATTGAAAAACATAAAAGTGAGACAGACAGCCGCTACAGAGAAAAATTTCATGTCATGGGGCCGATCGGCTGGATAAATGATCCCAATGGTTTTGTTTACTACAAGGGAGAGTACCATCTTTTTTATCAGTTTTATCCTTATGACAGTGTTTGGGGTCCCATGCACTGGGGCCATTCCAAATCAAAGGATCTAATCCACTGGGAGGACTTGCCTGCAGCTCTGGCGCCGGATGAGCCTTATGATAGAGACGGCTGCTTTTCAGGAAGTGCAGTTGTTGCTAATGATCAGCTGGTTCTCATGTACACCGGTTTCGTCAATCAAGACGGTAAAATCAAGCAGACTCAGTGCATGGCTTATTCTACGGACGGTATTACTTTTGAAAAATCGCCTTTGAACCCTGTCATTGCGGAGTCTCATATAGAAGGTATCGCGGATATCGCAGACTTCAGAGATCCGAAGATATTTGCCAAAGACGGCCGTTATTATGCGGTTGTTGCTGCAAAAACGCGTGACAGCAGAGGGCAGATTTTACTGTTTCAATCGGACAATACTCGAGACTGGGCCTTTAAATCGGTTCTCTTAGAAGGCACGCCAGAACAAGGAATTATGTGGGAGTGCCCGGATTTGTTTGAGCTGGATGGTAAATGGGTGCTGCTCGTCTCACCGATTGAAATGAAGGCACAAGGCCATGCCTATAAAAATTTGAATTCGACTGTAGCTTTTATCGGAGAACTTGACTGGGAAAGCGGCAAATTAAGTGTTGACAATTATCATGAGATTGACAGCGGTTTGGATTTTTATGCGCCGCAGACCTGCTTGGATGATTCCGGCAATCGCATTATGATTGCCTGGATGCAGATGTGGCAGCGTAATATTCCGACACATGACCTAGGCCACAGATGGGCCGGTATGATGACTCTGCCAAGAAAGCTGAGTGTGAAAAATCTCAGACTCTGTCAAGAACCAGCTCCGCAGCTCTATGATTACTGTGAGACAGTTAAAGAATGGCAGGGACAGCTGACATCGGATCATCCTTTGGAGTTTAGCGCTATTACGGGCTCTCAGCAATTCATTGAGCTCAACATTTCGAGAGAGTCTTCATGGGAATTGCTTTATCCTTTACAAGCAGACGGCAGGGCGGCAATCAGTTTGACTTACAATGCTGATGAGCAGCTGCTGAGTTTAAGCCGAGAAAACTTCGGCTATGCAATCAAGGGGCTGGAAAATCCGGTTTTGAACAGCCGCAGCCTTGATGTCAGCGATTTAGCTGCTGCTGATTTGGAGCTTGAGATCGTCAGAGACACATCGTCTGTTGAAGTCTTTGTTAATCAGGAAAAAACACTGTCCATGACCTTTTATGAAAAAGCTGCTGCTGATTGCCTGTCCCTTCGTTCTCAAGGAAAGACAAGGGTTCAGACATTATCCGTTTCAACGATTAGAGTTAACTGAAGATGAGGAGTTCACTATGTCCATCAAAAATCAAACCATGCTCATTACTTACTCAGACAGCCTGGGTAAGAATTTAAAAGAATTAGAAGACAATCTGGAGCGCTACTTTGGTGCGGCCGTCGGCGGGGTGCACCTGCTGCCCTTCTTTCCCTCAACCGGGGATCGCGGCTTTGCCCCCATTGCCTACGATGAGGTCGATCCTGCCTTTGGTGACTGGGCTGATGTCAAGCGCCTGGGAGAAAAGTACTATCTTATGTTTGACTTTATGATCAATCATATCTCGCGTCAGTCGAAATACTATAAGGATTTTCAAGCTAAAAAAGAAGCTTCGGCCTATGCAGATTTATTCCTGCGCTGGGAAAAATTCTGGCCGCAGGGCCGACCTACTCAGGCCGATGTGGATTTGATTTATAAGCGCAAAGACCGCGCGCCCATGCAGGAAATTGTCTTTGCGGACGGCAGCACGGAACATCTCTGGAATACCTTTGGTGAGGAGCAGATCGACCTTGATGTCACCAAACAAGTGACTATGGACTTCATCAAAGAGACCATCGAACACCTGGCAGCCAACGGCTGTGACCTGATTCGCTTGGATGCTTTTGCTTACGCCGTGAAAAAAGTAGATACCAATGATTTCTTTGTGGAGCCTGAAATCTGGGATCTGCTCTCTAAAGTGCAGGAGATGGCGCAATCAGCCAGCGCTGATATCTTACCGGAAATCCATGAGCATTATAGCATCCAGTTTAAACTGGCGGATCATGACTATTTTGTGTATGACTTTGCCCTGCCCATGGTGACGCTCTACTCGCTCTACAGCGGAAAAGCCAAGCGTCTGGCAGACTGGCTGAAAAAGAGTCCCATGAAACAATTCACGACCCTGGATACCCATGATGGGATCGGCGTTGTAGATGTCAAGGACATTTTAACGGACGAAGAAATTGCCTATACCTCAGATGAGCTCTATAAAGTCGGCGCCAATGTCAACCGCAAATACTCAACGGCTGAGTACAATAACTTAGATATTTATCAAATCAATACGACTTATTATTCGGCGCTTGGCGATGATGACCGCAGATATTTTGCGGCCCGTCTCATTCAGGCCTTTGCTCCGGGAATTCCGCAGGTCTACTATGTTGGTTTCTTGGCCGGCAGAAATGATTTGGAACTTTTGGAGAAGACCAAGGAAGGGCGCAATATCAACCGCCACTATTATACGAGTGAGGAACTAGCGCAGGAAGTTGAGCGTCCCATTGTTAAATCCCTGCTCAAGCTGTTTACCTACCGCAATCAGTCGGCAGCCTTTGACCTTGATGGAAACATTACTGTTACAAATCCGGATGAAAACACCGTGATTATTACCCGCAGCAATGCAGCTAAAACGGTAGAGGCAAGGGCGGAGATTAATTTGAAAACACTTGATTACCGTGTTACTGAAAATGATCAACCCATCTATTTTGACTAAAAAGGAGTAAAGAGAGAAGCTTATGGTAGAATTACGTTTGAATCACATTTATAAACAATACCCCAATACCAGCCATTATGCGGTTGAGGATTTTGATTTGACGATTAAGGATAAGGAATTTATCGTTTTTGTCGGTCCGTCAGGCTGCGGGAAGTCAACTACTCTGCGCATGGTAGCGGGTCTCGAGGACATCAGCAAGGGAGTGCTGAGCATTGATGATGAAGTGGTCAATGACAAGGCTCCCAAGGACCGTGATATTGCCATGGTCTTTCAAAACTATGCCCTCTATCCGCACATGAGTGTCTATGACAATATGGCCTTTGGGCTCAAACTCCGCAAATATTCCAAAGACGCTATTGATCAGCGGGTGAAAGAAGCTGCTCAGATTCTTGGCTTGAGCGAGTTTCTTGACCGCAAGCCGGCAGACCTTTCAGGCGGTCAGCGCCAGCGGGTGGCCATGGGACGGGCCATTGTCCGGGATGCCAAGGTCTTTTTGATGGATGAGCCGCTCTCTAACCTCGATGCTAAGCTTCGGGTGTCCATGCGGGCAGAGATTGCCAAGATCCATCGCCGTATCGGCGCCACCACCATCTATGTGACCCACGATCAGACCGAAGCCATGACTCTGGCCGACCGTATTGTCATCATGAGTTCGACTAAAAATGAAGACGGGTCAGGCACGATTGGCCGAGTGGAGCAGATTGGAACACCGCAGGAGCTTTATAATCAGCCGGCTAACCAGTTTGTGGCAGGTTTTATCGGCAGCCCGGCTATGAATTTCTTCAAGGTGACTGTTGAGAAAGAGCGCTTGGTTGGCGAGGGAGGCTTGGAGCTTGGTCTGCCGAAGGGTCAGGCTAAGCTTCTGGAAAGCAAAGGGTATCTGGGCAAGGAAGTGATCTTTGGAATCCGTCCGGAAGATCTGTCCAGCCGGCCCATTGCTCAAGAGACTTATCCGGCAGCGACAGTGGCAGCAGAGGTTCAGGTTTCAGAGCTGTTGGGGTCAGAGACCATGCTGTATGTCCGGCTGGGAGAAAATGAGTTCACAGCCCGGGTGGATGCCCGTGATGTGTATCAGCCGGGAGAAAAGGTTCAGCTGACCTTCAATGTAGCCAAAGGGCACTTCTTTGATGCACAGACCAAGCAAGCTATCCGATGAGTCAAATAAAGGAAGAGACGGAGAATTTTCCGTTTTTTCTGCTTATAGCGCAGAATGCTGCAGCCATGGTTTTATGTATATAGCTGTTTGGTTTTTGAAAAAGCAGTTGGAATTCATTGTTTGATTTTTCAGAAAATTTCTTAAATGATATTGACAATCATTTTAAAAAAAGGTATGATAATAACAAGTTACATCTGAAAGGAAAAAGTCAAATGTTTACACGAAATGACGCTTTGTTGTTGAGGTGTGAGGGCTAGTGCAAAAGCATTAGTCCTGTTTGGCTTACCAAGCGGGATAACAAACATCTCGCTTGGATTTCCGAGTGAGATGTTTTTTTATTTATATAGTGGCTTAAAGGATCAAAGACAGTATGCCGGTTTGACGGCTGGATTCAAGTCTGTAAAACGGTTTAACAGCCTACTGGGAGCTGTCGTAAATCTATTTAAGGCTATTATGATTTTTTCAATTAGAAGGTGGTATCTTATGCATAAGGTTGAATTTCTTGACACGACACTTCGTGATGGTGAGCAAACGCCCGGCGTTAATTTTTCGGTAAAAGAAAAAGTTGCTATCGCTAAGCAGCTGGAAAAGTGGGGTATTTCCTCCATTGAAGCAGGTTTTCCGGCAGCCAGTCCGGATTCATTCGAAGCAGTTAAGCAAATTGCAGCAGCGATGACAACGACAGCTGTGTCCGGTCTGGCGCGCTCAGTCAAATCTGACATTGATGCCTGTTATGAAGCCATCAAGGATGCCAAATTTCCTCAATGCCATGTCTTTATTGCGACCAGCCCAATCCATCGTCAGTTTAAACTCAAAAAATCAAAGGAAGAAATTTTGGCAGCTATCAAGGAACATGTTGCCTATGCCCGTTCTAAGTTTGACGTGGTTGAATTTTCACCGGAAGATGCAACCCGTACAGAGCTTGACTTCCTGCTGGAAGTTGTCCAGACAGCTGTCGATGCCGGAGCAACTTACATCAACATTCCAGATACAGTTGGTTTCACAACGCCGGCAGAATTTGGGCATATTTTTGAGTATTTGATTGAAAATGTAAAGTCTGACCGTAAAATCATTTTCAGTCCTCACTGCCATGATGATCTTGGTATGGCAACAGCCAATACTCTGGCAGCTATTAAGGCCGGTGCAGGCCGTGTAGAAGGAACAGTCAACGGTATTGGTGAGCGTGCCGGAAATGTAGCTCTTGAAGAGGTGGCAGTAGCACTTAATATTCGTGAGGATTATTTTGAGGCTTCTTCTGACATTGTGCTTAATGAAACGGTTAATACTTCTGAATTGGTGTCGCGTTTTTCAGGGATTGCCGTTCCTAAAAATAAAGCAGTTGTCGGCGGGAATGCTTTCTCACACGAGTCCGGTATTCATCAGGACGGTGTGCTTAAGAACCCTCTTACTTATGAAATTATCACGCCTGAATTGGTTGGTGTTAAAAAGAGCTCACTGCCGCTTGGCAAATTATCCGGCCGTCATGCCTTTGTTGAAAAGCTCAAAGAACTGGCTCTGGACTTTGAAGAGTCTGAAATTGTAGCTCTCTTTGCCAAATTTAAAGCTCTGGCTGACAAAAAGCATGATATCACTGATGCGGATATCAGAGCCTTGGTGGCAGGAACCAGTGTTGAAAATCCGGAAGGCTTCCATTTCAAAGATTTGCGGCTGACATCAAATGAAGACGATACCATCACAGCACAGGTCATCATGGTTAATGAAGATGGCGAAGAAGTTGATATTATTGCTAACGGCAAGGGCTCTGTAGAGGCCATCTTTAATGCTATTGATAAATTCTTTAATCAAACCGTTAAGCTGGACAGCTACAATATTGAGGCTGTTACAGACGGTATTGATGCTCAGGCACGGGTGCTGGTTTCCGTTGAAAATGTGGATACAGATACCATCTTCAATGCTTCTGGGCTTGACTTTGACGTTTTGAAAGCCAGCGCCATTGCCTATATTAACGCCAATACCTTTGTTCAAAAAGAAAATGCCGGTGAAATCGGGCACAAAGTTTCGGAACGCGATTACCCAAGCAACGACTAGGAGGAAAAATGAAAAAGATTGTAACACTGGCAGGAGACGGCATCGGCCCGGAAATTATGGCAGCCGGTCTGGAAGTTTTAGACGCGGTTGCTGCTAAAACAGGCTTTGCTTATGAAACTCAGGCCAAAGCCTTTGGCGGTGCAGGAATTGATGCCGGCGGCCACCCGCTGCCTAAGGACACTCTGGAAGCTGCAAAGTCGGCAGATGCCATCCTTTTAGCCGCAATCGGCAGTCCGCAATACGATCAAGCACCTGTTCGTCCCGAACAAGGTCTCTTAGCCATCCGCAAGGAGCTCAATCTCTTTGCCAATATCCGCCCAGTACGTATCTTTAACGCTCTCAAGCACTTATCACCCTTGAAGCCTGAACGTATTGAAGGGGTTGACTTTGTCGTTGTGCGTGAATTGACAGGCGGCATCTACTTTGGTGAGCATAGGTTAAACGCTGATTCAGCGCGTGATGTCAATGATTATTCCGCTGCTGAAATTCGCCGTATCCTGCGCAAAGCCTTCGAGATTGCACGCGGACGCAGTAAGAAAGTAACCAGTATTGACAAGCAAAATGTTCTGGCAACATCAAAACTCTGGCGAAAGATGGCCGATGAAGTGGCCCAAGAATACCCGGATGTTACCTTGGAGCATCAGCTGGTAGACAGCGCAGCCATGCTGATGATTACAGATCCTGCCCGCTTTGATGTGGTCGTGACAGAAAATCTCTTTGGTGATATTTTATCAGACGAATCCAGCGTGCTGCCGGGAACGCTGGGAGTGATGCCGTCAGCCAGTCATTCCGAAAATGGACCGAGCCTTTACGAACCCATTCACGGTTCAGCTCCTGATATTGCCGGTCAGGGTATCGCTAATCCTATTTCCATGATTTTGTCGGTTGCCATGATGCTGCGTGATTCTTTTAAGGAGACAGAGGCTGCTGCTTTAATTGAAGCCGCAGTGGATAAGACCCTGTCTCAGGGAATATTAACCCGTGACCTGGGCGGTTCAGCTGACACTGCTGCACTGACAGGAGCTGTTATTGCTAATTTATGACTGTCAAAACACTACTCTCTCTTAGCTTAGCAGCTTGGAACCTGCTGGTCTTTATCACTTATGGAATAGACAAGCGTAAAGCAAAACGCGGTGCCTGGAGAATTTCAGAAAAAACGCTCTTGCTGGAAAGTCTTGGCTTAGGTGGCATAGGCTCTTTATCGGCAGGCTGCCTCTTTCGGCATAAGATAAGAAAGTATTACTTTTGGCTGGCTTGGTTAATAGGATCATTGATAGATATGATTGTAATTTACATTTTTTGGAGAATCTAGTATGAGTGGAAAATCAATATTTGATAAGCTGTGGGACCGCCATGTTATAACAGGAAAAGAAGGCGAACCCCAGCTCATGTATGTGGATCAGCATTATATCCACGAAGTTACCAGTCCTCAGGCTTTTCAGGGGCTTAGGGACGCAGGCAGAAAGGTTCGCCGTCCTGATCTGACCTTCGGAACTTTTGACCATAATGTGCCGACAGTCAATATCTATGACATTCGCGATGTCATCTCTAAGGCGCAGATGGATGCTCTTGCCAGAAATGTTGTCGAATTTGAAATTCCTCATGCTGACCACGGTTCTGAAAATCAAGGAATTGTGCACATGGTCGGCCCTGAAACGGGCCGCACCCAGCCGGGGAAATTTATTGTCTGCGGCGACAGCCATACGGCCACTCACGGGGCTTTTGGCGCAATCGGCTTTGGCATCGGGACAACGGAAGTAGAGCACGTCTTTGCCACCCAGACCATCTGGCAGGTGAAACCAAAGAAATTATTAGTTAAATTTACAGGACGTCCGCAAAAAGGGGTTTATTCCAAAGACTATATTTTGGCCTTGATTGCCAAGTACGGTGTTGCTGTCGGGGTGGGCCATGTTGTCGAATATGTGGGCGAAGCGGTTGATGCTCTCAGCATGGAAGAACGCATGACCATTTGCAATATGTCCATTGAATTCGGCTCTAAAATGGGAATTATGAATCCTGATCAGAAGACTTTTGACTATCTCAAAGGCAGAGAATGTGCTCCTCGGGATTTTGAGACGGCAGTTGCTGATTGGAAGACCTTGGTCTCAGATGACGATGCCCGGTATGACAAGGTCATTGAAATGGATGTCTCAGAGTTAGCTCCTATGGTTACTTGGGGCACCAATCCGTCAATGGGAGTGGCCTTCGGTCAGGCCTTTCCTGAAATCAAAGATATGAATGATGAGCGGGCTTATCATTACATGGATATGCAGCCGGGTCAAACAGCCGAGGATATTGAGCTGGGCTATGTCTTTTTGGGCTCTTGTACCAATGCCAGACTCAGTGATCTCAAAGAAGCAGCTAAGTTTGTGGCCGGCAAGCATATTTCGCCTAATCTGACCGCCATTGTGGTGCCGGGCAGCCGTCCTGTCAAAAGAGCTGCTGAAAAGATTGGCTTAGATAAGATTTTTATGGAAGCCGGTTTTGAATGGCGGGATCCGGGCTGCTCCATGTGTTTGGGCATGAATCCGGACAAGGTTCCTGAAGGCATGCACTGTGCCTCGACCAGCAACCGCAATTTTGAAGACAGACAGGGAGTCGGTGCCAAAACGCATCTTTGCAGTCCGGCTATGGCAGCGGCAGCCGCAATTGCCGGCCGTTTTGTAGATGTTCGTCAGTTACCGGAGGCACAGGCTTAATATGGAAAAATTTACAATTTATACAGGAACGACAGTTCCGCTCATGAACGACAATATTGATACGGACCAGATTTTGCCTAAGCAATTTTTAAAATTAATTGATAAAAAAGGTTTCGGCAAGTATCTCATGTATGAATGGCGGTATTTGGATCATAACTATACTGAAAACCCGGACTTTATTTTTAACAAGCCGGAATACCGCAAGGCCAGTATCTTAATTACAGGTGATAATTTTGGAGCAGGTTCTTCGCGGGAGCATGCTGCCTGGGCTTTGGCGGACTATGGTTTTAAGGTCATTGTGGCCGGTTCTTTTGGCGATATTCACTACAATAACGATTTAAACAATGGCATCCTGCCCATTATTCAGCCCCGGGAAGTTCGTGATAAACTGGCTGGGCTGGCACCGACAGATGAGGTAACAGTTGATCTCTACGAGCAAAAAATCTTTTCGCCAGTGGGAGAGTTCAGCTTTGACATTGACGGTGACTGGAAGCATAAGCTGCTAAACGGTTTGGACGATATCGGTATCACACTTCAGTACGAAGACCTGATTAACGAATACGAAAAAAACCGCCCCAGCTATTGGCAGTAGGCTGTTTTATAAAGTTTAGAAAGTTCTGAAAAATCAATAAATAACATTGCTTTTAGGGATTAAGCATGATAAAATAAAAAAGTATTATTAATTTAGATGGAGAAAACTAATGACAAAACATATCCATTGGGATGGCAATCTTTCACAAGAAGGTCTTGAAATTATCAAGGGCAAAGGCGGCGTTATCGTTTGTCCGACCAAGGTTGGCTACATCATCATGACTGCTGACAAGGAAGGACTTGAACGCAAATTTGATGCCAAAGAGCGTAAGCGCAACAAACCAGGTGTGGTTTTGTGCGGCAGCATGGATGAATTGCGGGCGCTTGCTCAGCTGACTCCTGAAATTGAAGCTTTTTACCAAAAACATTGGGATGAAGATATTCTTTTGGGCTGCATTTTACCATGGCGCAAAGATGCTTATGCCGATTTGAAGGCCATTGGTGACGGCCGTGAAGAGCTGATGACAGATGCTCGCGGAACATCATGCTTTGTGATCAAGTTTGGTGTTGCCGGAGAACAGCTGGCCAAGGAAATGTGGGAAAAAGAAGGCCGTATGGTTTATGCCTCATCAGCAAATCCATCAGGCAAGGGCAACCGCGGCAAGGTTGAAGGCATTGGTGAACGCATCGAATCAAAGGTTGACCTTGTTATTGAAGCCGATGATTATGTTGCCTCTATCCAGCCGGATAAAACAGTTGAAACCCGCTATGAACAAGGGGTTATGGTCTCAATGGTGGATGCAGACGGAAAGCTCATTCCTGAACAAGGCAAAGACAGCCGCTCAATTGAGCCATGTCCGGTCGTTATCCGCAAGGGTCTTGACATCGATAAAATCATGATGCACTTGTCAGATACCTTTAATTCATGGAATTACCGCCAAGGGGAATACTATTAAGCAGGAAAAGTCACTCGCAAGGGTGATTTTTTAGTGCAGGAGCAGCTGCATTCAGTGCAGATGGATTGAATGGCCTGCGCAGATAATTAGGGAAAAGATTTGTGTCAACTATGGTAAATCAACTACTGATTTATTGAAAAACATTTTATTTTCAAGTCATATCCATTGAATTTTCAAAGAAGAGAGGCTATAATAGGTTTGTGTTAAAACATATCATTTAGGAAAGGACATGAAAATGAAAAAATTTTTTGCCGAATTAATCGGAACTTTTATCCTTGTTTTCGTCGGCACCGGAACAGTTGTTTTTGGTAATGGCGTAGGAGCTGGAGGGGTTGGTCATCTAGGCATTGCCCTTGCTTTTGGGCTGTCTATCGTAGCAGCAGCCTACTCAATCGGAGCCGTTTCAGGTGCTCATCTCAACCCGGCAGTTTCCATCGCGATGTTTGTCAACAAGCGTATGGATGCTAAGGAACTTGTCAATTACATCGCAGCACAAGTCGTCGGAGCTATTCTTGCCTCAGCAACTGTCTTCTTTTTGATGACAAACTCAGGTATGTCTCTGGATAAAATCGGACTTGGACAAAACGCCTTGGCAAACGGTGTCACACCTCTGGGAGGTTTTCTCTTTGAAACAATCGCAACATTCATCTTTGTTTTAGTGATTGTAACGGTGACATCTGAAAGCAAAGGAAACGGAAAAATTGCAGGTATTGTCATTGGTTTGACTTTGGCTCTGATGATTCTTGTTGGTCTTAACATTACCGGGCTTTCAGTTAACCCTGCCCGCAGCTTAGCACCTGCTCTCTTTGTTGGCGGTCAAGCACTCAAGCAAGTCTGGATTTTCATCTGTGCACCAATTGTTGGCGGTGTTCTTGCGGCTATCGTCGGAGACAAGCTTATTGGTACAGAAGAATAAGACCTTGTTTCACAGTTAAAAAGCTTAAGGGTAACGTCACCACAGCTCTTTGAGCTGCACAAAAATGTTTACCTTTAAAAATTCGCCCTTGAGGGCGTTTTTTTGTTATAATAGAAATTATGAACAGACAAGAAAAAATCGCAAACTACCAACTCATGCTGGCGCAGGCTAAAGCGCTTTTTGCTGACGAGCCTAATGCACTTGCTAATCTGGCCAACGCCAGTGCACTTTTACAGCAGACCTTGCCGAATTCGGTTTTCACAGGTTTTTATCTGTTTGATGGATACGAGTTGATTTTGGGTCCTTTTCAGGGCAATGTATCCTGCGTTCGTATTGCTCTTGGCAAGGGCGTCTGCGGGGAAGCTGCTCAGACCAAACAAACCCTGATTGTGGCTGATGTTACGAAGCACACAAACTATATCGCCTGTGATTCAGCTGCCATGAGTGAGATTGTAGTGCCTATGGCAATAGATGGACAGATTGTCGGTGTACTTGATTTGGATTCTCGTTTGACTTCTGATTATGATGCGATCGATCAGGAGTATCTGGAAGCTTTTGTTTCTGAGCTGATCAAGGCAAGTGATTGGAATTTTGACATGTTTGGGGTGAAAAACTAATGTATCAAGCACTTTATCGGAAGTATCGCAGCCAAACTTTTGATGAGATGGTTGGGCAGGAGGTTGTGGCAACAACCTTAAAGCAGGCGGTTGCTTCAGGAAAAATCAGCCATGCTTATTTGTTTTCAGGTCCCAGAGGAACAGGAAAAACCAGTGCTGCCAAGATTTTTGCCAAAGCCATGAACTGTCCGAATCAAAAAGACGGCGAACCCTGCAATCAGTGTGATATCTGCCATGATATTACCAACGGCAGTCTTGAAGACGTCATCGAAATCGATGCGGCCTCAAACAATGGTGTTGATGAAATCCGGGAAATTCGTGACAAGTCAACCTATGCGCCTAGCCGAGCCACTTACAAGGTTTACATCATTGATGAAGTTCACATGCTGTCTGCCGGTGCTTTTAATGCTCTGTTAAAAACGCTTGAAGAACCGACAGAAAACGTCGTCTTTATTCTGGCGACAACCGAGCTGCACAAGATTCCTGCGACTATCTTGTCACGGGTGCAGCGCTTTGAATTTAAGACCATTAAAACCAAGGCTATTCAGGAGCATCTGGCAGAAATTCTTCAAAAAGAAGGAGTTACCTTTGACGAAGAAGCTCTCAGCTTGATTGCCAAACGAGCCGAAGGCGGCATGCGGGATGCCCTTTCTATCTTGGATCAGGCTCTCAGCTTGACTGCCGATAAGCATGTTTCGCTGGAAATAGCCGAAGAAATTACCGGCAGTATCAGCCTGAGTGCTCTGGATAATTATGTGTCAGATCTTTTAAACCATGATACCAGTCAGGCGTTGAGCGATCTGGAAATTATTTTTGACAGCGGCAAGAGCATGAGCCGTTTTGCGACCGATTTGCTCAATTATTTCAGAGATATTTTGATAGTTCAGGCAGGCGGTGACAATACGCATCAAGGGCAGGCCTTTCAGGACAATTTATCCCTGTCTCAGAATGCTGTTTTCAGAATGATTGATGCCGTGACGAAGAGTCTGCCGGAAATAAAAAACGGAACGCATCCTAAAATCTATGCGGAAATGATGACCATTCGCCTGAGTGAAGACAAAAACAAGGTGCAGACACAGGAACTTCCGGCCGATATGGCTCAGGAAATTGATGGATTAAAAGCCGAAATCAAAGAATTAAAACAGGCACTGCAGTCTGTTCAAAAAACAGATACTGCTCAGGAGCCTCAAAAGCCAAAGACCAAGACTTTCCGCTACAAGGTGGATAAGGACAAGGTCATGACTATCATGCGGGAAACAGTGGCAGACAGCCAAAAGTCCCGTCAGTATCTGGATGCTCTGAAAAGCTCTTGGAATGAGATTTTAGACAGCATTTCAGTGCAGGATCGAGCCCTTTTGATGGGGTCTGAACCTGTCCTTGCCAACAGTGAAAATGCAATTTTAGCTTTTGATGCCGCTTTCAATGCCGAGCAGGTCATGAAGCGATCGAACCTCAATGACATATTTGGCAATATCATGAGTCAGGCGTCTGGTTTTTCACCAAAGATTATGGCTGTACCGCGGGCAGACTTCAACGCTATCCGCAGCGAATTTGCCCAGAGCATCAAAGCAACTAAGACTGACCAAGACGAAAAACCTGACAAAGAAGCCGATTTTATTCCGGAAGGCTTTGACTTTTTGGCAGATAAGATCAGTCTGGAAGAAGAATGACATGAGTGGGTGCAGCTGCTGTTGAAAAGGGATGGGTGTGTCAGAAGCATTGAAGTTATACAGAAGAAAAACCGGTGAGCTTAAAATAGTCACCGGCTTTTTGAAAGTATTTTTTGGTTTCTGAAAGGCACGCTGTCCATGTACAAGCTAATGATGCGGCGAAAGCCGTACAAATCTTTTTGTATCAGCCTTTTTTTCTGGTACAATAAGTGTATGTTAAAACAAGACTTTGCTGTCATGGTGCTGATAACCGTGACTGAAACGATTTTTTTCAATGATGCTGTTTTAGACGGTCAGTATTTTTGGGCCGGCTTTTGGGGGCTTTTGCTGTTTCGCAGTCTGCGCAAGGCCTATCTCATCACTAAGTTTACCAAGGCCGTGCTGGCGGCTACCAAGAAGAAAGACTGATTTCCCCGCTGTTAAGCACCTTTTCTTCCCCGTTTTCCAGCTGGACAATGAGCTGTCCTGCATCAGTGATATCTACGGCTGTTCCTCTGTAAGTAACATCATTTTCAACAAAGGTCACTTGTCTGTCTAAGACGAGTGATTTTTCTTTGTAGACCTTAATGAGATCAGCCTTAGGAATATTAAAAAAGATATTCCAAATTTCAGCAATGAGCTCATTGCGCGTAACAGTAGGCTTTTCTGAAAAAAGACTGGCAGCCTTGTCCTTTAAATCTTCAGGAAAATCAGTAACATAAAAGTTAATGCCCATACCGATAATGACATCGGTAATAATCCCGGTTTCAATGGAAGAGACCGCTTCGGTCAGGATGCCGGCAATCTTTTTACCGTCCAAGTAAATATCATTGACCCATTTAATCTCAGGATCAATGCCGGTCAGTCTGGAGACCGCTTTAATCAGACTGGAAGCAACCATCAAGGTGTAAGCAGGCAGTTCTTTAAAGGGAAGTTCAGGGTGCAGATGCAAGGACATGTAGATTCCGCCGGACTCCGGAGTAAAGAACTGCCGTTTAAAGCGTCCTTTGGCTGCTTTTTGGCTGGGGGCCAAATAAAGAGCCGGTACAGGATCTCTCCTTTCAATTCCGGCCTTAGCATCCAGCTGAGTTGAGGTGCTTTTTTCGTTGCAAAAGACTTTGATTCCGGTTGCTTTTTCAATTGCTTCCGGCAGCAAAAGATCTCCTGAAATCAAACGGTAGCCCCTGTTCTTAACAGATTCGATCACAAGTCCTTTGGCCTCCAAGGTCTGCATGGCCTTCCAGACTGCTGTCCGGGAAATATCAAGTTCTTTTCCCAAAACCTCTCCGGTCACAAAATCATCTGCCTGAGCCAATACTTGATAAATTTTTTCATATGTTTTCATAGTTCACCCTCTGTTAAGATCTGTATTTTATTATATTGTAGCATAAATAGACAGCTGTGGGGGAAGGGCATTATTTTTTACTCTAATAAGATATAAAAAAGCGGTTATTTTCATTGTATTATCTCTTTAGATCAGCCACTTTAACATGAGAGAATAATTTGGCTGTGCGCTTGTTTTTCCCCGTCTTTTTCTTTCTTTAGTGCTATAATGAAGGTGGTAAAACGTTTTCACAATAAGGAGGTGGAAAAAATGGTTCATAAACTTACAGATGAGATTACCTTTCGCCATGGTGCAAAAGTGCACAACCGCATTGTCCTGCCGCCGATGCTGACCTTCTCAGGCAAGGAAGGTGGTTTTGCGTCAGAAGATACGCTGGACTATTACGGTGCACGTTCGCAGGCCGGAGGACTTTTGATTGCTGAGTATCACTATGTCAGTGAAACCGGCGGACCATGTACACCGGCCGGTTTTCCTGAGCAGCTGGGCATCTATGATGATGAACATTTAGACTCTATCAAATCAATCGCTCGGGCACTGAAGAAAGATGGGAATAAGGCCATTTTGCAGATTCATCACGGCGGCCGTGAAGCTATGGGCCGTGCTGCTAAGGGCAAAGAGGTTCTGGCGCCTTCAGCTTTGGACTTTTCATTTCTGTCCTATCCCGTTCGGGAAATGACCGGGGATGAAATTGAAGAGATTGTCAAGGATTTCGGCCGCGCAGCCAAGAGGGCTATTGATGCCGGTTTTGACGGTGTCGAAATTCATGGGGCTAACCACTACGGTATTCAGCAGTTCTTTTCAGCTTTTTCCAATCAGCGAACGGATAAATGGGGCGGTTCGTTAGAAAAACGAATGGCTTTTCCGCTTGCAGTTGTTCACGAAGTTAAGCGCGTCGTTGCTCAGTATGCTCCCGATGATTTCATCGTCGGCTACCGCATCAGCCCGGAAGAAATTCACGGAGATACCATCGGCTATACCTATAAGGAGGCGCTGGATCTGATCAAAGAAGTCATTAAAAATGATCTTGATTACATTCATCTTTCCCTGTGGAATGGCTACGCTTCTAAGCCGCAGGGTGCTGAACGCTCTTTTGCGGAATACTTCAAGGAAATCTTGGATGATCAGACCAAGCTGATTGCTGTCGGCGGTGTCTTCTCAGAAGAAGCTGCTAAGGATGCTGTTGAGAATTACACGGATTTGATTGCAGTTGGGCGCGGTACGATTGTAGATCCTCTCTTTGGCAAGAAGATTGACGAGGGCAAAGGTGACACTATTGCTCACGAGATATCTCCAGAGCAGCTGGAAAAAGCGCACTGGACACCCGGTTTATTGCAGGCCTTTACTGCAGAAGGATCCGCTGGTCTGCCGCCTATTCCGGGCACTGATTCTATCAAACATCTCAGCAAGGGAATGCCGGAAGGTTTCAAGGGCTTTTCAAATGCGAATTAGACATTGACAAGAGTGTGCAGAACTTAGAAAAAATGAGGCTTCTAAGTTCTCGCCGCTCTTTTTTATTAGTCCTATTTATATCCTGCTATTGTGAAAAAATATAGGATTTTTTAAATTATTGCGTCAAAACATGGTACAATAGAACAGTTAATAAGTCCCGAAAAGGTGATTTGTACCGATAGATAAGGTCAGAGATTGAGGACAGCTGATCCAAACTTGCTAGATCTTTATTGACGCTGCAAATCAGTGCTTTGTAACTTTTTAACTCGCTAAGTTTTATGGCAAATCAACTTGCTCATAAAACGATGGGAAATCCTATGGAATTTTTCCTAAACGACTTACTAGCCGCAAACCAACATTAAAATCGAATTTTGGCTTGCTTTGGTTTGTGACGTCGTAACTCATTGAGATCAACTAACATAGGTTTTCTTGCGATATCATTAAGAGAAATGAAAAAATCTTTTTTATTTCTCTGTAAAAGTAATGGAACCAGGAAGATAGCAGTTTTGTTTTTACAATTAAGTTATCAACATGATTCATTACAATTATTTTTATTAAAAGGGGGACATTTTTATGTCAGAACGTAAATTGTTTACGTCTGAATCTGTATCTGAGGGACATCCCGATAAGATTGCAGATCAGATTTCAGATGCTATTTTAGATGCTGTTTTAGCACAGGATCCCGATGCCCATGTGGCCGCTGAAACGGTCGTTTATACAGGGTCGGTCCATGTCTTTGGTGAAATATCAACGACGGCTTACGTGGATATTAACCGTATAGTACGTGATACCATTGCTGAAATTGGTTATACAAAAACTGAATACGGCTTTTCAGCCGAAACAGTCGGGGTGCACCCATCCTTAGTTGAACAGTCGCCGGATATTGCCCAAGGCGTTAATGAAGCTCTTGAGGTACGCGGGCATGATAAGCAGGACACGCTTGATTTGATTGGTGCCGGGGATCAAGGAATCATGTTTGGTTTTGCCGTTGATGAGACACCGGAATTGATGCCGTTGCCAATTTCCTTATCACATAAATTGGTGAAACGTTTGGCAGATTTACGAAAATCAGGCGAAATTGCCTATCTGCGGCCGGATGCTAAAAGTCAGGTAACGGTTGAATATGATGAAAACAGTAAGCCAATTCGTGTGGATACGGTTGTCATCTCCACGCAGCATAATCCCGAGGCAAGCAATGAAGAGATTCACAAGGATGTTATCGAAAAGGTCATTAAAGCCGTTATTCCGGCGGAGTATCTTGATGACAAGACCAAGTATCTCATCAATCCGACCGGCCGTTTTGTTATCGGCGGACCGCAAGGAGATTCTGGTTTGACCGGCCGCAAAATTATTGTTGATACTTATGGCGGCTATGCCCGTCATGGCGGCGGTGCTTTTTCCGGCAAGGATGCTACAAAGGTTGACCGTTCGGCTTCTTATGCAGCGCGCTACATTGCTAAAAATATTGTCGCAGCGGGTCTTGCCAAGAAGGCGGAAGTTCAGCTGGCTTACGCCATTGGAGTAGCTCAGCCTGTTTCAGTCCGTGTGGATACTTTCGGAACGGGGAGGGTTGCTGAAAGTCAGCTGGAAGCAGCGGTACGTCAGATTTTTGACTTGCGTCCGGCAGGCATTATCAAGATGCTGGACTTAAAGCGTCCTATTTACCGTCAGACTGCGGCTTACGGGCATGTCGGCCGTACTGATATTAATCTGCCTTGGGAAAAAATGGATAAGACTGAGGCACTCAAAAAAGCTCTTAAAAATGACTGAAAAGGCAGGGAAAACCTGCTTTTTTATATTTTTTATATATGAAAAAGTTTTCATTATTTTTTAATTATTCAGTTAGTTTGAAATGTGACTTAAGATGTGATAAAATAGATTAGTTGAATTCTAGTTAAAGATTAAAGAAAGTTTTGATTGTATGCGGAAAATTGTTATTAACGGCGGCCGCCCTTTAAAAGGCGAAGTGGCTGTTTCGGGAGCAAAAAACAGTGTTGTTGCCCTGATTCCAGCCATTATTTTAGCGGATGATATTGTGACTTTGGACGGTGTTCCGGCGATCAGTGATGTGGACAGTTTGATTGACATCATGACCCTGATGGGAGCCAGCATTGAGCGCGAAGGAGACAGTCTTAAGATTGACCCGCGCGGTGTAAAAGATATTCCCATGCCTTATGGGAAAATTAACAGTCTGCGGGCGTCCTATTATTTTTACGGCGGTTTGCTTGGGCGTTTTGGTCAGGCAGTGGTTGGTCTGCCGGGAGGCTGTGATTTGGGGCCCCGGCCTATTGATTTGCATTTAAAGGCTTTTGAAGCTATGGGTGCCGTCGTTTCTTATGAAGGCGAAGCTATGCGTCTTTCAACCGAGGGCCGAGAGCTCAAGGGTGCCCATATTTACATGGATACGGTCAGTGTCGGAGCGACCATCAATACCATGATTGCAGCCAGCAAGGCAAAGGGGCGCACGGTTATTGAAAATGCTGCGCGTGAACCGGAAATCATTGATATTGCAACGCTTTTAAACAATATGGGAGCTCATATCCGCGGTGCAGGAACTGATATTATCACTATTGAAGGTGTTGAGAGACTCCACGGTACTCGTCATCAGGTTATTCCCGATCGAATTGAAGCGGGAACTTACATCGCCATGGCCGCTGCTATCGGCCAAGGAGTCAGAATCACCAATGTTTTGTACGAGCATTTAGAGAGCTTTATCTCAAAGCTGGAAGAAATGGGCGTGCGCATGACCATCGAAGAAGACAGCATCTTTGTGGAAAAGCAGGGCGATTTAAAGGCTGTTTCGCTGAAAACATCTCCTTATCCCGGCTTTGCAACTGATCTGCAGCAGCCCATTACGCCTCTCTTATTAAAGGCTCAGGGCCGCGGTAAAATCCGTGATACCATCTATGAGAAACGTGTCAATCATGTGGCGGAGCTGGCACGAATGGGAGCTCATATCTCTGTTCTGGGCGGTCAGATTGTTTATGAAGGACCAAATGAACTGACCGGTGCTCCGGTTAAAGCAACTGACCTGCGTGCAGGAGCTGCTCTTGTGACAGCCGGCCTCATTGCCAAGGGACAGACGGTCATTTCCAATATTGAATTTATTTTGAGGGGCTATTCTGATATTATTGAAAAATTAACCCACTTGGGAGCAGATATCAAAATTGTAGAAGAGTAAAAAATTTGCTTACCATGGACGTGCTGAATGAATCTAGGTGCTGGTAAAGAAAAAACAGAGACTGAAAGGGTATGAGGTATCGTTTCAGTCTCTGTTTTTGTTCTGAGAAAGGTATTGACTTATGCAAACGATTGCGCTATAATTCTCTTAGCTTAGCAAATAATCGAACACGAGCTGCGAGCTGTGTCAAAAAGACAGCTTCTCCTAGAGTCCTGCGACTCTTCGTCGAACCTTCTATTTTGCCTTTGCTCGCTGACGCTCTTAGTATCTTAGTAATAGAACACGGGCTAAAATCCTAGTAAAAAAGATAAACGTCCTTGTGTCTTCACGACACAGCGTCCGTTTCCTATTTTTATACGGATTTGACACGCCCTTAGCGACACGTCGTTTGGTTAGTCGATCTTACTGACCAAGCGACGTTAGTGGGAGAGGCAGCCAATTCACTATGGTGATTGGCGTTTGTTATCAAGTGCGAAGCACTTAGATAACAATCCTCTGCCGTATCTTGTTAATTGAACACGAGCTGCGAGCTGTGTCAAAAAGACAGCTTCTCCTAGAGTTCTGCGACTCTTCGTCGAACCTCCTATTTTGCCCTTGCTCGCTGACGCTCTTAGTATCTTAGTAATTGAACACGGGCTAAAAGCGTCGAGAAAAAGACAGCCTGCCTGATGCGCAAGCGCATGGCGTTAGGCTCCTATTTTCTTCTCGCTTTCTTCACGCCCTTAGTATCTTAATTAAAGGAGAAACGTATGGAAACACGTGCAAGCGGTGTTTTGCTGCATATCAGCTCTCTTCCGGGCAAATTTGGTATCGGCACATTTGGTCAGGAAGCCTATCAGTTTGTTGATTTTCTTAAGGAAACCAAGCAGACCTACTGGCAGCTGCTGCCTTTGACCTCAACGAGTTATGGGGACTCTCCCTATCAATCTTTTTCTGCAGTTGCCGGCAACATCAATTTTATTGATTTTGATTTGCTGCAAAAGGACGGGCTGCTGAAAGAAACTGATTATGCGGATGTCTCCTTTGGTGATGATGAGGAAGCTGTTGATTATGCGCTTCTATTTAAGGTTCGCAGGCCGATTTTAGAAAAGGCAGTTGCCAACTTTTTGGCTGTCGAAAAAAATCTTGAACAATTAAAAGCGTTTGAAGAGGAAAACGAGACTTGGCTTGATGACTATGCTGAATTTATGGCTATCAAAGAGCACTTTGGTCATAAGGCCCTGCAGGAGTGGGGAGATAAAAAGGCTATCCGGCGCGATGATGAGCGGCTGGTTTATTATCGGCATCTCTTGGCTGATGAGATTAACTATTATAAAGTGACTCAATATTTCTTTTTTGAACAATGGCTGGCGCTCAAGTCCTATGCCAATAAGAACCATATTAAAATTATCGGTGATATGCCCATCTATGTAGCAACTGACAGCGTTGAAGTCTGGACAATGCCCGAACTCTTTAAACTGGATGAGGATATGAACCCTATGTCAGTAGCCGGCTGTCCGCCGGACGAATTCAGCGATGAGGGGCAGCTGTGGGGCAATCCGATTTATGACTGGCAAAATCATCGGGAGACAGGCTTTGCCTGGTGGATTTACCGCATTCAGGAAAGCTTTAAAATTTACGATGTTCTGCGGATTGATCATTTTAAAGGCTTTTCCGATTACTGGGAAATTGAGGGGGATTCTAAGTCTGCCAAAAACGGCAGCTGGCAGCCCGGTCCCGGTATTGCTCTCTTTAGAGCTGTTCAAAATGTTTTAGGAGATTTGCCGATTATTGCTGAAGATCTGGGCTATGTTGATGACAGAGCCAGACAGCTCCTGCGGGATACGGGCTTTCCGGGTATGAAAGTTTTGGAATTCGGTTTTTATGATCTAACAGGTAAGAGTATCGACATGGCTCACCGCTGTGTGCCTAACAGTGTTGCCTATATTGGAACTCATGACAACGAAGTCGTTAACGGATGGTATGATAACCTAAGTGCAGAGCAACAGGAATTTGTCGATGCCTATACCCACCGCCAGCCCATCGAGCCTGTCAATCAAGCCATGCTGCGGCTGCTCTTTGCAACCGCCAGCAATACAGCAATCTTAACCATGCAGGATCTGCTCGATAAGCCTGCCGGCTCGCGCATGAACACGCCGTCTACTATTGGCGGCAATTGGCAGTGGCGCATGCGAGCCAAGGATTTGACCTCGGACAAAAAAGATTTTTTAATTGCATTAACGAAACTATATCAAAGAGGAAATGAAGAAAATGACATCAAAGACGAAGCAGTTCACTAACTATGCTGAGAACAAAACAGGGCAAGCCCTCTCACAATTGAGCAATCGGGAAATCTATATCCAGCTTTTGCACTTTGTCAAGGAAGCTGCTGAAGGTATGCCTAAAAACAGCTCTAAACGCAAGGTCTACTACATTTCAGCTGAATTTCTGATTGGTAAATTACTGTCCAACAATTTGATCAACCTAGGTCTTTATGAGGCTGTCAAAGACGATTTGGCTGCCGCCGGCAAATCTATCAGTCAGGTAGAAGATATCGAGCTGGAGCCCTCGCTTGGCAACGGCGGTCTGGGACGCTTGGCTTCTTGTTTTGTTGATTCCATGTCAACGCTTGGTATTAACGGTGAGGGCGTCGGGCTCAATTATCACTGCGGTCTCTTTAAGCAGGTCTTTCGGGACAATCAGCAGGAAGCTAAAGCCGATTACTGGATTGAAGATGATTCTTGGCTGATGCCGACTGATATTTCCTACGCTGTTCCTTTCCGTGATTTCACCCTTAAATCGACACTGAAACGTATTGATATTTTAGGCTATCATAAGGACAGTAAAAACTACCTCAATTTATTTGATATTGATGGGCTCGATTACGGTCTGATCAAGGATGGCATTACCTTTGACAAAACTGAAATCAAGAAAAATCTGACCCTTTTCCTCTATCCGGATGATTCCGATAAAAACGGTGAGCTGCTGCGTATTTACCAACAGTATTTCATGGTATCCAATGCAGCCCAGCTTTTAATAGACGAAGCGCTTGAACGCGGTTCAAATCTCCATGATCTAGCTGATTATGCTTATGTACAGATCAATGACACGCATCCGTCCATGGTTATTCCGGAGCTGATTCGTCTGCTGACGGAAAAACACGGTCTGGATTTTGATGAAGCAGTGTCTGTCGTTGAAAATATGGTTGGCTATACCAATCATACCATCTTAGCGGAAGCTTTGGAAAAATGGCCGTTGGCTTATTTAGAAGAAGTGGTTCCGCATTTGGTTACCATTATTAAAAAACTGGATGAGCGGATTGGTGCAAAATACCATGATGAAGCTGTGCAGATCATCGATAAGTCCGACCGTGTCCACATGGCTCACTTGGATATCCATTTTTCAACCAGTGTCAACGGTGTGGCTGCTCTGCATACGGAAATCCTTAAAAACAGTGAGCTCAAGCCTTTCTACGACATTTATCCTGAAAAATTCAATAATAAAACCAATGGGATTACCTTCCGCCGTTGGCTGGAATTTGCCAATCAAGATTTAGCCGCTTACATCAAAGAATTGATCGGAGACGATTATCTGACAGATGCCAGCCAGCTGGAAAAACTGCTTGCTTTTGCGGATGACAGGGCGGTTCATGACCGTTTGGGCAAAATTAAATTTGACAACAAGGTCGCTCTTAAGCGCTACTTGAAAGAAAATAAGGGAATTGAGCTGGATGCTAATTCCATCATCGATACACAGGTCAAGCGTTTCCACGAGTATAAGCGCCAGCAGATGAATGCCCTCTATGTGATCCACAAGTATCTGGAAATTAAGAAACACCGCCGTCTGCCAAAACGCAAAATTACGGTTATCTTTGGCGGTAAGGCGGCGCCGGCCTATACCATTGCCCAGGACATCATCCACTTGATTCTTTGCCTGTCCGAGCTAATCAATAACGATCCGGCTGTCAGTCCTTATCTCAATGTTTTCCTTGTTGAAAACTACAATGTCACGCTCGCTGAAAAACTGATTCCGGCAACGGATATTTCTGAGCAAATTTCTCTGGCTTCTAAAGAGGCCTCCGGTACCGGCAATATGAAATTCATGCTCAATGGCGCTTTAACTCTGGGAACTATGGACGGGGCTAATGTTGAAATTGCTGAGCTGGCCGGCAAAGAAAACATCTACACCTTTGGCAAGGATTCTGACACCATTATTGATCTCTATGCTAAAAATGCCTATGTCGCTAAAGACTACTATGCTAATGACGCTGCTATCAAAGAGGCTGTTGATTTTATTGTCAGTCCTGATATTCTGGCTCTGGGTAAAAAAGAACGCTTAGAACGCCTCTATCATGAATTGATCAATAAGGACTGGTTCATGACCCTCATTGATTTGCAAGATTACATTGCTAAGAAGGAACAAATGCTGGCTGATTACGAAAATCAGGCGCTTTGGAACAAAAAAGTGCTTCACAACATTGCCAAGGCTGGTTTCTTCTCATCAGACAGGACAATCGAACAATACGATAAAGACATTTGGCACAGTCTGTAAGATAAAGCGATACAAAAGGTTCGGGATTAAAAAATCCCGGCCTTTTTTTGCTTCTTTTTGGGGCAAAGCCTGTCTCAGAATTTGAACAGTCGGTGTTTTCCCAGCTTGTAAAGTTATTATTTTTAAAATGAAACTGCCTGTTTTTACTTGACTTGGAGTCGACTTCAAGTATTATAATGAAATCAAGTTTAAGTAAAGGAGGACAAAGCTATGACAAAAACGCTTATTCTCTATTTTTCCAATACAGGGAATACCAAAAGAGCCGCAGAAACAATGGCTCAGGAATTAGGAGCAGATCTTTATCGGATTCTGCCTGAAAAAGATTACACAGCAGCAGATTTGACCTGGACAAGTGCAGGCTGCAGGGCTAATCAGGAACAAAATGATGAAGCCAGCCGCCCTGCTTATCGCGGTGCCTTGCCGGATCTGACTCCTTATAATCAAGTGATTATCGGTCACCCGATTTGGTGGGGCATTCCGCCGAAAATTATCCGCACCGTTCTTGAGAATCTTGATTTGACCAATAAAAAAGCGGCTGCTTTTGCAACATCAGGCGGCTCTGATTATCATGATGCGCAAAAAGCGATGGAAGAGTGGACCGGTCTTAATCTGCCGCAGGGCCGGATTTTATCAAGTTCATCTAGTATTAAAAACTGGCTGAAAAGCATTTAGTCTAAGAAAGGAAATAATATTATGGAATATACAAGATTAGGTCAGACAGGACTTGAGGTATCTAAGATTTGCTTGGGCTGTATGAGCTTTGGTGATGCTAGTAAAGGATTTCACTCAGGCTGGCTTTTGGATGAGGGAAAAAGCAGAGTTATTATTAAAAAAGCATTGGACTTGGGAGTCAATTTCTTTGATACAGCTAATGTTTATGGTGCTGGCAGCAGTGAAGAGTACTTGGGCCGTGCTATTCGCGATTTTGCAGACCGTGAGGAAATGATTATTGCTACGAAACTTTTCTTTGGTGATGGTCAGCATGAAGGGCGCAATACAACGGGACTTTCACGCAAGGCAATTTTTAATCAGGTCAATGCCAGTCTCAAGCGTCTAGGAACGGATTATATTGATGTGCTTTACATTCATCGTTGGGACTATAACACGCCGATTGAAGAAACTATGTCAGCGCTTAATGATTTGGTCCGTTCTGGTAAAGTACATTATTTGGGCGCATCAGCCATGTATGCTTGGCAATTCCAGAAAGCCCAGTATACAGCTGAAAAGAATGGCTGGACCAAATTTTCTGTTATGCAAAATCATTACAATATGCTCTACCGTGAAGACGAAAGAGAAATGATTCCGTTTTGCAAGGATTCAGGCGTCGGTTTAGCGCCTTACAGTCCCTTCGCAGCAGGCCGTGTTGTTCGCGATTGGACAGCTGATACGGCTAGAAGCAGGACTGATGAAACAGCAAAATCCAAATATGACAGCACAGAAGAGCAAGATATGGTTATCGTCAGACGTGTTGCTGAACTGGCTGAAAAATATAATCATTCTCGTGCTCAGATTGCTCTGGCCTGGCTGTGGCAAAAGGGGATTGACTCGCCTATTGTGGGTGTGACTAAGGAGAAGTATCTTGATGATTTTATGGGTGCTTTTGACCTAAAACTGACTGATGAGGATATGGCCTATCTGGATGAGAAATACCTGCCTCATAAGGTTGTAGGGGCTCTTTAATGATAATACGAGACAAGCAGGGATTGCTGGCTAAGAATCTGTGCGGTCTCGTTTTTTTTAATTTTAGAAAGTCTGGCTAAATATATCTGTCTTTTATAAAAACAACTGTTACAGTCATTTTCAGAGATCCTGAATTCTTAAAAATACGGCATTTTCTTTGACTCTTGGGCAAAAAAACTGTAATATAACAATATGGATATATGGACACAGTTCGGACGCTTTGCAGAAGTTGAGACCCAGCATTTCCTCATGCGCCCCTTTGCCTTTAAGGATCATAAGGATTTTTATGAGATAGCCGGAAACAGACAGAACCTGCCTTTTATCTTTCCTCATCAGGCCAGTCGGGCTGAGAGTGATTTTTTGCTGGTTCATTATTTCATGAAAAACCCTCTGGGTGTCTGGGCTCTTGAGCACAAGGAAAATCATAAAATGATTGGTGCGATTCGCTTTGACAAGCTCGATTTAACGGCGCAAACAGCCGAGATCGGTTATTTTTTGCACAAGGATTACTGGGGACAGGGGCTGACAACTGAAGCAGTCAAAACCTTGGTTTTTCTGGCTTTTAAAGAATTTCATTTAAAGCTGCTGAAGATCGTCATTCATAAAGAGAATGCAGCCAGTGCCAGAGTGGCAGAAAAAGCCGGTTTTCATTTGGTCAAGCAGTTTAAGGGGAGCGACCGCTACACGCATAAAATGCGTGATTATTTAAGATATGAATTAAGGATAGGTGAGAAGACAGAATGAGCAAGCATCAGGATATTTTAGAATATTTGGAAAATCTGGCCATCGGCAAGCGCGTCAGTGTCAGAAGCATTTCCAATCATTTGAAAGTCAGTGACGGAACAGCCTATCGGGCGATTAAAGAAGCGGAAAACCGCGGGATAGTGGAAACATGGCCGCGCAGCGGCACCATTCGGGTGGAGAAAAAGGTGCGCGTGCGCTTAAGCAAGCTGACTTACCGGGAAATTGCCAATATCAGCGAATCAGAAGTGGTCTCAGGTGAGTCCGGGCTCAGTCATGAATTCAGTAAATTTTCTATCGGTGCCATGACTATTGACAATATCCACCGCTACCTGACCAAGGATGGTCTGCTGATTGTCGGAGACCGTGAAAATATTCAGCTTTTGGCCCTGCAAAATAAAAATGCCATTTTAGTAACGGGTGGTTTTCCTGTGTCTGAAAGGGTACGTGAAACCTCCAATCAATTGGGAATTCCGGTCATGGTGACCAATTATGATACGTTTACCGTTGCCACGCTGATCAATCAGGCTCTTTCCAATGTTCGCATCAAAACGGACATTAAAACTGTCGAGGAAGTTTATCAGGAAAAGCTTTATCATGGTTTCTTGCACGACACAGACACAGTCAGGGATTATAACAATCTGATCAAAAAAACCAACCACGTGCGCTATCCGGTCATCAACAGCCACAATATGGTTGTGGGTGTTATCAGTATGCGCGATGTGGCCGGCAAGGATCCTAATATGGTGCTCAATCAGCTGATGACTAAAAATCCTGTCGTTGCCAAACCAACTCTGAGTCTGGCCAATATCAGCCAAAAGATGATTTTTGAAGATTATGATATGCTGCCGGTCGTTAAGGAAGACTACAGCCTTTTAGGTGTTATTACGCGCCGGCAGGTGATGGAAAATCTGCAAAATTTTCAAAGAACCAGTACCTATACCTACAGTGAGCAGATTACGGCCAATCTGCAGGAGGAAAAAACCGGTTTTCAATTTGTAGTGGAGCCGGCTATGATTGATCCAGCAGGAAATCTGGCACATGGCGTTTTAACGGAATTTTTAAAGGATATTACCATGCGGGTTTTGACGCAAAAACACAAAAAGAATATCATTATTGAGCAAATGATGTTATACTTTTTACAGGCCGTTCAAATTGATGACCTGCTGAAAATTCAGCCCAAGGTCATCACTGAAAATCGACGGAGTGCGACACTTGATTTTGAAATTTATCACGGCAGTCAAGTTGTTACCAAGGCCGTCGTTACGACAAAACTGAATTAAAGCTAAGGAGTTATATAAGACATGATTACATTGAAATCAGCGCGTGAAATTGAAGCCATGGATGAAGCAGGTGATTTTTTAGCCAGCATCCATATCGGTTTGCGTGATTTGATTAAGCCGGGGCTGGATATGTGGGAAATTGAAGAATACGTCCGCAGGCGCTGTAAGGAAGAAAATTTCCTGCCCTTACAAATCGGGGCAGACGGTCATTTTATGGACTATCCCTATGCAACCTGCTGCGGTTTAAATGATGAGGTAGCCCATGCCTTTCCGCGCCATTATACCTTACAAGACGGCGATCTTCTTAAGGTGGATATGGTTATCGGCGGTCCTATTGCCAAAGAAGATTTAGATGTATCACAATTAAATTTCGATAATGTGGCTGAAGTCAAACAGTACACAGACAGTTTCCGCGGCGGTATCGCTGATTCCTGCTGGGCCTATGCTGTCGGAGAGGTTTCCACAGAAGTTAAAACTCTCATGGATGTTACCAAGGAATGCCTTTACAGAGGAATCGAAAAGGCGGTTGTCGGCAACCGTATCGGCGATATCGGTGCAGCCATTCAGGAATATGCTGAAAGCTTTGGCTACGGTGTTGTGCGCGACTTAGTCGGTCACGGTGTCGGTCCGACCATGCATGAAGAACCTAATGTACCTCACTACGGCAGAGCCGGACGCGGTCTGCGCTTGAAAGAAGGAATGGTGCTGACAATTGAACCTATGATCAATACGGGAACCTGGGAAATTGACACTGATATGCAGACAGGCTGGGCTCATAAGACGCTTGACGGCGGTCTTTCCTGTCAATATGAACATCAGTTTGTTATTACCAAAGACGGTCCGCGTATTCTGACCAGCCAGGGAGAAGAGGGCACCTATTAATAGGAGTTGCAGTGAAAAAGTTTATTGAAAAATTACAGGCAAGCCAGTATGTTCAGAATTTTTTAACCTACTATAAAAGCTCTGAGATGGATCTCTCCAGTATCGCAGTAGCTTATTATCTTATTTTGACCATCTTTCCCTTTTTAATCTTGCTTGCCAACTTGTTTCCTTATCTGGATATTGATACTTCAGAACTCTTATCATTTATGGAGAATAACCTGCCTGAACAGCTCTATGAAAGCACCTCGGGCATTGTTGTCGGGATTTTCAACAAACCCTCTACCAGTCTCTTGTGGCTGGCTGTTGTGACAGGTCTGTGGACCATGTCAAAGAGTCTGACGTTTTTGCAGAAATCAATGAATAAATCCTACGGCATTCAAGATCACCGTGATTTGATTTTAGGGCATATCGTCGGGATTTTTTCCAGCCTGCTGGTGATTTTCTTTTTAGCGCTGGCGATTATACTGTCAACGTTTGGTAAGACAGTGCTGACTTTTTTGTATCACAATTCTTATCTCAATCAGGATTTGTATGATATTTTGATGAATTTAACCCAGCCGGTAACCGCTGCGATTTTCTTCGTTGCCTTAGCGGTTCTCTACTATATCCTGCCCAATGTCCGAATCAGGAAAATCCGCTATATTCTGCCGGGTACGATCTTTACAAGTATTCTCTTCTTTACAATGACGAGCGTGTTTGGGACTTATCTGAGATATGCCACCGCCAGTATGGAAAATCTCCGGGTCTTTGGATCGGTGACCTTGTTTGCTTTAATGCTGTGGTTTATTGTCTTTGCCCGAATTCTGATTTTAGGGGCTGTTTTAAATGCCAGCTATCAGAAGAAATACGTTAAGGAATTTAAACCAAGACGAGGCAACATTATCACTATTATCCAATCCAGACGGGACTTTATGGCTAAAAAAGATGAAGAAAACAAGAAATGATGGCTTGATCCAGGTTAGCTGCCTGTTCATTCTGGGTGATTAGCTGTAAAAGACCAAGCCTTATATAATGAGACATGACAAAAGTCATGTCACAGACTGAAGAAAAAGTCTATTTTCTCAAAAAGTAATATTTTGTTATGATACTTTCCTTAGGTAGCACGGACGGTAGCGACTTCCTTCGGAATTCCATACCTAGATTTTGAGCCTAGGTCTCAAAATCTCCGAGAGGCAGAAACTCAATGTTTCTGCCTTTTTTGCTACATTGGAAAGTATCAGATTAGACTTCGCTCATTTCTATATCATCTTACAAAAACGAAAAGTGATACTATTCTATGATGAAACTTTAGAGAGAATTTATTTTTGGGAGTTTATCTACAACCTTAAG
The DNA here is from genome assembly GCF_058314475.1 of Streptococcus sp. ELY_90. Lineage (NCBI taxonomy): Bacteria > Bacillati > Bacillota > Bacilli > Lactobacillales > Streptococcaceae > Streptococcus > Streptococcus sp. ELY_90. The sequence goes on from NZ_JBZFUJ010000003.1 coordinate 74,015, forward strand.
ACATGACAAAAGTCATGTCATGATATGACATTCTGTGCTAAACGGAATGTTTTTTATTTTTTATAATAAAAGCAGAAAGTGAAGAAAACAAGAAAAAATAATAGCTGCGTCTGCTTTTTAGTGCTTATAACAGGAAGTGCCGAAATTACCGGGCATACAGGCTTTTAGCCCATTTTCGAAAAAGGCAGAGCTTTGTGACTGGCTGCTTGTTCTCTTGTCACTATAGGTTCGGTAGGCTTTTGCAGCTCATGAAAGGAGAATCCGCATGACTAAAACGATCATTAAAGTTTCACAGCTGACAAAAAATTTTAAGGATAAAAAAGCACTGAAAAACCTCTCTTTTGAGGTCAATGAGGGTGATTGTATGGCCTTGATCGGTCCCAACGGGGCAGGCAAGACGGTACTTATGTCCTGTCTTTTGGGAGACTATCATCCGACAGCCGGGCAGATTGAAGTGCTGGGGAAATCGGCCTATGATTCACAGCTTAAGGGCAAGGTCGGCATCCTTTTTCAGGAAAATTTAACCGAACAAAAGTTAAAAGTGTCAGAACTTCTTCAGTTTCAGCAAAGTATTTATGCTGATCCTTTGTCTGACACAGCGATTGACAGGCTGCTTGGTTTTACAGCTGAGCAAAAAAATCAATTTGCTGAAAAGCTCTCCGGCGGTCAGCGCCGCTTGCTGGCTTTTGTTCAAGTCATTATCGGTCAGCCGGATATTATTTTTCTTGATGAGCCGACAGCCGGGATGGATACCAGCACGCGCAAGCGCTTTTGGGAAATTGTTAATGAGCTCAAGGCATCGGGGAAAACGATTATCTATTCGTCTCACTATATCGAAGAAGTAGAGCATACAGCGGATCGTATTTTGGTGCTGCATGATGGGAAATTGCTGCGCGATACTACGCCTTATCTCATGCGGGCTGAAGAAAAAGAGAAGGTCTTCACGCTGCCGCTTGCCTATCTAGAAAACATAGAGGATCAGTCTATTTACAATTTGACTGTTAAATCAGACAGAATAACCTTCACAACTAAGGAATTTCAAACAATCTGGCAGATTTTAGAAGATGCCGGATGTCCTATTGAGGATATTGAAATGGCCAACCGAACCCTGCTTGACAGTATTTTTGAAAATGAAAGAGAGGAAAAAGCTCATGAAAACCTTTAAAGCAATGTTAAGGCAAGAATATCTTGTCAACAAACGTTCTTTATCTAATTTAATTATGGCTGTTGGCATGCCGATTGGCTTTTTCCTGCTCTTTACTACTATTTGGGCTAATGATGAATCCATGCCAAAAGAAATGGCTAAAGTCTGGATCAGACAGTATATGCTGCAAATGACCGCTTTTTCCAGCCTCAGTTTTGCTTTTTACTCGCTGCCTTTTGCATTTCACGAGGATAAGACCGGCAATCGTTTAAAGGCTGTTCAGCACAGCCCTGTGCCCTTGTGGCAGTATTATGCCAGTAAAATTATAACTATCTTGGTGCACTTTGTTTTGGCGATCATAGCTGTGTTTCTGGTCGGCCACTTTGTCAAAGATGTGTCCATGCCCTGGAAAGACTGGCTGACAGCAGGAGGACTGTTATTCGTCGGGGCTTCCTGTTTCATGCCGTTTGGTGCCCTTTTTGCTCATATCAAGTCTGCGCAGACCCTCTCTTTAGTTGCTAATATATTTTACATGGGGCTGTCTGTCTTGGGAGGACTGTGGATGCCGGTATCAACCTTTCCTGACGTGATGCAGAAATTAGCCAAATGGACACCGACTTATCACTTTAATAACACGGTGATTTCTTATTTTGATAAAGATATTTCCATCCAGTCACTCTCGATTCTCTTTGGATATGCTATCATAGTCTTAGTGATTGCTCTTGCAGTCGGAAAAAAGCTTGAGGTGAAATGATGTTTCGACCCTTTCAAAAAACGGATCCACTCTACTATGTAGCACTGGTCTTTATGATTTTTCCGCTGGGCGGTGTCAGCTGGTTTGGCTATCCCTTGTGGACGCTTTTACCGTCGGTGCTTTTTGCGCTGGCCTTTATCGCTATTATTCATATCAAAGATGACTATCCTAAAATAATTGCCTGCCTCTGGTTTTACTTGTTAGGCTACATCGTCTGGATATCCTGTTTTATCGAAGGCTCCATGATGTGGTTTTTCTTCTTTCTCGTTAATCTTCTCGTCTGGCGGTTTGGGGATAAGATAAAGAGTTATCGCTTTATTTCCTTTTTACTTGGAATCGTAATCGTGGTCTTAGTTGGTTTTGCTCGTGCGACATCAACATTCAATAAAGTTTACTTCTTTCTTGTCGCGATTTTCGTCTTAACTATGCTTTATACTCAGCATCAGACGCAAATTGAAGAACAAATGAAACGGGAGCTATACAAGCAGAATGAAGCTATCAATCTGCTGGCCGCTGAAAATGAGCGCAACCGTATCGGCCGCGATTTGCATGATACCTTGGGACACACCTTTGCTATGATGACCTTAAAAACGGAACTGGCTCTCAAACAGCTCAACAAGGATAATCTGACGGCTGTCCGCAAGGAACTGCTGGAGCTCAATCAAATCAGCAAAGAATCGATGAAAAATGTCCGCGAACTGATCAATAATCTCAAATACCGCACAGTGGAAGAAGAGCTAGGCAATATCAGCGAGATGTTTGCTATGGCAGAGATAAGTCTGAGAGTAGATAATCAATTAGATTTGGCTGCTTTGTCGCCTGTTATTCAGTCCAGTTTGACCATGATTTTGCGAGAATTAACAACCAACATCATCAAACATGCCAAAGCCAGCCAATGTTATATTAAGTTATTCAGGTCTGAGAAACTGGTAATTGAGGTCAGTGACAACGGCAGTGGTTTTCCTCAGCTGACTGGTGAAGAACTGCATTCCATCAAAGAACGCCTGCAGCTGGTTAAAGGAGAGGCGATGATTGTCTCCAGCCACAATCCGACCCTTGTCCGTGTGACCTTGGAAGAAGGAGGACAGCTATGAAATTATTAGTCGCCGAAGATCAATCCATGCTGCGTGATGCTCTCTGTCAGCTTTTGCTCATGGAAGACGGCGTTGAGGCTATATTTCAAGCTTCCAATGGTGCCGAGGCAATAGCCTTGCTGCAAAAAGAATCTGTTGACGTGGCTATTTTGGACGTTGAAATGCCCCAAAAAACAGGACTGGATGTGCTGGAGTGGATTCGTGCTCATCATCAGGCTGCTAAGGTTATTATTGTGACGACTTTCAAGCGCTCAGGCTATTTTAAGCGTGCCTTAGCAGCCCATGTTGATGCTTATGTCCTGAAGGATCGCTCAACTGCTGAGCTGATGCAGACGATTCACACCGTTTTGTCCGGACAAAGAGAGTATTCTCCTGAGCTGATTGAGGAAGTCACTTTTACGTCAAATCCGCTGAGCCAGCGAGAGCAGGAAGTCTTGCTTTTAGCGGCCAGAGGTCTGTCTAATCAGGAAATCTCTGAAAAACTTTTCTTGTCCAACGGCACGGTCCGAAATTACATGACCGGTATTTTTAACAAGCTGTCTGCCAGCAATCGTACAGAAGCTGTCAGAATTGCGCGTGAAGAGAATTGGATTTAAGATCGATAAAAATAATTTGCAAGTAAAAAAGGAGAAACAGCGGCTCACGATGTCATATCATGAACGTGCTGTTTTCTCCTTTTTCTATTTGCAGCAAGACTGCTTTTTTATTTTTTATTTTTGAAAATAAAGAATTTACTGATGACATAGTTGGTTACCATGATTAAGACCTGACCGATCAAGGTAGCGATGGCATTAACCCAGGACATGTTATTGCCGACAAACTGGCCGATAATTCCCGGGAATTGGTCAACTAAAAGATAGGCTAAACCAGTATCCAAGAATAATGTTGACAGGCGCGCCAGGAAAAACTTCACAAAACGGCTTTGCCAGCCCTGCCTTGCCTGATTGAAAACATAGGTATCATTAATCACAAAAGCAAAGACAATAGCCAATACATTAGCGATAGTTGCTGTCAGGGTGGCATTTTTCAAAATAGGGTAGATGATTACAATGCGAAGAACAGCATAAAAGATAGTTGTTAGAACCCCTGCAACCAAATACTTAAAAACTTCGTGCTGGGTAACCTTTTTTACAAAATTGTTAGTCAATATTTTTTTCATAAACTTACTATATCAAAAAAAGCAAAAATATGCTATACTGATTAGGCTGCTCAGCAGCCCTTGGTGCTTTTTCCCTTTCACCAAGCATATTATAAACGGGACAACCGTCAAAGGAGAAATAATGAAACAATTAACTGTTCGTGATTTAAGTCATATTGCTATTGTGGCAGCTGTATACGTGGTGCTGACTGCCACACCGCCTCTCAATGCTCTGTCATACGGCGGCATACAGTTTCGTTTGGCTGAGATGCTTTATTTTCTGGCTTTTTTCAATCCTAAATACATTATTGCTGTAACGCTGGGCTGTATGATTGCCAATGCCATGGGGACAATTGGTCTGGTAGATGTTTTTGTCGGCGGCGGCTCAACCCTTATTTTTGTCAGCTTAGGCGTTATTCTTTTTGCCAAATACAAAGATGCTTATCTTTTTAAAGGGTTCATCAACAAAGCCTTCTTTTATTTTGCCATCTTTTTTTCCTTGTCTATGTTTACCATTGCAGCAGAATTAAAGGTGATCTTTAATACGCCTTTTTGGATAACTTGGCTGACAACAGCTCTGGGAGAATTTGCGTCCCTGCTTATCGGTGCACTGGTGATTGACCGAGCTGGCAAACACATTGATTTTACCAAGTAATTTCAGGAATTAAACAGCTTTAAACTGCTGCAGAGAGACCATATATTTAGAATCTGGGATATCTTTATCTCGGGTTCTTTTTTAACTGTCCGCAGCTTTGACTTTTTTCAAGGCTGCGTTTTTATTTTCTGATTTAAAAATTAAGGAAAGCCGCTGAAAATATGGTAAAATAGAAGTTATGAAAGAACGTATGAATGAGCTGGTTCAGCTGCTGAACCAATACGCTAAGGAATACTATACCAAAGACAATCCCAGTGTTTCGGATGCCGAGTATGATAAACTCTATCGGGAATTGGCCGAGCTGGAAAAAAAATACCCTGAGGACATACTGCCTGACAGCCCAACTCACCGTGTGGGAGGACCTGTTTTAGAAGGGTTTGAAAAGTATCAGCATGAGTACCCTCTTTTTTCTTTGCAGGATGCCTTTTCCCGTGAGGAACTGGATGCTTTCGATCAGCGGGTAAAAACAGAATTTCCCCAAGCAGAATATTTAGCAGAATTGAAAATTGACGGTCTCTCCATTTCTTTGACCTATGTTGACGGTACCCTTCAGGTCGGTGCGACAAGAGGAGACGGAACGGTCGGTGAAAATATCACAGAAAATTTAAAGCGCGTGCAGGATATTCCCTTGCATCTGCCCCAGCCGATCAATCTGACTGTCAGAGGCGAGTGCTATCTGCCCAAGGCTTCTTTTGAAAGTATCAATGCTGAGCGCCGGGAAAACGGGGAAGCCGAATTTGCCAATCCCCGCAATGCTGCAGCAGGAACTCTGCGGCAGCTGGATACACGGGTTGTGGCGAAGCGCAGGCTGGCCAGCTTTATTTATCAGGAAGCAGGACCGACTGCTATTGAAAGTCAGGAAGAAGTACTGGAGAGCTTTGCTCAGCTGGGCTTCACTGTCAATCCGCGGCATATCGTATCCTCATCAATGGATGATATCTGGCGGTTTATTGAGACTGTTGCCGAGGAACGTTCGCAGCTAGCTTACGATATTGATGGCATTGTCATTAAGGTCAACAGTTTAGCCATGCAGGAGGAATTAGGCTTTACCGTCAAGGCACCGCGATGGGCTATTGCCTATAAATTTCCGGCGGAGGAAAAAGAAGCCGAAATTTTATCGGTCGATTGGACAGTCGGCCGAACTGGTGTTGTGACCCCTACAGCCAACCTGACGCCCGTACAGCTGGCAGGAACAACGGTCAGCCGGGCTACTCTGCACAATGTTGACTATATTGCTGACAAAGACATTCGCATCGGGGATACAGTCGTTGTTTATAAGGCAGGCGATATTATTCCGGCGGTTTTGCATGTTGTCAAAGCTAAGCGCGATCAGCAGGAAGCCATGCCGATTCCTAATTTGTGTCCGTCCTGCCAAAGCGGGCTGATTCATTTTGAGGATGAGGTGGCACTGAGATGTGTCAATCCTCGCTGCCCTGCCCAGCTCAAGGAAAAACTGATTCATTTTGCCAGCCGCAATGCCATGAATATTGCAGGACTTGGTCCGGCAATTGTTGAGAAGCTCTTTACAGCAGATCTGATCCATGATGTCGCTGATATTTATCAGCTGACCCCTGAAGATTTGCTGACGCTCGAAGGTATTAAAGAGAAATCAGCCAATAAACTCTATGATGCTATTCAGGCTTCCAAAGACAATTCGGCCGAGAAACTGCTGTTTGGTCTGGGAATCCGTCATGTCGGCAGCAAGGCCAGCCGGCTCTTGCTGGAAAAATTTGAAACTATTCCGCAGCTGGCTGCGGCAGATTTTGAGGATATTGCCGGTATTGACGGTCTCGGAACGGTCATTGCCCAGTCGCTGAAAACCTATTTTGCCACCAGCGGTGCGCAGAAACTGTTGGCTGAATTACAAGCATCAGGACTGAATTTATCCTATCTCGGTCAGCGGGTGTCCAATAACGCAGCTCTATCAGGCCTGACGGTGGTTTTGACAGGAAAGCTGGAAAAACTGACCCGCAATCAAGCCAAAGAAAAGCTGCAGAATCTTGGTGCTAACGTTGCCGGCAGTGTTTCGAAAAAAACCAGTTTGGTGGTCGCAGGAAGCGACGCCGGTTCAAAACTGGAAAAGGCCAGAAGTTTAGGCATTGAAATCAAAGATGAGGCTTGGTTAGAAAGTCTGTGAAAGGAGAACACATATGGTAAGAAAACGAAAACGTGCACGTTTGATTTATAATCCGACCTCCGGTCAGGAAATCATGAAGAAAAATGTAGCAGATGTTTTGGACCTTTTGGAAGGTTTTGGCTATGAAACCAGCGCCTTTCAAACAACTCCTGAAGCAGATTCTGCCAAAAATGAGGCTAGACGTGCTGCTGTGGCAGGCTTTGACCTTGTCATTGCAGCAGGCGGAGACGGTACCATCAATGAAGTGGTCAGCGGCATTGCGCCTTTGAAGCGACGCCCCAAGATGGCCATTATTCCCACCGGTACAACCAATGATTTTGCGCGGGCACTTAAAATTCCCCGCGGCAATCCGGTTGAGGCAGCCAAACTGATCGGCAAAAATCAGACGGTTCACATGGATATCGGTCAGGCTTACAAAGATAAATACTTTATCAATATTGCAGCAGCGGGCAGTTTGACCGAATTAACCTACAGTGTGCCCAGCCAGTTAAAAACGATGTTTGGTTACTTGGCTTATTTGGTCAAAGGGGCTGAACTGCTGCCGCGTGTCCGCAATGTTCCTGTCAAGGTATTTCATGATCACGGTGTTTTTGAAGGCGAGGCGTCAATGATTTTTGTGGCCTTGACCAACTCGGTCGGCGGCTTTGAAACCATTGCTCCGGATGCTAAATTGGACGATGGCAATTTTACTTTGATATTGGTGAAGACGGCTAATCTTTTTGAATTGACTGATCTGATCCGGCTTGTCCTGACCGGCGGCCGCCATATCAATCATAAAAAGATCGAATACATCAAAACGAGCTATCTGAAAATCATTCCTCAGGGCAATCCTCCTAAGAGAATGATGATTAATCTTGACGGCGAATACGGCGGCGATGCACCGATTGAACTGCGCAATCTGAATAATCATATTGAATTTTTCGCCAACACAGACGAGATTTCCGACGATGCGATTACGCTTGACACAGAAGAGCTGGTATTAGAAGCAATTGCTCAGAAATTTGCTAGGGAAGCAGAAAATTTAGATGGGCTGGACAAGTCAGAGGAGACAAATTAGTTAGGCAGGAATACATGAAAAATGTTGTAGTTGTACACTACCACAGCAATAAAGGACGTTATTTTGATTTCAGCATGTGGCAATGGTTAGAAGGCCAAACGGGAAAGGACGCTTCCTTTTCCCGTTTTGACAGTTTTGGAATCGTCGGCAGTCTTACCTATGAATCAGAGTCTTTTCAAAATCAAGTCTATTTGATTGTCAAAAATGCAGATTGGTCCGTCAAGACACCCGATTTTAAGATTGACTGCCAGCCGGGCTTGCTTAAGACAGAGGTTTGGATTGTTGAAGGAGACGGCACCCTTTATTATTCCAGACAGGCTGCTGTTACCAGCCATGCTTACCGTCGGCGCCAGCCGCATGCCTTTGATATGGCTGTTAACAGCAAACGTTTCGACCAAGAGTGGGGCTTTCAGGGCTGGCTGGGTTTTTCTTACCAAAAAGAAGCTACTGAATTTCGCCTCTGGGCGCCAACTGCCATGAGGGTTGAGCTGATTCTTTACAGTGCAACCACAGAAAATGCCAGTGTCAGCCAGGTTATCAGCATGAATCGCGGGGACAGCAGAACTCCCGCTGATCATAGGACAAATACGCAAGGGGTTTGGTTCCTAAAAGTAGAAGGAGACCTGAATTTTCAGGCCTACTGTTATCGTGTTTATTACCGAAAACGGACATTCAGAGATACCAGAGACCCTTATTCGATTGCAGCGACAGCAGACGGCAGACGTTCTGTTGTTGTTGCAGACAGCGATTTACAGCCTGAAGGATTTGCAGTTAAGCAGGGAAAAGATGCTGTCTGGCGGCTCAGCAACCCCAATAAAGCAGTTATCTCGGAAATGCATATCAGGGATTTTTCCAAGTCTGAAACATCGGGCGTTCAGCCGGAAAATCGCGGAAAATTTCTAGGAGCCTTTGAAACAGGAACGACAAATCAGTACGGCGATGCGACTGCCTTTGACTATCTTAAACGTTTGGGGATTAATTATGTTCAGCTGCAGCCGATCTTTGATCATCATCAGACGCTTGAATCAGACGGGTCTTATGCCTATAACTGGGGCTATGATCCGGAAAATTACAATGTTCCCGAGGCCAGTTTTGCCAGCAATCCGCAGGCACCGACAACGCGAATTCTTGAACTGAAGCAGCTGATCCAGGCCTATCATGATGCCGGAATCGGTGTCATCATGGATGTTGTCTACAACCATACGTATTCCAATTCAGATTCGGCCTTTCAGCTGGCTGTACCGGATTATTACTATCGCATGAACCGTGACGGTTCCTTTCAAAACGGCTCCGGCTGCGGCAATGAAACGGCCAGCGAAAAGGAAATGTTCCGAAAATACATGATTGATTCAGTCCTTTATTGGATAGAAGCTTATAACATTGACGGCTTTCGTTTTGATCTGATGGGGCTCCATGATGTTGAAACGATGAATGCTATCAGGCAGGCTGTAGATGAGGTTGACCCTAATATCCTGCTTTATGGCGAAGGATGGGATATGGGAGTGGGGCTCATGCCTGAAAATAAAGCTAAAAAAGGCAATGCTCACCAAATGCCTCGTATCGGTTTCTTTAATGACGATGTCAGAAATGCCATCAAAGGTGCTGAGATTTACGGAGACTTCAAGCGAGGTTTTGTTTCCGGAGAAGCAACCGAATACGAATTGGCTAAAGGAATGCTGGGAAGCGATGAGCTGGCACCCTATCTGGCTCCTGATCAGGTGCTTAACTATGTGGAAGCACATGACAACTACAATCTTAATGACCTTCTTTTGGAGCTGCACCCTGAAGATGACAAAGACAGTCATATTAAGCGGGTAGAGCTTGCTATTAGCCTAGGCATTCTCATGCAGGGAATGGTCTTTATGCAGCTGGGGCAGGAATTTCTGCGGACGAAGCTGCTTGCGACAGGTCCTGACGGAGAGCTGACTGCTGCAGACAAAGAGCGGGCTATGAACAGTTACAATGCACCTGATGCGGTCAATCAGATTAACTGGGATCAGGTTACTCTGCATAAATCAACGGTTGATTTTGTAAAAAATCTGATTTATTTGAAAACGCAGGAAACTGCCTTTTCATATCAGAGCTTTGAAGATATTCGCAAACATGTCTATGTAGCATCAGCAGATTACGGTTCAGGATTGGTCACTGTCAATGTCAGCGGCGCCGGTAAGGTGTTCCAATTAGATTTTAATGCAAATGAGAAAAAGACTGAAATTCATATGACATAGAATGAAAAGTATGCTATAATATGAGTAAAGATATAGATAGCGCTTTCATATTAAGTCATTAATTTGAAAATTTGATAGCTGTGGTCCTTGAATTAAAAAATAATCCAAGTTTTTGCTTGGATTATTTTTGTTTTATTTAGGCAGGTTTATCTTATTTTTACGAACAAACTAGAGGAGGTGGTCGAATGGATGAAAAAGAGGCACTGAGAACATTCGGAACGGGTGAAAATTTTCATGCGCAGCATTATTTCGGCTTTCATGAAACTGAAAAAGACGGTGCTAAAGGGTATGTCTTTAGGGTCTGGGCACCCAATGCTGAAGATCTTCATTTGATCGGTGATTTTACAGGGTGGTTTGAGAATCCTCTGCAAATGCAAAAAAATGAGGCAGGTGTTTGGGAGGTATTTACAGATTTACCTAAAGAAGGCCACATCTATAAATATCTGGTGACGCGTCAGGGCGGACAGATTGTTGAAAAGATTGACCCTTTTGCCGTTTATCTGGAAGAACGTCCGGGCACAGGAACAGTAATCAGGAATATTCCTGAGAAGAAATGGAAGGACGGGCTGTGGCTGGGCCGCCGCAAACGTCTGGGATTCTTTAAGCGTCCGGTTAGTATTTATGAAGTTCATGCAGGCTCATGGAAACAAAATGAGGACGGAACTCCTTACACTTTTGATCAATTAAAAGACGAGCTGGTTCCTTATCTGGTCAAGATGAACTATACGCATGTTGAATTCATGCCGCTGATGGCGCATCCTCTGGGAATGAGCTGGGGCTATCAGCTCATGGGCTTCTTTGCTTTTGAACATACCTACGGAACACCGGAGCAGTTCCAAGATTTTGTTGAAGCCTGCCACTTAAACAATATTGGCGTTATTGTCGACTGGGTACCGGGGCATTTTACGATTAACGATGATGCTTTGGCTTATTTCGACGGGACTCCGACTTTTGAATACCAAGATCATGACAGAGCGCACAACTACCGCTGGGGAGCTTTGAATTTTGACCTTGGGAAGAATCAAGTGCAGTCTTTCCTTATTTCCAGTGCTAAATTCTGGATAGACTTTTACCATATTGATGGTATTCGGGTTGATGCTGTCAGCAATATGCTTTACTTGGATTACGATGAGGGACCTTGGCAGCCTAACAAGGAAGGCGGAAACCGCAATTTGGAAGGCTACTACTTCCTGCAGCGTTTAAATACCGTGCTTAAGCTGGCTCATCCGGATGTCATGATGATTGCTGAAGAGTCGACAGCCATGACTAAGATTACAGGGCGCCGCGAAGAAGGCGGTTTAGGATTTGACTACAAATGGAATATGGGCTGGATGAATGACATCCTTAAGTTTTACGAAGAAGATCCAATTTACCGCAAATATGATTTTAATCTGGTCACCTTTAGTTTCATGTATCTCTTTTCGGAAAATTTCGTCCTCCCATTCTCGCATGACGAGGTTGTTCACGGGAAAAAGAGCCTGATGCATAAGATGTGGGGAGACCGTTACAATCAATTTGCAGGGCTGCGCAGTCTCTATACCTATCAAATGTGCCACCCCGGTAAAAAACTGCTGTTTATGGGCAGTGAATACGGCCAATTTTTGGAATGGAAATACGACCAAGAATTGGAGTGGAGCAATCTAGAAGAAGAAGACCAGTTAAACGTGAAGCTGCAGGCTTTTACAAGCAAGCTCAATCAATTCTATAAGGATCATAAAGCTCTTTGGCAGGTTGATACCAGCTATGATGGCTTGGAAATTATTGATGCGGATAATGTTGACCAAAGTGTTCTGTCTTTCATCCGTAAAAACGAGAAAGGAGATATGCTGGTTTGCGTCTTTAATATGGCTCCTGTGGAACGCAAAGATTTTACTATAGGTGTGCCGGTTGCCGGTATCTATGAGGAAATCTGGAATACAGAACTTGAAGAATTCGGCGGCGTCTGGAAAGAGCATAATGAAACTGTCAAGACCCAAAAGGATTTGTGGAAAGACTATGAAAATACGCTCAGTTTCACCCTGCCGGCTCTGGGAGCAAGTATCTGGAAAATTAAACGTCGTTTGAAAAAATAAAACTATTTGGGAAGGAAATTCACATGAAGAATGAAATGTTAGCTTTGATCCTCGCAGGAGGACAGGGGACACGTCTGGGCAAATTGACACAAAGTATTGCAAAGCCTGCTGTTCAATTTGGGGGACGTTACCGTATTATTGATTTTGCGCTGTCAAACTGTGCTAACTCAGGAATTAATAATGTTGGTGTGATTACCCAGTACCAGCCGCTGGCTCTTAACAATCATATCGGAAATGGATCAAGTTGGGGTCTTGACGGCATTGACTCTGGGACAACAGTTCTTCAGCCATATTCTGCAACAGAAGGAAACCGTTGGTTCCAAGGAACCAGTCACGCCATCTATCAAAATATCGACTATATCGACAGCATTGATCCTGAATACGTGCTGATTTTGTCAGGAGACCATATCTATAAGATGGATTATGATGATATGCTTCAGACCCATAAAGACAATATGGCCAGTTTGACGGTAGCTGTTATTGATGTTCCGCTTAAGGAAGCCAGCCGTTTTGGTATCATGAATACTGACTCAAATGACCGTATCGTTGAGTTTGAGGAAAAACCAAAAGAACCAAAATCAACCAAGGCTTCAATGGGAATTTACATCTTTAATTGGGAACGTCTGCGGACCATGCTTGTCGATGCTGAGAAAAATAATATTGACATGTCCGACTTTGGTCAAAATGTTATTCCTGCCTATCTTGAATCAGGTGAACGCGTTTATACCTACAATTTCAAAGGCTATTGGAAAGATGTTGGGACAATCGAATCTCTCTGGGAAGCCAATATGGAATACATCGGAGAAGACAATGAGCTTCACAGCCGTGATCGCTCCTGGAAAATTTATTCCAGAAACTTGATTGCACCGCCTAACTTCATTACTGATGAAGCAGATGTTAAAGATTCACTGGTTGTGGATGGCTGCTTTGTATCCGGTAAGGTTGAACACTCGATTTTATCAACCAATGTTCAGGTAAGGGAAGGCGCTGAAATCAAGGATTCCTTCATCATGAGCGGCGCTGTTATTGGTGAAGGTGCCAAAATTACACGCGCTATTATCGGTGAAGGTGCTAAAATCGGTGAAGGCGTTGAAGTTGACGGAACAGATGAAGTTCAGGTTATTGGTTACAATGAAGTAGTGGGGGTTCCAAATGAAGATTGATAAATATTCTGCAATTTTAGGCAGCGCTATTGGCTTTCCCGAAATGGAAGGGCTGACAGATACACGTCCTTTGGCAAACCTGCCTTTTGACGGCAAATACCGTTTGATTGACTTTCAGCTATCAAATTTAGCTAATGCAGGGATTCGCAGTATTTATGGTATTTTCCGCGGACAAAATATCCGTTCCATTTTTGACCATATCAGAAGCGGCCGCGAATGGGGCTTAAACACTCTTTTGAGCCACTATTTCCTAGGATTTTACAATACCAGAGAAGACAGCATCTATGCAGACAAAGATTACTATGATCAGATTTTGACTTATCTGAAGCGTTCAGGTTCTGATCAGACCATCTACATGTCCTGCGATATCCTGTGCAACCTTGATCTGCAGCAGGTCATTCATCTGCACAATGCCAATAAGCGCAATATCACGGTTGTTTATAAGAAACTGCCTGTTGACATTATTTCTAAGGCCAATGATATTTTGGAAATTGATGAAACAGACACTGTTACCGGCCGTCACGACAGCCATGTCGGTCATGAATTTGAAAAAATGTCTGCTGGTATTTACATTGTCAATACCCCTTGGCTGATTGAGCAGATGGAAAAAGAAAATGAAAAGGAAAATCCTCTCAATCTTCGTTTCTTGCTTCGTGATTTGACGGTTTCAGAAAGAGCTTTGGCCTTTGAATATACTGGCTATCTGGCCAATATTTCATCAGTCAAATCCTATTACGATGCCAATATGGATATGCTGGATTCTCAAAAATTTTATTCTCTTCTTTATTCTAATCAGAAGGTCTACACCAAGGTTAAAAATGAAGAAGCAACCTATTTTGCAGCCAGCTCAACTGTGAAAAATGCCCAATTTGCTTCGGGCAGTATTGTCAAAGGCACGGTAGAGCATTCGATTATTTCGCGGAATTGCTATATTGCGGATAATTCCAGAGTTGCAAACAGCATTGTTTTTCCTAAGGTGACTATCGGCGAAGGGGCTGTGGTTGAAAATGCTATTTTGGACAAAAATGTCAAGATTGCGCCGGGAGTAACGGTTCGCGGAACAGCAGATAAACCGGTTGTTATAGCAAAAGCAAGCGAAATTGTTGAGGATATAGTTTGATGAAAATTTTATTTGTAGCAGCAGAAGGTGCTCCTTTTGCAAAGACTGGCGGATTAGGCGATGTCATCGGGGCATTGCCTAAATCCCTTGTTAAAAATGGGAATGAAGTCAGTGTCATCCTTCCCTATTATGATGCTGTTGACGCCAAATTCGGCGAGGAAATAAAGGATCTGTTTTACTTCTTTACCAATGTGGGCTGGCGCCGTGAATACGTGGGCATCAAACACATTTTTAAAGATGGTGTTAATTTTTATTTTGTTGATAACAAGCATTATTTCTACCGCGGCCAAATCTACGGAGAATTTGACGACGGTGAACGCTTTGCCTATTTCCAATTAGCTGCTTTGGAAGCAATGGAAAAGATTGACTTTATTCCTGATGTTCTCCATGTGCATGATTATCATACCGGCATGATTCCGTATCTGCTCAAGGAAAAATACCATTGGATCAATGCCTATCAGGGAATTAAGACTGTTTTCACCATTCACAATATTGAATTTCAAGGTCAGTTTAATCCTGCTATGCTGGGAGAACTCTTTGGTGTCGGCGATGAGCGCTACCGTGATGGAACGCTGCGCTGGAATGACTGCTTGAATTGGATGAAAGCAGCCGTTCTTTATGCTGACCGTGTCACAACGGTGTCACCAAGTTACGCCAAAGAAATTATGACGCCTGAATTCGGCAAGGGGCTCGATCAGATTATGCGGATGGAATCAGGCAAGCTGAGCGGTGTTGTCAATGGTATTGACACTGACTTGCTTGATCCGGAGACAGATCCGCATTTGACAGCTCATTTTTCAAAAGATGATTTGTCAGGCAAGGCTAAAAACAAGGCAGCACTGCAGGAACGTGTCGGGCTGCCAGTGCGTGATGATGTGCCTTTAATTGGTATTGTTTCCCGTCTGACAGACCAAAAAGGTTTCAATCTGGTTGTCGATGAACTTAACACCATCATGCAGCTGGATTTGCAGATTGTGCTTCTGGGAACAGGTTATGCTGATTTTGAAAATGCTTTTTCATGGTTCAGCTATGCTTACCCGGAAAAAATCTCCGCTAATATCACTTTTGATTTAGAGTTGGCTCAGCAGATTTACGCTGCCAGCGACCTTTTCTTGATGCCCAGTGCTTTTGAGCCGTGCGGCCTGTCGCAGATGATGGCCATGCGTTACGGTACGCTGCCTCTGGTACATGAAGTAGGCGGACTTCGGGATACTGTTATTCCTTATAATGAATTTGAAAAAACGGGTACTGGTTTTGGTTTCCAAGACTTTTCAGGCTATTGGCTGACCAAAACACTTGAGACTGCGCTGGATGTTTATTATAATAAGAAGGAAGACTGGAAAATTTTGCAGCAAAATGCGATGAGCATGGATTTCTCTTGGGATACGGCCAGTCAGGCTTATGAAGATCTCTACAAGGAAATAGCAAAATAAAAAAATAAGGCAGCTGTCTGCAGGAGCAGTCATTTGCCTATTGGGATTCAGTGCTGTTCTGCCGGCTTGGATTGACAAGGTCTGTTCAAACCGGCAGCAGTTTGCTGTCTGCTCTCAGTTCAAAGAACAGCAGTCAGACTGTCAGCAAAAGCACAAATCCCGACAGTTTTAGCAGTCTCTTACGAAAGGAAAAAAATGCAACTAACAAAAGAAAAATTCATCCGTGATTTCAAAGATACTCTGCACGAAGAGCAGCTGATTAAGGTACCTGATGCCACCCCGACAGAACTTTTCAGTTCTTTGGCAAAGGTTATCCGTAAATATTACACACCGCTTTGGCTGGAGCGAAACCGTAAAATTTCAGAAAACCATCAAAAAGTAGCTTACTATTTTTCAATTGAGTTTCTTCCTGGCCGGATGCTTGAAACCAATCTGCTGAATCTGGGCATTCTTGATACCGTTAAAGAAGGTTTTGCCGATTTAGGGATCAATTTCAAAGATGTTAAAAATGCTGAGTATGACATGGCTCTGGGGAACGGCGGCTTGGGACGTTTAGCAGCAGCTTTTATGGATTCGCTGGCAACAACCGGCTATCCCGGCTTTGGCAACGGACTTCGCTACCAATACGGCTTGTTCAAACAGCGCATTGTCAACGGCTATCAAACAGAGCTGCCTGACGCTTGGTTTGGCTCTGTCGGCAATGTCTGGGAAACCCGCAAAGATCATGATGCCGTTGAAGTTAAACTCTTTGGCAATGTGCATCTGCAGGCCAATGAAGAAGGACGTATCGTTCCTGCCTATGACGGTGCCCAGGTGCTTCGTGCCGTGCCTTACGACGTTCCGCAGATTGGTTTTGGCAATGACAATATCAACAATCTTCGCCTTTGGGATGTTGAAATTCCTGAAGAATATGAACTCAATTACCCGACCTTGGAAGACCGCCGGCGGGTGAAAAATATCACAGCCATTCTTTACCCGGATGATTCTGATTATCAAGGAAAAGAGCTGCGTTTAATTCAAGAGTACTTCATGACCAGCGCCGGATTGCAAACTATCATTAAATCATATCTGAAACAAGGGCGGCCCTTAGAGCGGATTCACGAAAAGATTTCTGTTCATATCAATGATACCCATCCGGCTGTTGCACCGGCTGAGTTTATGCGCCTTTTGGTTGATGATTACGGTTTAGAATGGGATCAGGCCTGGGAAACGACGGTACAAACCATGAGTTATACCAATCACACCATTCTTTCAGAAGCTTTGGAAAAATGGGATGCCGGACTGTTCAAAAATGTTCTGCCGCGTGTCTATCAGATTATTCTTGAAATCGACAACCGCTTTGTTGCCAGTCTGGCGCAAAAGGGCATTGATCCGCATATTATTGAAAATACCCGCATTGTCAAAGACAATCAGATTTATATGGCCAATCTTGCCATTATCGGCGGACATTCCGTAAATGGTGTAGCAAAACTGCATACGGAGCTGCTTAAAGAAGATACTCTGCATGACTTTTATACACTTTACCCGGGCAAATTTAATAATAAGACCAACGGTATTGTTCAACGCCGCTGGACACAGATTGCGGCACCTGAATTATCGGCAGCGATTGATGAGGCAATCGGCAATGGCTGGCGTACAGACATTCATGAACTGAGAAAACTTAATGATTTTGCTGATGATAAAGAGGTTCTTAACGCTTTCTACCGCGTTAAGCAGGATTCAAAGGTGAAGCTGGCTGCCTATATCAAAGAAACAACCGGCATTGACGTATCAACTGATGCTATCTTTGATGTTCAGGTCAAGCGGCTCCATGCTTACAAGCGTCAGCTGCTCAATGTTCTGCATATTGTCAAGCTTTACTGGGATTTAAAGGATAATCCGGATCTTGACCTTGTGCCTCGTGTCTTTATTTTTGGTGCCAAGGCAGCACCAGGCTATCATTTTGCTAAATCTGTCATTAAGATTATCAATGAGCTGGCCAATCTTATCAATAATGATGACTCTCTTCAAGGAAAGCTCAAAGTTGTCTTTCTGGAGAACTACAATGTCAGTCTGGCAGAGCTGATTATTCCGGCTGCTAATGTTTCTGAACAGATTTCACTGGCTTCAAAAGAAGCATCAGGAACATCCAATATGAAATTCATGATGACCGGAAGTATTACGCTGGCAACACTTGACGGGGCGAATATTGAAATAAAAGACGAAGTCGGTGATGATAACATTGTTATCTTTGGGATGAATAAGGACGATGTTTACCGCCACTATCGCAATCATGATTATTATTCGCGCGGTGTTTACGAGTCTAATCCAGTTATTAAGCGCGTGGTGGACACCTTTATCAATGGCACCATTCCAAACAGCCAAAGTGAGGGAACGGAAATTTATGAAGCGCTCATTACCCATAATGATGAGTACTTCCTGCTTGAGGATTTTACTTCTTATGTGGAAGCGCAGGAAAAAATCGATGCTCTCTATCGCGACCGTGAAGGCTGGGCTCGCATGAGTCTGCGTAACATTGCTAATTCTGATAAATTTACTTCTGATGACACCATCACAGAGTATGCAAAAGACATTTGGCAGTTAGAAAAATAAGCCTTCCCAAAGAGGGCGGGACAGCAAATTCTAAAAACATAGAATTTGCTCCCGTTCTCTTTTTTTTGCTGCTAATTTGATCTGGCAAAATCAGCAAGTTTATTAGGACCTTATAGCCCTGTTTGGCTTCTTTTTTGTGGCTGAAAAAAGATGCTGGGAAAGGCTTAAATTTAAAGGTCAAGAAAGCGCAAACAATTTCTTGTTTTCGTTGACAAACACTGAAAATAGGAATACACTAAACAAGTAAAAAAATTTAAAAGGAGAATTCAAAATGAATTTAGGTATTATGGCTCTTGGTTTAGCCTGTTTTGGTGCTAGTTTGGCAGAAGGTTACTTGGTTGCTAACTTGTTTAAAGCAGCAGCTCGTCAGCCTGAAATTATCGGTCAGTTAAGAACTCTTATGATCATGGGTGTTGCCTTTATTGAAGGTACTTTCTTCGTTACCCTTGCCATGACACTTATTCTTAAATAAAGGGTTTGTGTCCTGCCTATTTAGAAAAGGGGGGAGTTAGTTGGAATCAAACACACCTACAATTAGTATTGGACCGGTAACATTTGATCTGACCCTGCTTGCCATGTCTCTTTTGACAGTTTTTGCTGTCTTTGGATTTGTTTTTTGGGCGAGCCGCTGCATGGCGCTAAAACCCAAAGGCAGGCAAAATGTCTTGGAGTACCTTTATGACTTTGTAACAGGAATTGCTAAAACAAACCTGGGTGAAGAAAATGGAAAACGCTACTCACTTTTCTTGTTTACCTTGTTCACTTTCGTCGCTTTTGCCAACAATCTCGGATTGATGAGCAGGATTGAAACCAGTGAGTATAATTTATGGACATCGCCGACTTCTAATATGATGTATGATTTTGGTCTCGCCTTTTTTGTGACCATTATTGTCCATGCCGAAGGTATCAGACGCCGCGGGATAAAAAACTATTTGAAAGCTTTTGTTACCCCTATCGGAATGACACCGATGAATTTATTGGAAGAAGTCACTAATTTAGCTTCTCTTGCTTTGCGTCTTTACGGCAATATTTATGCAGGGGAAGTTGTCATGGGTCTTATTTTAAAAATGGTTGATGTCAGTGTTTTTATTGCTCCTGTTGCCTTTGTTCTTAATTTGGTTTGGACGGCTTTTTCTGTCTTTATTTCCTGTCTGCAGGGTTATGTTTTTACCCTGCTGACGTCTATGTATTTGAGTAAAAAGGTCAATGGAGAGTAAGAAAGGAGAATAAATGTCGGTATCAGTTGGTCAATTTATCGGAAATTTTATTATTGTTACAGGATCTTTTGTTCTTCTGTTTGTTCTTCTCAGGAAGTTCGCCTGGTCTCAAATTATGGCTGTTTTTCAGGCTCGGGAAGACAAGATTGCAAAAGATATTGACGATGCCCAAAGTGCACGTCAGCATGCTCAGACTCTAGAGAATAAGCGTCAGGCTGAACTTAATCAAGCCAAGGATGAAGCTGTCCAAATTATTGAAAATGCCAAAGAAACAGGCAAAGCTCAGGAAGCTAAGATTGTTACAGAAGCCCATGAAGAGGTCAGCCGCCTCAAAGATAAGGCAAATCAGGATATCGCCAGCAGCAAGGCAGAAGCACTGTCAAGTGTCAAAGCAGATGTCGCTGATATCAGTGTCCTTCTGGCTGAAAAAATCATGGCAAAAAGCCTTGATAAAACGGCTCAGAGCGACCTGATTGACAGTTACTTAGACAAGCTGGGAGATGCCTAATGGATAAGAAAATGCAGGCTTTAACAGAAACCTATGCAAAGAGTCTCGTGGATGTGGCGGTTGAAAAAAATGCAACAGCAGCTGTCTATGATGATGTTAAATCTATTTTGACGGTCCTTGATGACAGCGATGTGCAGCATTTTTTGGCCAGCACAGCGGTCAGTTTGTCTGAGAAGGCTGGCTTGGTTAGATTGTTTCAAGAGTCTGGTTCAGATTACATGAACAATTTTCTTGAGATAATTCTGCAAAATGAGCGCCAGAGCTTGTTTAAGCCGATTATGGAAGAGGTTTTAAAAGAGCTCAGCATCAAAACGCAGACTTTTGACATTGAGGTGACAGCGGCCGTTGCTTTGTCAGACAGCCAAAAAGAACGGCTTGCTGCATTGGCTGAAAAGAAATTCGACTTGACCAAGCGAGAATTCATCGAACACATCGATGAAGAGCTCATTGGCGGTTTTGTCCTCAAGGCGAATAATAAGGTAATTGACACTAGTATTCGCAGCCAATTACAAGAATTAAAAATGAATTTGAAATAGAAAGTGGTGTGATTTTTGGCAATTAACGCACAAGAAATTAGCGCTTTAATTAAAAAGCAAATTGAAAACTTCCAGCCAAATTTTGATGTCACAGAGACTGGTGTTGTTACTTATGTCGGTGATGGTATTGCCCGCGCCCGCGGTTTGGACAATGCCATGAGCGGTGAGCTGCTTGAATTTGGCAACGGAACTTTTGGAATGGCGCAAAACCTGGAATCAAATGATGTAGGGATCATTATTCTCGGTAACTTTGACAGTATTCGCGAAGGCGACACGGTTAAGCGTACCGGCAAGATTATGGAAGTGCCTGTTGGCGAGGCTCTCATCGGCCGTGTGGTTAATCCGCTTGGTCAGCCTGTTGACGGGCTGGGAGAAATAGCAACAGATGCTACCCGTCCTGTTGAAACGCCGGCTCCTGGTGTCATGCAGCGTCAGTCCGTCTCTGAGCCCTTGCAAACAGGGATTAAGGCTATCGATGCTTTAGTGCCGATCGGCCGCGGTCAGCGTGAATTGATTATCGGTGATCGGCAGACAGGTAAAACATCAATTGCCATTGATACCATTATCAATCAAAAAGGGCAGGATATGATTTGCATCTATGTTGCCATCGGTCAAAAAGAGTCTACTGTCCGCAGTCAGGTAGAAATTCTCCGTAAATACGGAGCCCTTGATTACACGATTGTTGTCACAGCCTCTGCGTCACAGCCTTCACCTCTGCTGTACATTGCGCCTTATGCAGGTGTTGCCATGGCAGAAGAATTTATGTACAAGGGCAAGCATGCTTTAATTGTTTATGATGACTTATCAAAACAAGCGGTTGCTTATCGTGAACTCTCGCTTCTTTTGCGGCGTCCGCCGGGACGTGAAGCCTATCCGGGTGATGTTTTCTACCTTCACAGCCGGCTTTTGGAACGTTCGGCCAAACTGTCAGATGAGTTGGGCGGCGGGTCTGTAACGGCTCTGCCCTTCATTGAAACACAGGCAGGGGACATTTCGGCCTATATCGCAACGAATGTGATTTCAATTACGGACGGTCAGATTTTCCTTCAGGAAAACCTCTTTAATTCAGGGATTCGGCCGGCTATCGATGCGGGATCTTCAGTATCGCGTGTCGGCGGTTCTGCTCAAATTAAAGCCATGAAAAAGGTAGCCGGAACGCTGCGTCTGGATCTTGCTTCTTATCGTGAACTTGAAGCCTTTACACAGTTTGGTTCTGATTTGGACTCTGCAACACAGGCTAAGCTCAATCGCGGCCGCCGTACGGTAGAAGTGCTTAAACAAGGCCTCCATAAACCTTTGGCAGTTGAAAAGCAAGTGCTCGTTCTCTATGCTCTGACACACGGTTTCTTGGACAGTGTCCCTGTCAATGATATTCTGACCTTCCAAGATAATATGTTTGATTATTTCGATTCACATTACAGTGATATTTTTGACACCATTCGCACGACCAAAGATCTTCCGGAAGAATCGGTTTTGGACAAGGCTATTCAAAGCTTCAAAGATCAGTCACAATTTAGTTAGTACAGGAGGGATCTAATATGGCAGGCTCTCTTAGTGAAATTAAAGTGAGAATTTCGTCAACGCAAAAGACCGGGAAAATTACCAGCGCCATGAAGATGGTCTCCTCTGCCAAATTGGTTAAATCGGAACAGGCGGCTAAGAATTTTCAAGTTTATGCTTCTAAAATTCGCCAGATTACAACAGATTTGCTGCATTCTGATTTGACCACAGGCTCGACTAATCCCATGCTGATTTCGCGGCCGATTAAAAAAACGGCTTATATCGTGATTACTTCTGATAAGGGCTTGGTTGGAGCTTACAATTCAACCATTCTCAAGGCTGTCATGGATACTATCAAGGATTATCATCCGGATAAGAGCGACTATACCATCATTTCTATCGGCGGAATGGGCTCTGATTTTTTCAAGGCCCGCAATTTTCCAGTTGCCTTTGAACTGCGCGGATTGGAAGACAACCCGAGCTTTGAGGAAGTTAATCGGATTATCTCAAAGTCGGTTGAAATGTACAAAAATGAAATCTTTGATGAACTCTATGTCTGTTACACCCACCACATCAACAGTTTGACCAGTCAGGTGCGTGTTGAAAAAATGCTTCCTATTTCAGATTTAGATGCAGATGAAGCGAGCGAAGGCAATGTTACAGGATTTGAATTAGAACCCAATCGGGAAGCTATTTTGGAACAGCTTTTGCCCCAATATGCTGAAAGTCTGATTTACGGTGCCATTATTGATGCTAAGACAGCAGAGCATGCAGCAGGCATGACAGCTATGCAGACAGCAACAGACAATGCCGATAAGGTGATCGAAGATTTGACCAAATTATACAATCGTGTGCGTCAGGCCGCGATTACACAAGAAATTACAGAGATTGTCGCAGGTGCCAACGCCTTAGATTAATCTCTCTGCAAAATAGAACACGGGCTAAAATCCTAGTAAAAAAGATAAACGTCCTTGTGTCTTAACGACACGGCGTCCGTTTCCTATTTTTATACGGATTTCTTAACGCCCTTTGCGACACTTCGTTTGGTTAGTCGATCTTACTAAGCAAACGAAGTTAGCGGGAGAGGCAGCCAATTCACAATGGTGATTGGCGTTTGTTATCAAGTGCAAAGCACTTAGATAACAATCCTCTGCCGTATCTTGTTAATTGAACACGGGCTAAAATCCTAGTAAAAAAGATAAACGTCCTTGTGTCTTAACGACACGACGTCCGTTTCCTATTTTTATACGGATTTCTTAACGCCCTTTGTATCTTAAGTTAAAGGAGAAGAAAATGAGCACAGGCAAAATTGCTCAGGTAGTCGGTCCTGTTGTCGATGTTGCATTTGCGGCAGATGATAAACTCCCTGAGATTAATAATGCATTGATTGTTTATAAAGACGGCGATAAAAAACAAAGAATCGTTCTCGAAGTGGCTCTTGAACTTGGCGACGGTCTTGTGCGAACCATTGCTATGGACTCAACAGACGGTTTAACACGCGGTCTTGAGGTTCTGGATACAGGCCGTGCCATCAGTGTTCCGGTTGGTAAGGAAACACTGGGCCGTGTCTTTAATGTTCTGGGAGATACAATTGACCTTAATGCGCCGTTTCCGGAAGATGCTGAGCGGCAGCCTATTCATAAAAAGGCACCTTCATTTGATGACTTATCCACCTCAACTGAAATTTTAGAAACAGGGATCAAGGTGATTGACCTATTGGCTCCTTATCTTAAGGGCGGGAAGGTTGGCCTTTTTGGCGGTGCCGGAGTCGGCAAGACCGTTTTGATTCAGGAGCTGATTCACAATATTGCCCAAGAACACGGCGGGATTTCTGTCTTTACCGGTGTCGGTGAGCGTACCCGTGAAGGAAATGACCTCTACTGGGAAATGAAGGAATCCGGTGTTATTGAAAAGACGGCCATGGTCTTCGGACAGATGAATGAACCGCCCGGAGCTCGGATGCGGGTTGCTCTTACCGGTCTTACCATCGCTGAATATTTCCGTGATGTTGAAGGTCAGGACGTGCTTCTCTTTATTGATAATATTTTCCGCTTTACCCAAGCGGGTTCTGAAGTTTCTGCGCTTTTAGGCCGCATGCCTTCAGCCGTTGGTTACCAGCCAACACTGGCTACTGAAATGGGGCAGCTGCAGGAGCGGATTACATCAACGAAAAAGGGGTCTGTTACCTCTATTCAGGCCATCTATGTGCCTGCGGATGACTATACTGACCCAGCACCAGCAACCGCCTTTGCTCACTTGGACTCAACAACCAACCTGGAACGCCGTCTAACGCAGATGGGGATTTATCCGGCGGTTGATCCTTTGGCCTCAAGTTCTCGTGCCCTTTCTCCGGAAATTGTCGGCCAAGAGCACTATGACGTGGCAACAGAAGTGCAGCACGTGCTGCAGCGCTATCGTGAACTGCAGGACATCATCGCTATCCTTGGGATGGATGAGTTATCCGACGAAGAAAAAACCTTGGTCGGCCGTGCCCGCCGTATTCAATTTTTCCTTTCGCAAAACTTTAATGTGGCAGAACAATTTACCGGTCAGCCAGGTTCTTACGTGCCGGTTGCTGAAACAGTCCGCGGCTTTAAAGAAATTCTTGAAGGAAAATACGATGACCTTCCAGAAGATGCCTTCCGCAGTGTCGGTGCTATTGAGGATGTTGTTGAAAAAGCGAAAAAGATGGGCTTTTAATGAGGTGAGCAAATGGCAGAAATGACTGTGCAAATCGTGACGCCCGACGGTTTAAAATATGACCATCATGCTAAGTTTATCCTGGTCAAGACGCCCGATGGGGAAATGGGCATCTTAGCTAACCATGAAAATCTGATAGCACCGCTGGAAGTACACGAGATGAAAATCAGGCGCATTGATGATGATAAGCATGTTGACTGGGTAGCGGTTAATGGCGGCATTATTGAGATTAAGAATAATCTTGTGACCATTGTTGCTGACTCAGCTGAACGTGAGCGTGATATTGATGTATCCAGAGCTGAGAGGGCCAAAATTCGGGCCGAAAAAGAAATCGAAAAAGCTAAAGAAGAACATCGTATTGATGAAGTGCAGCGTGCTCAGGTTGCTCTCAGACGTGCCCTTAACCGTATCAATGTCGGTTCCAAATAACGGATTAAATTCAGAAAGGACAGCTATGGCGGCTGTCTTTTTCGTCTCTCAGCTGATGCAGGAAAATAAGAAACAGCTGCCTGCCGCAGGTGTTGCAGACTTGGCAGGCACTGCAGCGTTCAGCTGTTTTTGCAAGGCTTTTAGGTGTCAGTTTGAAAATCTTTATTTTTCTAAGTTCAGTCTCGGCTTCTTTTTTGATATAATAGATTTATGACTATTTTATATAATGCTGTGATGCTGATGAGTCACTTGATTTTTATTGCTATTTTTTATCATTTGCTCATCAACTTATTTGATTGGGGAAAAATAATTAAAAACAGCTCTGAAAATGTGAGCCGTTTAAAATTATTTTTATTATTTGTCAGTATTGCCGTCGGTTATATGACCAGCAGCTTTATCTGGTCCGTGATTTCATTGAGTCAGGACCTCTTTTTTGCGGTTTAATTAATTCGTCTTAACCGTTTATTATGGTATAATGCAAGAATAAAATACAGTGAATGGAGAAATTCGTGGATAAAATTGTTATTGAAGGTGGTAAAACACAGCTTAAGGGTGATGTTATTATTGAAGGGGCTAAAAATGCTGTTTTGCCCCTTTTAGCGGCAGCTATTTTGCCGACAGAAGGACAGACACTGCTGGAAAATGTGCCGATTCTGTCAGATGTGTTTACAATGAATAATGTGGTACGCGGTCTCAATGTCAAAGTGGATTTCGACGAGGCTAACAATCAAGTTTTACTCGATGCTACAGGAGACATTCTCGATGTGGCGCCTTATGAATATGTCAGCCAAATGCGCGCGTCTATTGTTGTTTTAGGGCCTCTTTTGGCAAGAAACGGTCATGCTAAGGTTTCGATGCCGGGAGGCTGCACAATCGGAAGCCGGCCTATCGATCTGCATCTTAAAGGCTTAGAAGCCATGGGAGCTAAAATCGAGCAGGCAGGCGGTGACATTACAGCCAGCGCTGGCCGTCTGAAAGGCGCTAATATCTACATGGATTTTCCAAGTGTCGGTGCAACACAAAACTTGATGATGGCAGCTACTCTGGCTGAAGGAACAACAATTATTGAAAATGCTGCGCGGGAACCTGAGATTGTTGATTTGGCCAATCTTCTCAATAAAATGGGAGCAAGGGTCATCGGTGCGGGAACTGAAACCCTGACTATTATCGGTGTTGACAGGATGCACGGTGCCAAGCACAGTGTTGTTCAAGACCGGATTGAAGCCGGAACTTTTATGGTGGCAGCTGCCATGACCGGCGGCAATGTCTTAATTAAAGATGCTGTCTGGGAGCATAACCGCCCGCTCATCTCTAAGCTAAGAGAAATGGGAGTAGAGGTCACCGAAGAAGACGAAGGAATCCGTGTGGTCTCTGATGTAGCCAAGTTAAAACCGGTTACTGTTAAGACCATGCCCCATCCCGGTTTCCCGACAGATATGCAGGCTCAGTTTACAGCCTTGATGGCTGTAGTTCAGGGCGAATCAACTATGATTGAAACAGTGTTTGAAAACCGCTTCCAGCATTTGGAAGAAATGCGCCGTATGGGCTTAACGTCAGAAATTTTACGGGATACTGCAATGATTCACGGCGGCCGCCGGCTGCAGGGAGCACAGGTAATGTCAACAGATTTACGTGCCAGTGCTGCGCTTATTCTGACCGGTATGGTCGCTGAAGGACGCACCATTGTCGGCAATTTAAATCATTTGGATCGCGGTTACTTCCAATTTCATGAAAAATTAGCCAAATTAGGTGCAAATATTCAACGTGTTAATGGAGACTGACAATGAACAGCGGGTGGAAATATGTTCGCAATCAATTAGCTTTTGTTATTCTGATAGCTCTATTGTGCCTTGTTTTTTTAGCAGTCGGGCTGATGATCGGCTACAGTTTCATCGGTGAGGGCAAAAATCCCTTGTCTGTTTTATCATGGGATAAGTGGCAGTCGCTGATTGATAAATTTACAGGAAAGTAGGGATTCCCTGCTTTTTTGCTGACCTATACAGGATAACTGAGGAAACGTTATGGCGAGAAAAAATTATCGAACCAAAAAACAGACAAAGCTGCTTGTCTCTGTGCTTGCAGCCTTGCTCTTGCTGATTTTGACCTATATTGCGACTGATGAGCGCATCGCAGACAACAATCCGATAAAGCAGGCAGCTCAGCTGGTGACTGGAAAGAAAACCGCTCCGGAAATTCCCTCAAATGGCTCCCGAAGTGATCAGACCGCTCCCAGTCAGGAGCTGGCCAATACTGTTTTAACAGCTTCTGTGAAAAAATCGCTGGGTCCTCATATTGAATGGAATGGTGCGGGAGCTTTTATCATCAATCACAATAAGACTACTCTTAATGCTGATGTTGCCAGTCTTCCTTATGCCAACAATAAGACTAAGACCGTTCAGGGGAAAACCGTTCCGACAGTGGCTAATGCACTATTGACTAAGGCTACGCGCCAATACAGAAATCGTGAAGAAACAGGAAATGGAAGGACCAACTGGCAGCCTGCAGGCTGGCATCAGCTGCATGATCTGAGCGGAGACTATGACCATGCTGTTGATCGCGGACACTTACTGGGCTATGCGCTGGTTGGCGGCCTGAAAGGTTTCGATGCTTCAACAAGCAATCCACAGAATGTAGCAACACAGACAGCCTGGTCCAATCAGGCCAGCAGTTCGGATTCAACCGGGCAAAATTATTATGAGACGATAATCAGAAGAGCTCTGGATCGCCGTAAACGTGTTCGTTACCGGGTAACCCTTGTGTATGAGGGCAATAATATTTTAGCGAGCGGCAGCCATTTAGAAGCTAAATCTTCTGATGGCAGTTTAGAATTTAATGTATTCATTCCAAATGTTCAAAGCGGCCTGAGCTTTGATTACGCCACAGGCTGGGTAAAGGCTAATTAACTATCAAAAAGTGCCGGATAGGCAGCCATGCTGCTGTTTATCCGGCACTTTTTTCGTGTATTTGACAAAAGCAATTTATTCTTTTAATCAGCAGCCTGTTCCCATCGTTTAGCAAGGCGGCGTGAGAAGCTTGAAATGATAAAGTTGATAACAAAATAGGTTGCTGCAACAATACCATAAAGCGCAAAGACTTGATCGGCTTCAAAATACTGCCCCATGAGAATCTGGCTCTTGCCAAACAATTCTTGGAGAGCGATAACAGAATAAAGGAAAGAAGTATCCTTAATCACAGTAACAAACTGAGAAATGATAGCAGGCAGCATCTTGCGGATAGCTTGCGGGAAAACGATATAAATGAAAATCTGAAAATGAGTGAATCCCTGAGCCAGACCTGCTTCTGTCTGTCCATTATCAATAGCATTTAAGCCGCCGCGAACAATTTCTGCCAGAGCAGCAGAGGTAAATACGGTAAAAGCTGTGATACCGGCAGGTGTTGACTTCATCTGAAAGACTAAGAAAACAATGAATATCCACAAAAGGTTGGGAACATTTCTGACAAATTCGATATAAATGCTGGCAATCCATCTGAGCAGTTTATTTTTACCATTGCGCATAACGGCTAAAATGGTACCGAAAATTGTTGACAGGACGATAGAGATAAAGGAGATATAGAGTGTCAGCCATAAACCCTGAAGTAAGAAAGTGATATTTGTTGATGTTAAGAGTTCTTTCATTCGTTAACCTCCTTTATAAATTATAAGCCTTCTTATTGGCTTCTTCTTTGCGGCGCGCCCAAGTTGCAAGCGGGAAGCACATGATAAAGTAAAGAAGAGCGGCACCGGCAAAGGCCGGAACATAGTTAGTCGTATCATAGGCCCAGGCTTTGGCTGTAAACATGATATCTGCACCGGAGATAATTGCAACGGTCGATGTGTTTTTGATAAGATTAACCACTTGATTGGTCATCGGCGGTAAAATGGTTCGGATAGCCTGCGGCAAAATGATCAGGCTCATTGTTTCGCGGTAGCTGAAGCCTTGGGACAGAGCAGCCTCAGTCTGTCCTTTAGGAACAGACTCGATACCCGAACGGATGACTTCTGCGATATAGGCACCATGGTAAATGCCCACACAGAGAACTGCTGTGAAAAAGGCGGAAATCATCAGAGCTCCATTTGTCAAAATGGCTAAACCATAGTAGACAAAAACAAACTGCACCAGCAAGGGGGTGTTTTGAAAAACTTCGACATAGATACGGGACAGACCTTTAAGCACCTTATTTTTAGAAGAGCCCATGGCTCCGAAGAGAATACCCAAAAGCAAAGAAAGAAGCAGGGCAAGAATTGACATTTCGAGGGTGTAAAGAAAACCTTTTAAAAAATCTCCGAAGTTGGCAAAGAAAGCTCCCCAGCGGCTTAAAGCAAAAGGCCCGGAGGTAGTTGTCAGTAATATCATAATGTCTCCTTTAATTAAGATACAAAGAGCGTGAAGAAATCCGTATAAAAATAGGAAACGGACGCCGTGTCGTTAAGACACAAGGACGTTTATCTTTTTTACTAGGATTTTAGCCCGTGTTCAATTACTTCTGAGTGTCCGGCTCGGCAGATTCCAGACTGTATTTATCATAAATCTTTTCCAGACTCTTGTCGGCAGACCACTTATCAAGTAATTGGTTGACGTATTTAGTCAATCCGGTGTTTGATTTTTTAGTAGCAATACCGTACTCCTGTGTGTTGAAACCTGCTTTAAGCAGCCGAGACTGCTTGCTGACATAGCCGGTCAGGATTGACTTATCAACGGAAAAAGCGTTGATACGCTTAGAGTAGAGAGAAATAGCCAGCTCCGGGAAACTTCCCAGCTGAACATACTTAAATTTTAAATGATGCTCCTTAGCATAAACCTCAAGACTGGCCTTGGTTGTTGCTCCCTGAGAAACCCCGATGGTCAGACCGTCCAGATCAGAGATTTTTTTGATTTTACTGGATTTGCGAACCAAAAAACCAATCTGGTCGTAATAGTAAGGCTTAGAAATACTGTAAGAAGCCTGACGCTCAGGAGTTATGGTATAAGTAGCAATCACCAAATCAACCTGCCCGTTGTCCATCAGCGGCTCACGTGTCTGTGTGGTAACAGGAACGAGTTCCAGTTTTACGCCCATAGATTTGGCAATCTTTCGGGCAACATCAATCTCCATCCCCTCATATTTACCGGTTTCGGCACTGTAGTAACCAAAGTTAGGCACATCTTGTTTGACACCGACTTTTAGGACACCGGCTTTTTTAATTTTCTGGACGTCCTTTGAGACTGTATCTGCAGAAGCTTTTGGAACACCTGCAAAGCTGACAAGCAGGATGAAAAGGAGGCTGATAGCAGCTATTATTCTTTTAATATTCATAGACGTTCTCCTTAAATATCCTAATCTTTAGCAGCAACACGGTCGCTGGTGTGGTGGATGACCTTGCTTAGGAATTGTTTGGCACGCGGGTCTTTGGGATCTTCAAAGAAACCTTGGACATCTGTTGTGTCTTCAAGAATCTCACCGTCAGCCATAAAGATAATACGGTCGGCAACTTCTCGGGCAAATCCCATTTCATGGGTTACCACGATCATATTCATTCCCTCCAAAGCGAGATTTTTCATGACCGCCAGAACATCACCGATTGTTTCAGGGTCAAGTGCGGATGTCGGTTCGTCAAAGAGCAGGAGCTCCGGATTCATAGCAAGTCCGCGGGCAATAGCAATCCGCTGTTTCTGACCGCCTGAGAGCATACCCGGATAAGAATCCTTGCGGTCCCACATATTAACATAAGTTAAATATTTTTCAGCAATAGCATTGGCCTTATCTTTGTCCATGCCTAATACTTTTATAGGAGCCAATGTTACATTTTCTAGCACCGTTTTGTGAGGATAGAGGTTGAAATGCTGGAATACCATGCCAACTTCTTTACGCAGCTGAACTAAATCTTTGCTAGAAGCATGAGTGACTTCATGGCCGTTAACAATGAGTTCACCAGAGTTAATCGATTCGAGGGCGTTTATGGTGCGAATCAGTGTGGACTTGCCGGAACCGGACGGTCCAAGCAGAACAACGACCTGCCCTTTTTCAATTTCTAAGTTAATGTTGCGAAGAGCGTGGTAGTCCCCATAGTATTTTTCGACGTTTTTAAAGGTAATCAGCGCCATAGTCTTCTCCTTGTTTAACATAAATTCATTGTTAGCTTTTCTAACATTGTATAAATATACTACCATATAAAATTTTACTTGTCAAATATTATCAGAAAATTCAGTAAGATAACTTTTTATAATATTTGAAATAAACTTGTTGGTTTTCATTTGTTAGTGATTTTGGTATAATCGAATGGAGATTACTTAAACAGTAAGGTTTTAGGTAAAATAAGAATGGCTTTGACGCTTGGGAGATTCTAATCAGTTTGAAATAAACGTCAGATAATTATTAAAAAGTATTCTGATTTCTGAAATTTCTTACTTATTTAATGAACCTGTTTAGAGCCATAAGTGAGGTATTCATAATGAAGAAAATTTTAATCGTTGATGATGAAAAACCAATTTCTGATATTATCAAATTTAATCTTGCAAAGGAAGGCTATGATACGATTACAGCCTTTGACGGGCGTGAAGCGCTGAGCAAGTACGAAGAGGAAAATCCGGATTTAATTATCCTTGATTTGATGCTGCCGGAATTGGACGGCCTTGAAGTTGCCAAAGAAGTCAGAAAAAGCAGCCATGTGCCGATTATCATGCTTTCGGCTAAGGACAGCGAGTTTGACAAGGTTATCGGACTTGAAATCGGTGCGGATGATTATGTAACGAAGCCTTTTTCCAATCGTGAGCTGCTGGCTCGCATCAAAGCGCATCTTCGCAGAACAGAAAATATCGAAACAGCTGTAGCTGAAGAAAATGCTTCAGGCATGCCTGAGATTGTTATCGGTGATCTGCAGATTTTGCCGGATGCTTTTGTCGCTAAAAAGCATGGCGAAGAAGTAGAGCTGACACATCGGGAGTTTGAACTCCTGCACCATCTGGCTACCCATACCGGTCAGGTGATGACCCGGGAACACTTGCTGGAAACAGTTTGGGGCTACGACTATTTTGGTGATGTCAGAACGGTTGATGTGACAGTCCGCCGCCTGCGTGAAAAAATTGAAGATACACCGAGCCGTCCGGAATATATTCTGACGAGACGCGGTGTGGGTTATTATATGAAATCATATGACTAATACGTTTGAATCAAGTCCTTTATTTTTACGAATATTATTAGCAGTTTTACTGATTCTGCTCTTTATCTATTTTGTCTTTCTCAATTACAGAGAGTATAAAAACAACAATCATATTAAGCTGTTAAATGCCAAGGTTCGCTCTTTAATTGCCGGGGATTATACCGAAAAGTTAAAGATCAAGGCCAATCCGGAGTTATCGGAGCTGGTCAGAAATGTCAATGATTTATCTGAGGTCTTTCGTTTGACTCATGAAAATCTGGCTCAGGAAAAAAACCGTCTGACCAGTATTTTGGCCTATATGACAGATGGTGTGCTGGCGACAGACCGCAGCGGAAAAATCACCATGATTAACGATATGGCTCAAAAGTATCTCAACTTGACCCGCGAACAGGCTTTGGAATACAATATTCTTGATATCTTGGATGATGGCAGCTATACTTATAATGATCTGATTACTAAAACGCCGGAGATTGTTCTGAACCGCCGCGATGAGTATGATGAATTTATTACTTTGCGGATTCGTTTCGCCTTAAATCGGCGTGAGAGCGGCTTTATTTCAGGCTTGATTGCGGTTTTGCATGACGCTACTGAGCAGGAAAAAGAAGAGCGTGAACGCCGCCTTTTTGTTTCCAATGTCAGCCATGAGCTGCGGACTCCGCTGACGTCTGTCAAGTCATATCTGGAGGCTTTGGATGACGGTGCTCTGACTGAGTCAGTCGCTCCGAGTTTCATCAAAGTGTCGCTGGATGAGACCAACCGGATGATGCGGATGATTACAGATTTGCTCAGTCTGTCGCGTATTGATAATCAGACCAGCCGTTTAGATGTTGAACTGACTAATTTTACGGCTTTTATGGATTATATTCTCGATCGTTTTGACCAAATTCAAAGCCAACAGTCTGGCGGCAAAGTTTATGAGATTGTCAGAGACTATTCTGATAGCTCTGTCTGGATTGAAATTGATACCGATAAGATGACTCAGGTGGTTGATAACATTTTAAACAATGCCATTAAATACTCACCTGACGGCGGTAAGATTACGGTCAGTATGAAGACAACCGACACACAAGTTATTATCTCCATATCCGATCAGGGCTTGGGAATTCCTAAGAAGGATCTTCCCCTTATTTTTGATCGTTTTTATCGGGTTGATAAGGCGAGAAGCCGGGCACAGGGCGGCAGTGGGCTGGGACTTGCGATTGCCAAAGAAATTATTAAACAGCACAAGGGCTTTATTTGGGCCAACAGCGAAGAAGGCAAGGGCTCAACTTTTACCATTGTTCTGCCTTATGAAAGTGATAACGGTACAATTGATGAATGGGAGGAAGATGAAGACGACTCATGACAGAAACAGGTTTTAAATACAGTATTCTGGCTTCCGGCTCGAGCGGCAATAGTTTTTATCTTGAAACTCCCCAGAAAAAAATTTTGGTTGATGCGGGGCTGTCAGGGAAAAAGATCAGTCAGCTGATGGCGGGCATTGACCGCAAATTAGATGATGTTGATGCCATTTTGATTACACATGAGCACAAGGATCATATTCATGGTGTCGGTGTTTTGGCCAGAAAATACGGCTTGGATATTTATGCCAATGAAGAAACCTGGCAGGCCATGGATGGCTTGATCGGAAAGGTTGATACCAGCCAAAAGCATATTTTTGGCATGGGAAAAACGCTGACCTTTGGCGATATTGATATTGAGAGCTTTGGTGTCAGCCATGATGCGGTTAAACCGCAGTTTTACCGTTTTATGAAAGACGGAAAAAGTTTTGTCATGCTGACAGACACCGGCTATGTCAGTGACCGAATGGCAGGTCTTATTGAGAATGCTGACGGCTATCTGATTGAGTCCAATCATGATATTGAAATTTTGCGCTCAGGCGCTTATCCCTGGCGGCTGAAGCAGCGCATTTTGTCGGATAAAGGGCATCTTTCAAACGATGACGGTGCAGAAACCATGATTAGAACGCTGGGCAATAAAACCAAGAAAATCTATCTGGGCCACCTCAGTAAGGAAAATAATATTAAGGAACTGGCTCACATGACCATGAAAAATACGCTTATGCAGGCAGATTTAGCTGTGGATCATGATTTTAAGATTTATGATACCTCGCCTGACACGCCTTCGCCTCTGACAAGGATTTAAAAGACGTCTTATGAAAAGTTTATTTTATTTAATTGCAGGCTGTATGAGTTTTGCGACAGGTTTGATTGGCATGGTGCTCCCTGTCATTCCGACAACACCTCTTTTGCTCTTAGCCGGCTTTTGCTTTGCCAGAAGCTCCAAACGGTTTGAAAAATGGCTGCGCTCCAGTAAAATTTATCAATTCTATGTGGCTGATTATGCAGAAAGTAAAAGTATTTCTGCCAGCCGTAAGAAAAAGATCATCCTGCAGATTTACCTTTTAATGGGGATTTCCATTTATTTTGCCCCTCTCATGTGGGTGAAAGCAGGCCTCTTTTGTTTAACCTTATTTATCACCTACTATCTTTTCAGGGTCATTCCTGATAAGGAAGAATAAAGAAGGAAGATTACTCAGAATTAGCCGTTCTGAGTAATTTTTGCTATAATAGAATGGTCTGACGGCAAGAAGAGAAAGGAATTATATGAAAGCACTGGAAAAAAAGTTAGCAAACGATTTTAATATTGTCTTTGCTGATAAGGAACTGCTGGGAACTGCCTTTACGCATACCAGCTACGCTAACGAACACCGCCTCCTAAACATTTCACACAATGAACGCTTGGAATTTTTAGGAGACGCCGTTCTGCAACTGACGATTTCACGCTATCTGTTCGACAAATATCCTCACAAAGCTGAAGGAGATTTATCAAAAATGCGTTCAATGATTGTCCGTGAGGAAAGTCTGGCCGGTTTTTCCCGAGACTGTGAATTTGATCGCTACATCAAATTGGGCAGGGGGGAAGAAAAATCAGGCGGCCGTAAGCGCGATACCATCTTAGGTGATTTATTCGAAGCCTTTTTGGGTGCACTTTTATTGGATGCAGGCATTGAAGCTGTTGAGGCTTTCCTCAATCAGGTAGTCATTCCGCAGGTTGAAAACGGCAATTATGAGCGTGTTACCGATTATAAGACAGCCTTGCAGGAACTTTTGCAGGTAGATGGTGATGTTTTCATTGATTATGAAGTCTTAAAAGAATCAGGACCGGCTCATGCCAAGTATTTCGAGGTTGCTGTTGCTGCCAATCATGAACGACTGAGCAGCGGAGCAGGACGCTCCAAAAAATTAGCAGAACAAGAAGCTGCCAAAAATGCGCTTGAAAAACTTCAACGAGGTTCCTAATGTTTTTAAAAGAAATTGAAATGCAGGGATTCAAGTCCTTTGCTGACAAGACCAAGGTTGAATTTGACAGAGGTGTAACGGCCGTTGTCGGCCCTAATGGTTCCGGCAAAAGCAATATTACCGAAAGTCTGCGCTGGGCTTTGGGGGAGTCAAGTGCCAAAAGCCTGCGCGGCGGTAAAATGCCTGATGTTATTTTTGCCGGGACTGAAAACCGCAAGCCTCTCAACTATGCCCAAGTAACGGTTGTCTTAGACAACAGCGATGCCTTTATCAAGAACGCTCAGGAAGAAATTCGGGTGGAGCGTCATATTTACCGCAACGGAGACAGTGATTATCTGATTGACGGCAAAAAGGTCCGTCTGCGTGATATTCATGATTTATTTATGGATACCGGCTTAGGCCGGGATTCTTTTTCAATTATTTCGCAAGGACGGGTTGAAGAGATCTTCAACAGTAAGCCTGAAGAACGCCGCGCTATTTTTGAAGAGGCGGCCGGTGTTTTAAAATACAAAACACGTAAAAAGGAAACCGAGTCAAAGCTCAATCAGACTCAGGACAATTTAGACCGTCTGGATGATATTATTTATGAGCTGGAAACACAGATTAAACCGCTGGAGAAACAGGCTAAAACGGCCAAGGAATTTTTAGTTTTAGAAGCAGAGCGCAAGGAAAAGCAGCTGGATTTGCTGGTTTACCAGATCTTAACCCATAAGGAGCAGCTGGATGACCACCAAGGGCGTTTGGAAACGGTCAAACAAAATCTTCAGACCTATTACCAAGAGCGTGAGCAGCTGGAGGCGAGAAACCAGCAGCTAAAAGGCAAACGCCACAATTTATCTCAGCAGATTGACCAAAAACAGGCTGAGCTGCTTGACGTAACGCGCCTTATCAGTGATTATGAGCGCCAAATTGAGCTGATTAAGCTCGAATCCAGCCAGAAGGCAGAAAAGAAGCAGTCCACTCAGGAACGCCTGTCTCAGCTATCCAAGCAAAAAGATACTCTTAAAACGGAGATTGCTGAGAAGGAGCGCGCCTTAGCTGATTTAGAAGCGAAAGGTCAGCAAAAGAAACAGGCTATTGAGGACTTAGAAGCTGAATTGTCGCGTTTTTCAGCGGATCCTGATCAGATGATTGAAAATCTGCGCGAAGATTTTGTCAAGCTTATGCAGGAAGAAGCAGATATATCCAATCAGCTGACTATCTTAAAAACTGAAATTGAAAATCAAAAGCAGGAATCAGAAAATAAAACGGCTGAGCTCAAGCAGCTAAAAGCAGACTTGGATAAGACAAATCAGCTGGCAGAAAAAGAGGCAGAGGCGCTAAAAACCGCTAAAAACAAGGTTCAACAGCTGCTGGCAGATTATCAAGAAAAAGCACTGCTCATCCAAAATATAGAAGCTGAGTACAATAAGCAGCAGGATTTGATGTTTACCCTGTTGGATGAACTGAAAGAAAAAAGAGCCCGAAAGAACAGTTTAGAATCTATTCTGAAGAGCCACAGCAATTTCTATGCGGGAGTCAGGTCAGTTTTGCAGCAGTCAGACCACCTTCAAGGTATTATCGGTGCTGTCAGTGAACACCTGACCTTTGATAAGAAATATCAGACCGCGCTTGAAATCGCTCTGGGGGGCAGCAGCCAAAACATTATTGTTGAAGATGAAGCAGCTGCTAAGCGCTCTATCGACTTCTTGAAGAAAAACCGTCAGGGCCGTGCGACTTTTTTGCCGCTGACAACGATTAAACCGCGGCGTTTATCTGAGCAAAATCAAGCCATTTTGACATCCAGTCAGGGTTTTCTTGGTTTAGCCCGTGACTTGGTGAGTTTTGATGAGCGTCTGGCCGGTATTTTTGCAAACTTATTGGGAGTTACGGCTGTTTTTGACAGTGTCGATCATGGTAATCAGGCTGCCCGAAAGCTGCGCTATCAAGTACGTTTGGTGACCCTTGACGGAACAGAAATTCGTCCGGGAGGTTCTTTTTCAGGAGGGGCCAGCCGACAAAACAACAGCACCTTTATTAAGCCGGAATTGGACAGTCTGACAAAAGACTTGGCGGTCTTAGAAGACAGACAAAGCGGACAGGAAAAAAAGGTCAGTCAGCTTAAGCAGGATTTGGATAAACAAAGTGCCGATCTTTTGGAGCTCCGAGAAGAAGGCAGTAAGGCCAGATTTTCTGAACAAAAGGCCGATTTGGAATACCAGCAGCTAAAAGCCCGCTTAGAGGAACAAAGTCTCCTCTACCAACAGCTGACGAAGGCTGACAGGCTGGATTCTGCACTCAATTTAGAAAAAGAAAAAGAAGAGCTGGAGACAAAGCTTCAAAAAATAGCCGCAAACAAGGAAAAGCTCAGTCAGGAAATCGATCAGTTCAAGGAAGACAAAGACAGCATTCAGCAAAAGACTGCTGACCTTAATCAGCAATTATCTGCACTGCGTCTGTCCGAACGCGATTTAGCTAATACACAGAGATTTGAAAAAAGCAATTTAAACCGCCTGCTTGCGGAATTGTCTGAATTAGAAAAAAATGAAGCCGGCATGACTCAGCTTCTCACGAGTCAGGAAGAAGATCTGGATGAACAGCGCCTGCCAAGGCTCAAAGAGCAGCTGGCAGACGGTCAGGCTAAAAAAGAAGACAGTGAAAAAGCTTTGGTTCGTTATCGTTTTGAATTGGAAGACTGTGAAGCACAGCTGGAAGAAATTGAAACAGGCCTGCTGAAAGCCAATCAAAAAAATGAAGAGCTCATCCGCAGCCAAACTCAGCTGGAAGCTAAAATTGATCAGATATCCGATCAGCTGCGCCGCTTTGCGGGCAGCTTAGCCGAAGATTATCAGCTGAGTTTAGAGGAGGCGAAAAAAGAGGTTCAGACGGTAGACAATCCTGAAGCTGCCAAGGCTCATCTGAGACAGTTGGAAAAACAAATCAAACAGCTGGGTCCGGTTAATCTGGACGCTATTGAGCAGTATGAAGACGTTTCCGAGCGCCTGAACTTTTTGAATGGGCAAAAGGATGATTTGGTTCGCGCCAAAGAACTTTTACTGAGCACGATTCATGATATGGATAATGAGGTGAAGGCGCGCTTTAAGACGACTTTTGAAGCGATTCGGGAAAGCTTTAAGACAACCTTTACGCAGATGTTTGGCGGCGGAAGTGCTGATTTGCTCCTGACTGACGGCGATTTGCTGACAGCCGGTATTGATATTTCGGTGCAGCCGCCGGGCAAGAAAATTCAATCGCTCAATCTGATGTCAGGGGGTGAAAAAGCCCTGTCAGCCTTAGCGCTTTTGTTTGCCATTATCCGCGTGAAGACCATTCCTTTTGTTATCTTGGACGAGGTTGAAGCGGCTCTTGATGAAGCCAATGTCAAACGCTTCGGCGATTATCTCAATCGCTTTGACAAATCCAGCCAGTTCATCGTTGTTACTCACCGCAAGGGAACTATGTCTGCGGCTGACAGCATCTATGGGGTGACCATGCAGGAATCGGGCGTTTCAAAGATTGTCTCGGTTAAACTTAAAGACGTTGATACTGTTTCTTAAGCAGGACCATGGATTTTTTGCTGAAGGAGCGTAGCTGATTTTTGTTCTTTGCTGAGCAATAATTTTAAGGCGGCTATTGTGAAAGTCTTTGAAATTTGATAAAATGATAACAATTGAATAAAAAAGTCTATGAGATTAGTAACTTTATGGCAGTCTGACAGGGAATGCGAGCCGTGACTGGAAGCTCGCTGGATGAAAGTTTAGTGAATTCACTCAGGCATAAAGACTTAACAATTAAGGTCTGGCAATCTGCCGGATAAAAAACGGATGGTACCGCGTGTCAACGCTCCGATGTGAGTGGGGACAGGCGGTTTTTTAATGGACCGCCATTAAAACTGCTTCCATTGCGGAAAAATCCGCTAGCAGGCTCAGACCGCTTATTTAGACCTTAATATGGAGGAAGTATGGATTTACAAGAACAATTAGAAGAATTACGAACGAGCACACAGGCGCAGCTGCAGGCCATGAAGGCTGAAAATGCTAAGGAACTGCAGGAGCTGCGCGTTAAGGTTCTGGGGAAAAAAGGTTCCCTGACCGAGCTTTTAAAGGGACTGAAAGATCTGCCCAATGAACTGCGTCCGGTTGTTGGCAAACAAGTCAATGAAGTTCGCGACGTCCTGACCAAGGCCTTTGAAGAGCAGGGCCGAATCCTTGAACAAGCCCAGATTCAAGCCCAGTTAGAGTCGGAGTCTTTGGATGTTACCTTACCAGGGCGTCAGATTTCGATTGGAAACAGGCATGTGCTCAATCAGACCAGCCAAGAGATTGAAGATATTTTCTTAGGTATGGGTTATCAGGTTGTTGATGGGCTTGAAGTGGAGCAGGACTATTATAACTTTGAACGGATGAATCTGCCTAAAGACCATCCGGCGCGTGATATGCAGGATACTTTTTATATTTCTGAGGACATCCTGCTTCGGACACACACCAGTCCTGTGCAGGCTCGCACTCTGGATAAACATGATTTTTCAAAGGGTCCGCTCAAGATGATTTCACCGGGGCGTGTCTTCCGCCGCGATACTGATGATGCGACTCATTCGCATCAGTTTCATCAGATTGAAGGCCTGGTTGTCGGGAAAAATATTTCTATGGGCGACCTTAAGGGAACGCTTGAGCTGATCAGTAAAAAGATGTTTGGTGAGGATCGCAGCATTCGCCTGCGTCCGTCTTACTTCCCATTTACAGAACCTTCTGTTGAAGTAGATGTTTCCTGCTTTAAGTGCGGGGGCAAAGGCTGCAATGTCTGCAAGAAAACCGGCTGGATTGAAATTCTTGGTGCCGGTATGGTCCATCCGAGAGTCTTGGAGATGGCAGGCGTAGACTCGGAAGAATACTCGGGCTTTGCCTTTGGTCTCGGTCAGGAGCGGATTGCTATGCTGCGCTACGGTATCAATGATATCCGCAGTTTCTATCAAGGCGACAGCCGGTTTACGGAGCAGTTTAAATGATAAGGATTGAACCTATTTTATTAGAAGAAGTTGAGACTTTAAGAGAGCTTGCCATAAAAACGTTTCGTGAAACCTTTGAGCACGATAATACGGAAGAGCAGCTGCAGGCACTTTTTGATTCGGATTTTTCACCTGCTGTTTTGTCAAAAGAATTAGCAAATCCGGAATCGCAGCATTACTTTCTGAAAGTTGATCAGGATATTGCTGGTTTTATCAAGCTAAATCAAGGGTCAGCCCAGACAGAACAGAGGCTTGATAATGCTATTGAAATTCAGCGGGTCTATATTCTCAAAGCTTTTCAGGGACAGGGCTTAGGCAAAAGATTGTTTGAGTTTGCTCTTGAGAAGGCCCATGCCTCAGGCTGTGACTGGGCTTGGCTGGGCGTTTGGGAGTATAATTTTAAGGCGCAGGCCTTATACAAGAAATACGGTTTTGAGCGTTTCAGCCAGCACAGCTTTATGGTCGGCGATAAGACTGACACAGACTGGCTGATGAAAAAAAGCCTGAAACAAGCATGAGTCTGTCATTAAGATGTTTAAACAAAAAAGGAAGGAAGCAAAAAGCCTCTTGCGGGAAGTTCA
Organism: Streptococcus sp. ELY_90; assembly: GCF_058314475.1. Taxonomy (NCBI): domain Bacteria; kingdom Bacillati; phylum Bacillota; class Bacilli; order Lactobacillales; family Streptococcaceae; genus Streptococcus; species Streptococcus sp. ELY_90. Next base: position 115,497 of record NZ_JBZFUJ010000003.1, read on the forward strand.
GATGTTAAGAGCGTTTCGGCTTAAGATGACATCTGTTTTTATCAGTAAAGATGAACTGTGTTCGCCTTTTAATAAGGCAGGAGGTTTTTAACGTTTTAATTATGTTAGTAAGTTACAAGTGGCTAAAAAAATTAGTTGACATTGATGTTCCCAGTCAGGAACTGGCTGAGAAAATGTCAACAACAGGTATTGAAGTTGAAGGAGTTGAAGTGCCGGCACAAGGCCTTTCTAAGCTTGTTGTCGGTCATGTGCTTTCCTGTGAGAAAGTTCCCGAAACCCATCTGCACCTTTGTCAGGTAGATACCGGCGATGAGGAACCCAGACAGATTGTTTGCGGTGCTCCCAATATCAAGTCTGGTATCAAGGTAATCGTAGCACTTCCAGGAGCGCGCATTGCGGATAATTATAAAATCAAAAAAGGCAAAATCCGCGGGATGGAGTCTCTGGGCATGATCTGTTCTCTCCAAGAGCTGGGACTGCCTGATTCCATTATTCCTAAGGAATTTGCGGACGGTATTCAAATTTTGCCGGACGAGGCTGCAGTTGGAGACAGTATTTTCCCTTATCTTGATTTGGATGATGAAATTATTGAGCTGTCAATTACGCCTAACAGAGCGGATGCTCTGTCCATGCGCGGTGTTGCCCATGAAGTGGCTGCCATCTATGATAAAGCCGTTCATTTTGAAGAGAAAACACTGCATGAAAGCGAGAAAAAAGCAGTGGATCGTATCAAGGTTGCGATCGAATCTGATGGTGTTTTGACCTATAAGGCCCGTGTTCTTGAAAATGTTACGATCAAGCCAAGTCCTCAGTGGCTGCAAAATGTATTGATGAATGCCGGTATCCGTCCAATTAATAATGTTGTTGATGTGACCAATTATGTCTTGCTGTATTTTGGTCAGCCCATGCATGCATTTGATCTGGATAAGTTTGAGGCTGATACGATTACTGCCCGTCAGGCACGTGAGGGTGAAACATTGGTGACCCTTGACGGTGAAGAACGTGAGTTAATTGATGAAGACCTTGTTATCACTGTAGCAGACAAGCCGGTTGCTCTGGCAGGTGTCATGGGCGGTGCCTCAACTGAAATTGATGCCGCCTCTAAAAATGTGGTTCTTGAGGCTGCTGTCTTTGACGGCAAGGCTGTCCGCAAGACCAGCAGCCGCCTGAATTTGCGCTCTGAGAGTTCATCGCGGTTTGAAAAAGGTGTTAATTACAGTGATGTCGCTAAGGCTCTTGATTTTGCGGCTGCTATGATTGCTGAATTAGCTGATGCCCAAGTTCTGTCCGGTCAAGTGAGCGCAGGTTCAGTCCCAACAGACGATGTTGAAGTGTCGACAACTCTTGATTATGTTAATGTTCGTTTGGGAACAGATTTAACTTTTTCTGATATTGAAACCATTTTTGCCCGCCTTGGCTTCGGCCTTACCGGCAGTGAAACAGCTTTTAGCGTTTCGGTTCCGCGCCGCCGCTGGGACATCAGCATTCAGGCAGATTTGGTTGAGGAAATTGCTCGGATTTACGGCTATGATAAATTGCCGACAACACTGCCAAAAGCTGACGGAACAGTTGGGGAATTGACTCAGGCACAAAAACTCCGCCGCAAGGTAAGAAGCCTAGCAGAGAGTGCCGGACTGTCAGAAATTATTTCTTATGCCCTGACAACGCCGGAAAAAGCGGTAGCTTTCACACCCGCTCCGACTAAACTGACAGAGCTGCTCTGGCCAATGACAGTTGAGCGTTCGGCTCTGCGTCAAAATATAGTCTCCGGCATGCTTGATACCATTGCCTATAATACAGCCCGTAAGAGCAGCAATCTTGCTCTCTATGAGATTGGCAAAGTATTTGAACAGAAAGCTGATCCTAAAAAGGATCTGCCTAAAGAAGTTGACACCTTTGCCATGGCTCTGACAGGTTTGACTGCGGCAAAAGATTTTCAGACACAAGCGACTCCAGTTGATTTCTTTTATGCTAAGGGTATTGTTGAAGCGATTTTGGCCAAACTTGATCTCAGTGTCCAATTTACGGCGGCAAAAGACATGGCTAATATGCATCCGGGGCGCACAGCCTTGATTGAACTTGACGGCCAAGTCATCGGCTATATGGGGCAAGTTCACCCGCAGACTGCTAAGGATTATAATATCCCTGAAACCTATGTGGCAGAGCTGAACCTGACTGCTTTAGAGGCGGCTCTGAAGTCAGATACGGTCTTTGAAGACATCAGCAAATTCCCAGCGGTTTCCCGTGACATTGCCTTATTGCTGGATGAAGCTGTCAGCCATCAGGAAATTTTGGATGCCATCGCTGCAAGCGGCGTAAAACGCTTGATCAGGGTAAAACTCTTTGATGTGTACGCTGGCATCAATCTTGGACAGGGTAAAAAATCCATGGCTTACAGCTTGACCTTCCAAAACCCAAATGACAGTTTAACAGATGAAGAAGTTGCCAGCTATATGGATAAAATCACTAAATCGCTGACTGAACGTCTTGGAGCAGAAGTACGCTAAAGTAAACTAACTGATGCTGATAATGAAAAAAGGGTGGAGAAGGACCTGTAACATTGTGGTTCTTCTCCACCCTTTATCATGTTTCATCTCGCTTGTAAGGACTAAGGGTTAGTCTTTCTTATTTTTCTTAATAAAGAGGCCTGCCAAAGCGACGAAAGTGCAGCCGAATAAACTGTATAAAATACTGCTGGATGAGCTTGTATGCGGCAAAGCTGCTTTGTTTGCTGCCTGCAAACCACTGGTATCAGCCTTGTCTGCTGATTTCAAGGATGTGCTGATGCTTACAGGTTTGGCCGCAGCGGCTTGAGTTTGCGCGTAAGCCTTGGCTGCCAGATTGTAGATGTCTTGCTGTCTGTCTTGAGCAAGAGAGATGGTAACAGCCGGCTCAGCAGCTGACGGAGCGGGAACTTTAGGCTCCATGTAGGTGTAGCGATATTCTCCGAAACCTTGAGAAGCTGACGAGCCGACATAGGAAATATCAGCATGGTCTGCTAGGTATTTGCGGGCATTCTCAGACGAGAGGAAACGAATATCTAAGCCTTTAATGCTGTCTGTAAATGACCAGTTGTTATCGGCTGATGGATTGATGGTTTTTTCAGAGACAATATAATCTATGATAACCTGCCGGTTTTCCAGATTGAGCAGACGCGTTTCTGCAGCATCTCTGACACCGGGGAAATTGCCTGTTGCCCGGTAGTTATTGCTGATGACGATAAAGGTTTGGTTAGGATCGATAGGCTGCCCTTTATACTTAAGATTGCGAACACGGCTGGCAGCAGGATTAACCAGCTTACCCTCCTCATCATATTTGTTAGGCTGCGTGACATCAAATTGATAGGTCAGCCCGTCGATCACGTCAAAGTTATAGGAGCGGTAATTACTGTTAATCAGCTGCTGCGGTTCGCTCTTATTAGGATCGATTTGGTTAAATTGTCCGGCAGACATTTCCAGCCACTCCTTAATCTGAGCCCCTGTCAGCTTAATAATAGCAGTGACATTATCGTAGAGGTAGAGATCGGCAACGTTTTTAATCGCAAGTGCCCCGGCTGGAATATCGGTATAGTAGCTTGCATCTCCGCGGGTCCCTGCTTTAAATGGCGCAGCGGCTGAGAGGATAGGAAGGTTGGCATCAAGAGTGCCGGCTAATTCTTTCTTACCGTACCAGAGCTGTGCATTATTGACAATTTGAATGGACGGATCATCGACTACCTGAGCGAAATAACTGTTGATTGGCGCTGTTGTTTGACCAACCTTTTGACGGACATAGTCTATAGTGCCTTGGTGTTCTTCTTTGACCATGTCAATCAGCTCTTGATCAGCAATAGGCGAGGCCGTGTCAATTTTGCGGAGCTTAGACTTGCTGTTTGTTACCTGCCACTTGCCTTCTGTGTAAGTGAGGGTCAAATCCATAATGCCAAGGTGGTCGCCAAATTTCCCAGCCATGACCACTGGTTTGCCGTTAATGAGGCCGTTGATATCATCAACGCCGCTGTATTTAGCATAAAAGCTTGTTCCGTCACCATTAGGGAAATCAGCGTGCGAATGTCCGGTAGCAACAGCGTCAACACCATCGATACCCGCAAGGAAATAGCCTTCATTTTCTTCGCCGTTTTCGTACTGATCATCACCAATACCTGAATGCGCCAGAACCAAAACGATATCAGCGCCAGCGTCTTTCATGCTTGGAACAATGGCTCTAACGGCTTCAACTGGGTCATCAACAGTCACCTTGCCTTCCAGATTGGCCTTATCCCAGACCAGAATCTGCCTTGGCAGAACACCTGTAATACCGACTCTGACGGTTGTTTGCCTGCCTGCTGTATCTGTAAAGACTTTGCTGAGAATGATATAAGGCTGGAAATAATACTGGCCTGTGCGGGCATCGCGGACATTGGCATTGATGATGGGAACATCTGACGTATTGACCATGCGGTTAAGAAAATCAAGCCCGTAGTTAAACTCGTGATTGCCCAGCGTTTCAGCATCGTAGCCCAGTTTTTCAAAGGCTTCATACATGGGATGGGTTTGCCCTTCCTTAACCGGATTAATGAGCGCCTTGTAGGTACCAAAGGGAGTTCCCTGGATGGTATCTCCGCTGTCAACGAGGACGATGTTGCTGTTTTCTTGCCGGGCTTCTTCAATGAGTATGGCTGTCTTAGCAAGTCCGACCGTCTGAGAGACTTTGTCTTGATAATAGTCGTAGTTGACCAGATTGGTGTGGAGGTCAGTTGTTGAGAGAATGCGCATGTCTACGGTTTGGCCGTCAACCGGATCAGGTGTCTTGACAGCTTCTTTGACCGGAGCGGCTGCTGTAACCGGTGAAGTCATTTTAGGCGCAGGAGGAGCAGCTTCATTTGTCACGGTTTCTGCGCTGCTTTCGGCAGAAGGAAGAGGTTCGGCCGCAGCAGTTTGAGCCGTTTGAGCTTGCACAGGAGCTGAGCCAGTCTGCTCAGCAACACTCTCAGGAGTTTCCGGAGTAGTCGCAGCTGTGTCTTTGGAATTATCTGTTACAGCTGTATTGCTGTTTACTGCTGGCGCAGCACTGAGATCATTAGCAGCAGGTGTTTCATCTGCCTGAACCATAAGGCCTGCACTGCCGGCCGCAGCAAAAAGAGAAAGCACTAAGACGCTCTTGGACAAATAATGTTTCGACATAGTAATCTCCTTTATTGAAAAAATATCCTTTGCTTTTTATTATACAAAAAGAAAGCCCTTTCAGTAAGGTGAAAAAAAGAAAAATACTGCAAAAAGTAAGTAAAAACCAGATTTTTGTTCATATTTTAGGAAGTGATTCATTTTTGAAGAAGAGATACAGCAAAAAGACTGCACTCACAACTAGCAGTCTTTCGTCATGCTGAGCCTGTGCTTTCACAGCTGTCAGTATCAATTCTCAATTTTTTAGAATCAGTTTAATAAATGCCGAAAATATGATCTATCTTGGTAATCATGGAAGCGATCTCTTCCGGTGATTCGCGGACGCCGTTTCTTATCCAGAGAACAACAATGCTCTCAATAGCCGCACACAGACTGCTGACAGCATAAGCTTCAGGCAGCTGCATGCTGTCCTTAATTTTTTTGACAGAAGACGGCTTGCTCTCAATAACCTGTTCCAAAAAATGGCGAACCTTCTTGGGAAAATCAATAAAAGACAGGTGGGAAACAATTTTGAAGAAACCTTCATAATCTTCTTTGACATGATACAGAGCTTTGGTGATGGATTCTTGGTCGGCGAAACTGTTGTTGGTGAAAATAGCAGCGAAACGGTGGGTGACCTCCTGAGCGATGGAATTTGTCAGATCGTTTTTATCTAAGTAATGCAGGTAAAAAGTACCGCGGTTAATGCCGGCCAAATCTGTAATGTCACTGATGGTAATTTCAGTTAAACTTTTTTTCTCAAGCAGGGTAATAAAAGCTGCTTTTATTTTTTCTTCACTTTGCGTTTGGCGCGCTTGGCTCATGTGATGACTCCTTTTAACTAAGATACTAAGGCGTAAGCGGCACAAAGCAAAATAGGAGGTTCGACGAAGCGTCACAGGACGCTAGGAGAAGCTGTCTTTTGGCACAGTGTCGTAGCCGTGTTCGATTACATAAGAAAAGCAGGATTTTGGAAAAATAATTTCTTAAATCAACAGAATGTTTATTTTTGTTCTTGTCATTTTGTCACAAGCATTATACAATAAGCACCGTATTAAATCAACAAAGTGTCTGATCTGATAGATTTGAAGGGAGAATTCGTATGGCTTATATTGAAGTGAAAAATACTTATAAACGCTATCAAACAGGCGATACAGAGATTATGGCTAATAACAATGTTAATTTTACAATTGAAAAAGGCGAGCTGGTCATCATTTTAGGTGCTTCAGGCGCCGGTAAGTCAACAGTGCTGAATATTCTGGGAGGTATGGATACCAGTGATGAAGGACAGGTTATTATTGACGGTCAGAATATTGCTGATTACAATGCTAAACAGCGAACAAGCTACCGCCGTACAGACGTTGGCTTTGTCTTTCAGTTTTATAATCTGGTGCCCAATCTGACGGCCAAGGAAAATGTGGAGCTTGCCTCAGAAATTGTCTCTCATGCGCGTGATGCTGCAGCGACACTAGAGAGTGTGGGCCTGGGAAAACGCCTCAATAATTTTCCGGCCCAGCTTTCAGGCGGGGAGCAGCAGCGGGTGGCGATTGCGCGTGCAGTGGCTAAAAATCCCAAAATTCTGCTCTGCGATGAACCGACAGGAGCGCTCGACTATAAGACAGGCAAGCAGGTGCTGAAAATCTTGCAGGATATGTCGCACCGGCAAGGCGCAACGGTCATTATCGTTACCCATAACAGCTCACTTGCGCCGATTGCTGACCGAGTGATTTATATGCATGATGCCCAAGTGACGGACGTTAAAACGAATCCCTCTCCGCAGGATATTGACCTGATCGAATATTAGGAGGCGGGAAACGATGAATAAGACTTACTGGAAAGACATTTGGAGATCTATTGGAAAATCCAAGGGCCGTTTTCTGTCTATTTTGCTTTTGCTGATGCTGGGATCCTTTGCCCTCGTAGGTCTCAAGGTAACCGGCCCTGATATGAAACAGTCAGCAGCTGTGTATTTAGATAAGCATCAGACCATGGATTTGGCAGTCATTGCTGATTATGGTCTGAGCAAGGACGATCGGCAGGAATTGAACCGCCTAAAACAGGCTCAGGTAAACTATGGTTTCATGACGGATGTGACTATTAAAGATACCGATTCGGCCGTTCGTGTTTACTCAAAAACTGCTGATATATCCGCCTACACAGTCAACTCCGGCCGTTTGCCTAAAAACAGCAAAGAAATTGCACTGGATATTACACTGAAAAAGGACTATAAAATCGGTGACAGCATTTCCTTTACACAATCTGAAAATGGTCTGTTAAAGAAGACGGTTTACCGAGTTGTCGGATTCGTGACCTCATCAGAAATCTGGTCCCGAACCAATATGGGAACATCAACGGCTGGAGACGGTTCTCTGTCCAACTATGCTGTAGTAGCTGATACGGCTTTTAACAGTGATATTCCGACGATTGCCCGTATCCGCTATGACGATTTAAAGAAGCTTAATCCTTTTTCGGATGCCTACAGCAAAAAGCTGAGAGCGCATCAGGATGATTTGGACCGCATTCTTAGTGATAATGGCCAACAGCGCTTAGAAAAGATGCAGGCAGCTGCTCAGAAAAAAGTTGATAACAGCCAAAAACAGCTAAAGACTGCCAAAGATCAGCTGAAAGTCCAAAAAGCTGCTCTCTCCTACCTGTCAGGCAGTCCATTAGCCGCTGCGCAAAAAGCTGTTGCAGAAGCGGAAAAGAAAATTAGCAAGAGTGAGGATGACATCAAGAAGGCTAAAGCCGATATTGCTGCCATGCCCGAGCCGTCCTATCATACTTACAATCGTTCTACCCTGCCGGGAGGAGGAGGCTATCAGACTTTTTCTTCCAGCTCTGACAATGTCAGTGCTATTGGCAACCTTTTTCCGGTTGTCCTCTATCTTGTTGCTGTTTTGGTGACTCTTACGACGATGACGCGCTTTGTTGATGAAGAGCGAACGAATTCAGGTGTTCTAAAAGCTCTGGGTTATTCGGACAAGGATATTATCAGAAAGTTTGTTATCTACGGTGCTATTGCCAGTCTGATTGGTACGGCTTTGGGAATCTTGGCAGGTCATTATGTTTTGGCTCCCATTGTTTCTAATACGACAACCAGCAGCCTGACCTTTAAGCAAATGCATTATTATTTTTACTGGGATTACAGTTTGCTGGCATTGGCGATTGGTTTCTTCAGCGCGGTTCTGCCGGCCTTCTTGGTCGCCAAAAGAGAGCTGACCGAGAATCCTGCCCAGCTCTTGCTGCCTAAGCCGCCTGTTAAAGGGTCTAAAATTTTATTGGAAAGACTGCCCTTTATCTGGAATCGTCTGAGTTTTACTTACAAAGTAACCGCTAGAAATATTTTCCGCTACAAACAGCGCATGCTGATGACTGTATTTGGCGTTGCCGGCTCAGCTGCTCTGCTCCTTGCAGGGCTGGGTATCCAATCTTCTTTAGGAAAGTTCTTTGATTATCAATTTCATCAGCTGACACCTTATCATTTGCTGGCAGTGACAAACGATCGGGCAAAAGAATCTGAAGCAGCCGCTCTTGCTGAGGCTTTGCGGAGCAAAGATATAGCACAAAAGATGCCTATTTTTTATAAGCAGATTGATGAGGAGGTTTCAGGGCTGACTGACAAACAGACCGTTTCTCTGGAAGTGACTGACCGTAACAATCTGGACGGTTTCATTAATCTCAAAAATGTGACAAACGATCAAAAGCTCCATCTGACTGACAGCGGGGTCGTTATAACGGAACTTTTAGCCAGATATTATCATGTTGAGGCCGGTGACAGCTTCACCTTTAAGGATGAAAACGGAAAGAAGATCGATCTGAAGGTTGCAGCAGTAGCCAAGATGAACATCGGGCATTATCTTTTTATGACAGACGATTACTACCAAAAAACATTTGGCGGAAAAGCAGAGGAAAACGCCTATCTGATTAACCTCAAAGATGACAGCCCAGGCCATATTTCTGCTAAGGCGACGGATCTGCTGGCTATGGGAGGTGTATCTGCAGTTTCCCAAAATTTATCTATTGTTGACACCGTTGAGATAGTCGTAAAGTCGCTCAATGGGGCAATGACTGTTTTGGTTGTGACATCCATGCTCTTAGCCGTGGTGATTCTTTATAATTTGACCAACATCAATATCGCTGAGCGCATTCGTGAACTCTCAACCATCAAGGTGCTTGGTTTTTATAATCAAGAAGTGACTATGTACATTTATCGAGAGACCGTTTCGCTGTCCTTCATCGGTATTTTGCTGGGACTGTTGGCAGGTCACTATCTTCATAAAATGATTATGCAGATAATCGGCAGCGACAATATCATGTTTAGCAATATTATTGACAGCTATATTTACGCTGTTCCGGTACTTACCGTTACTGGTATTCTGCTTGTTTTGGGCCTATTGGTTAACCGCCGTCTGAAGCATCTGGACATGTTGGAAGCACTGAAATCAGCTGACTAGGAAGAACAAAAACAACAGTAAAAAGAGGTTAGTTCCTATGAACTGTACCCCAATCGTTAGATTTTGTGTCCAACTTTTGGGGGTCAGTACACCTAGTCTAACCTCTTTTGATGTGTCGCAAAAAATGAACGAAATAAAATATTGGCAGAGAACCGTTTTTATAAGCTGTCTGCAGCGAAGGTGTCACCGTGCTCAATATCACCAAATTTATAACCGCGGTCAAACCAATTTTGGCGCTGCTGGGATGTACCGTGAGTGAAGCTGTCCGGCACGGTTCTGCCGTAAGCTTCTTTTTGAAGTGTGTCATCGCCGACAGCGTGAGCCGCTCTCATAGCCTCTTCAATATCGCCGGTATCAAGGAGACCTTCCCCTTCAACGTATTTGGCCCAGGCACCGGCATAATAATCAGCTTGCAGTTCCAAACGGACATTTAGAGCATTGGCCTGAGTTTCTGACAGACCTTGCCGTTTTTGATTGTAATCCTGCATAGTGCCCAGCTCATTTTGAACATGGTGGCCGACTTCATGCGCAATAACATAGGCCATAGCAAAGTCACCTGCAGCCTTATATTTGCTGGAGAGTTCCTGATAAAAGGAGATATCCAGATAAATCTTGCGGTCAGCCGAGCAGTAAAAGGGCCCTGAAGACGCCTGACCTTGTCCGCATCCGGTCCGAATGTGATCTGTATAAAAAACAAGTGTCGGTTTCTTATAGGTCAGCCCTTCTTTTTTAAAGGCTTCGGTCCAAAAGGCCTCTGTACTTGCCAGAACCTTACTGACAAATTTCGTTTCTTCGCTGGAGACGTCTGTCCCTTTTTTTCTAGTAACTTGGGTTGACTGATAAGGATTGGAGCTGCCAGTATTATCGCCTGTCAAAATACTCCCAAAGCCCGAAGCTCCGCCAATAAAGAGCAGGATAATAATAATAACAAGCTTTGATTTCCAGCTGCCCCGAGAAAAGAGAAGCTGCAGGAGGAGATTGCTGCCCATGGAACTGCCGCCACCGCCATAAGCACCGGATTCTTCTCCGCGGCGGTCTTCGATATTTTTGCTTTCCTTTAACTTGTCTGTTTTCATTTGTTAACCTCATTATTTTAATACTTCTATTATAAATGATTTTCGGCAGAAAAAGCTATCTTTTCCATTAAATTTATAGTATTAAAAGGGAAAATAAGACTTGATTAAAAGCTTTGCTTTTAAATTTGGTATAATAAAAGCAGTAGCATTAACTGCAGCAAAGGAGTCCTATGAAATTACTCTACACCGACATTCAATACGATATGACAGAGATTTTGGCGGCTGAGGCCAGACAGGCTGCTAAAGAGGGCAAGCGTGTTTTTTACATTGCTCCCAGCTCTTTGTCTTTTGAAAAAGAGCGAGCGGTTTTGGAAGCCCTGCCTGAGGAGGCTTCTTTTGCCATTACCGTTACGCGTTTTGCGCAGATGGCCCGCTATTTTGTTTTAAATGAACCTCATCAAAGAGAGGTCATTGATGACAATGGTTTGGCTATGATTTTTTATCGGGCATTGGCCAGCTTTTCTGAACAGGATCTGCGCGTGTTTGGCCGTTTGAAACAGGACACAAATTTTATCAGTCAATTGGTGGATTTGTATAAGGAGCTCAAGGCTTCAAATATGACCGTTTTGGAATTGACAGAACTTAATTCTCCGGAAAAGCAAGAAGATCTGATTAAGATTTTTAACAAGGCTGAAGCTATTTTAATGGCTGGCAATTTTGACACTCAGAGTAAAACAGCCTTTTTTGCCCAGCAGCTTAAATCGGGCCATTTGGACAGTGAGCTTAAAGACTTGCTGATTATTGTGGACGGTTTTACGCGTTTTTCTGCTGAAGAAGAAAATCTGATTAAGCTCTTGCATGAAAAGGGCGTGGCTGTTACCATCGGGACTTACATCAGCCAAAAGGCTTACCGTGCAGCATTTTCAAACGGCAATGTTTATCAGGCCAGTCTGGATTTTATGCGGGGTCTGGCTGCTAAATTCCAAACAAAGCCGGAATATGTCCGCTCAAAACAAAAGGGACTGCAGGTTTTCTCAAATCTTTCACGTATCTTTGAGAGCCGTCATGATTTTTCTGCTGATGGGCGTATGCTGACAGAGGACGATAAAGAGCATATTGCTATTTGGGATGTTATCAACCAAAAAGAAGAAGTAGAGCATGTCGCCAGAGCAATACGCAGGAAGCTCTATCAGGGCTACCGCTACAAGGATATCTTAGTTTTGCTGGGTGATACAGATGCTTATCAGCTGCAGGTGGGAAAAATTTTTGATAAGTATGAGATTCCTTATTATTTCGGCCGGGCTGAATCCATGAGTTCTCACCCGTTGGTGCATTTTGTCGATAGTCTGGAACGGGTAAAGCGCTACAATTTTCGTGCCGAGGACGTCATGAATTTGCTTAAGTCAGGTTTATACGGCCGCTTGCAGCAGGAACAGCTGGATAAACTGGAACAGTATATTATTTATGCGGACCTCAAGGGGCAAAGCAAGTTTTTTAAGGATTTTACGCTAGATAAGCTGGGACAGTTTGATTTGAAACAGCTAAATGACTGGCGCTCTGAGCTTATGGCTCCCTTGCAGCAGCTGGTTAAGGCGCAAAAGCAGTCAGGCAAAAGTCTTTTGAAAAAATTAATCGGTTTTTTAGAGGCCATTTATCTGCCGGAAAATTTTGCGCTGCTGACTGCAGATAGTGAGGAAACAGAGCAGGAAAAGCACGAGCAGGTCTGGAAAACTTTTACCGCTATTTTGGAGCAGTTTCAGAGTATTTTTGGCGGTGAGAAGCTGACGCTGGATGAGTTTTTGTCCTTGCTTCGAGCCAGCATGCTGGCAGCTGATTACCGTACAGTTCCCGCAGCAGTTGATGTGGTAACAGTCAAAGCTTATGATTTGGTGGAGCCGCATACCAATAAAATTGTTTTTGCCATGGGTATGACACAGTCCAATTTTCCTAAAATTGTCCAAAACAAAAGCCTGATTTCGGATGAGGAGCGTTCACGCATCAATGAAGTAACACCGGATAACCGCCGCTTTGATATCGTCAGCAGCGAAAATCTCAAAAAAAATCACTTTGCAGCCTTATCGCTCTTTAATGCTGCGACTGAGGAATTAACTCTCAGCCTGCCGCAGATTTTAAATGAAGCAGAAGACACTACTTCATCTTATTTACTGGAATTAGCAGAAATTGGCGTGCCGGTAGTGGAAAAGGGACGGAGCCTGCAGCTGAGTGATCCGGAAGACATTGGCAATTATAAAGCGCTCCTGTCGCGTGTGATTGAGCTGGAACGCACTTCCATTGACCAGGAAATGTCTAAGGAAGAGCAAACTTTTTGGTCGGTGGCTGTGCGCTACCTGCGCAAGAAACTTAATAAACAGGGAATTGTCCTTCCTGAGATTAACGACAGCATGCAGACCAAGCCGCTTGCTCCTTCGGTTATAAAGGCCCGCTTTCCGGAAGATAAGCCGCTGAATCTGTCATCATCTGCCTTAACTGCCTTTTACAACAATCAATACCTTTATTTTCTGCAGTATGTCCTTGACTTGCAGGAGATAGAGACCATTCATCCGGATGCCAGGAACCACGGAACTTATCTGCACCGTATTTTTGAATTGGTGATGCAGGATACGGCGGCTTCTGATTTTGACAGCAGGCTAAATCAGGCTATTGCCAAGGCCAATCAGGAAAACAGCTTTAAGATCCTTTATGAGGAAGACGAGGAAAGCCGCTATTCTTTAGATGTTTTAGAAGACATTGCCAGAAGCACAGCCAGCATTTTGCGTGATGATGCCCAAATTCAGGTGGAAAGCGAAGAAGAGGCGTTTGAGCTCATGCTGGGAAATGCCGTGAAAATTCGCGGATTTATCGACCGTATTGACCGGCTGTCTGACGGCAGTCTGGGGATTGTCGATTATAAATCCAGCCGAAATACCTTTGATATCCAGAAATTTTACAACGGTCTCAGTCCGCAGCTGCTGACGTATATGGAGGCTGTCAAAAACAAAAGGAAATTGCCGGATAACAAAAAGATTTTCGGAGCCATGTATCTGCACATGCAAGAGCCAAAGTTAGATTTAAGCAATGTCAAATCCTTGGATAAGATTCCTGAAGCCATCCATAAAGAACTGACTTACAGAGGGCTTTTCTTGGATGAAGAAAAAGCTTATCTAGCTGATGGCAAATATCATTTGAACGACTCAGTCTACAGTCAGGAAGAAATTAATCTTTTGCTGGCTTATAACCGCAGGCTGTACCAAAAAGCCGCCCAGCAAATTCGAAGCGGCTATTTCCTGATTAATCCTTATACTGAGGACGGCAAATCGGTGCAGGGAGAGCAGCTTAAAGCGATTACACACTTTGAAGCGGATCGCCACATGCCTTATGCTCGCAAGCTCTCTCAGCTGCCGCGCAAGGAAAAACGTCAGGGCTTCCTGCAGCTTATTGAGGACAAGCAAAAGGAGGAAAACAATGACCTTTAAAAACTTTTTAAGTGCCCAAGAGATCGCCTCCCTGCAGCTTGAGGAGGCCGGATCTGACAAGGCGCAAAAACGCACCCCCGAACAGATTGAAGCGATCTACAGCCATGGCAATAACATTCTAGTTTCTGCTTCGGCAGGTTCCGGAAAGACCTTTGTCATGATTGAACGGATCATGGATAAGATCCTGCGCGGCGTGAAAATTGATCAGCTCTTTATCTCAACCTTTACCGTCAAGGCGGCGGGAGAGTTAAAAGAGCGTTTGGAAAAAAAGCTGACTGAGCAGCTGCAAAGACAAACAAAGCCGGAGCTCAAGCAGTTTTTGGCTGAGGAGCTGGCCGGCGTTCAGACGGCTGATATTGGCACGATGGATGCTTTTACACAAAAATTGGTCAATCAATACGGCTATACGCTGGGACTCTCGCCCAGCTTTCGGATTATGCAGGACAAAAGTGAGCAGGATCTTCTGAAAAATGAGGTTTTTGCAGATCTTTTTGCGGATTATATGCGCTCTGAAAACAGGTCTGTTTTTATCAAGCTGGTCAAAAATTTTGCCGGCAGCCGTAAGGATTCAGATCCTTTCAAACAATTGGTTTATAAGATTTACGACTTCAGTCAGGCAACAGACAATCCTAGAAGCTGGCTGACAGACAGTTTTTTAAAGGGGGCTGAGACTTATACAGACTTTTCAGCTATTCCAGAACAGGAAGTTGCCGCATTTCTGACAAGCATGGAAGACACTGCCAAGGCTTTGCGTGATGTAACCGATTTGGAAGACTATAAGCAGCTCACTGGCAAGGGTACTCCGACAGCCAACTATAAAAAGCATCTCAATATGATTGACAAGCTGCAGGATTGGGCTTGGCATTTTGAAGCGCTCTACGGCCGTGACGGTCTTAGTAAGCTGGCCGGTGATATTGCCGAGCTTATTCCGTCCGGGGACAGCGTCACAGTTGCTAAGGTCAAATACCCTGTTTTCAAGGCTCTGCAGAGCCGCTTGGCTGACTTGAAGCATTTAGAGACGATCTTTGCCTACCAAGGAGAGAGTCTGCCTTTGTTAAAAGTTCTGCAGCAGTTTGTTCTGGATTTTTCCGACCAGTACCTGCAGGCTAAAGTACAGGAAAATGCTTTTGAATTTTCTGATATTGCGCATTTTGCTATTGCTATTTTAGAAGAAAATCCCGATATCAGACAGCTCTACCAAAATAAGTACCATGAAATCATGGTGGATGAATATCAGGATAACAACCACACACAAGAACGGATGCTTGAGCTTTTATCCAATGGGCATAATCGTTTTATGGTAGGAGATATTAAGCAGTCGATTTACCGTTTCCGTCAGGCAGATCCGCAGATTTTTAATGAGAAATTTAAAGATTTTCAGGAACATCCCGAACACGGCAAGTTGATTTTGCTTAAGGAAAATTTCCGCAGCCAGTCAGAAGTTTTAGAAACAGCAAACAGTGTTTTTCGTCACCTGATGGATGAAGCAGTCGGTGAGATTGTCTACGATGACAGCCACTGTCTGCTGGCGGGAAGCGACCGCCAAAAGGAAGCGCATCCGGAAAATGAAACTCAAGTTTTGCTGTACGATACAGATGAAAATGATGAGGCCCTGCCTGATGATGACAGCAGTCAAATCAGTCCTGCTGAAGTTAAATTAGTGGCCAAGGAAATTATCCGTCTGCACAATGCAGAAAACGTGCCTTTTGAAGATATTACTCTGCTGGTTGCTTCAAGAACCCGCAATGACGGTATTATACAGACCTTTGACCAATACGGGATTCCTCTGGTAACAGACGGCGGTGAGCAAAATTATCTCAAATCAGTTGAGATTATGGTTATGCTGGATACCTTACGTTCGATTGACAATCCGCTCAATGACTATGCTTTAACGGCTCTATTGCGCTCGCCCATGTTTGCCTTTGATGAAGATGAGCTGACGCGCTTAGCGCTGCAAAAGACATTAGCCAGTCAGAAGGAGAATCTCTATGAAAAACTGCAGAATGCTAAAAATAAAGAAGGTCAGCACCCGGAGCTTATCACATCGGATTTAGCTGCCAAACTGCAGGATTTCTTAGATGTCTTTGACAGCTGGCGCCATTTTGCCAGACTGCATTCGCTGCATGATTTGATTTGGAAAATTTATAATGAAAGATTTTACTATGATTATGTAGGGCGTCTGCCGAGAGCAGAACAGCGTCAGGCCAATCTCTATGCGCTGGCTCTGCGTGCCAACAATTTCGAGCGGACCGGATTTAAGGGTCTGTCACGCTTTATTCGGATGATTGACCGTATTTTAGACAGTCAGAATGATTTAGCTGATGTTGAGGTCGCTCTCCCTAAAAACGCTGTTAGGCTCATGACCATCCATAAGAGCAAGGGTTTGGAGTTCAAGTATGTCTTTATTCTTAATATTGACAAGAAGTTCAGTATTCAGGATATGACCTCGCCGCTCATTTTATCCCGCCGAAATGGTGTCGGAATCAAGTATTTGGCTGACATGAAAGAAGAGCTGCAGGAAAAACTGCTGCCTGCTGTCAAAATCAGTATGCCCACGCTGCCCTATCAGCTTAACAAACGTGAATTGCGCTTAGCTACCTTATCAGAGCAGATGAGGCTTCTCTATGTCGCCATGACGCGGGCTGAAAAAAGGCTGTACCTGATTGGAAAAGGCAGTGCGGAAAAACTGGCGGATAAATACAGCGGAAAATCAGAAAACAATCACCTGCCGGCAGCTGAGCGCGAACGTTATATGACCTTTCAGGATTGGCTTTTGGCTATCGAACAAGCCTACAGCAGTGAAAACCTACATTTTAAGACAACTTTTGTGACCGATGAAGATCTGACCGAAGATAAAATTGGCAGCATTAAACGGGAACGTTCCTATAATCCTGATGACCTTAAGGATAACCGCCAGTCTGAAGATATTGCGCGTGCCTTAGATATGCTGGAGGCGGTTGAAAAGCTCAATAAGGACTATCAGGCAGCCATCTCTTTGCCGACTGTTCGCACACCCAGTCAGGTCAAGAAATTCTATGAACCTGTTATGGATACAGAGGGCGTTGAGATTATGGAAAAGAGCCCTGCTGCCAAACCAACCTTTAAACTTCCTGATTTTTCTGAGAAAAAAGCGGCTGAGCCTTCTGCTGTCGGATCCAGCCTGCACGAATTGATGCAGCGTCTGCACCTGAGCGAAGAGGTCAGCATGAATGATATTTTACAGGCCTTAGGAGATCTTCCGGCTGATGACAAAGTTAAGAAAGCTATTCGGACAGACAAGATTCTGGCTTTCTTTCAGACAACCGATTTAGGAAAACTGATCCAGAAAAATGCTGACAAAGTTCGCCGTGAAGCACCTTTTGCCATGCTGAAAAAAGACCCTGAAAGCGGGGAAAACTTCGTTGTCCGCGGTATTATTGACGGTTATATTCTTTTTGAGGATCGCATCATTCTCTTTGATTATAAGACTGATAAATTTACCGACAGCCAGACCATTAAACAGCGCTACCAAGGTCAGATGGCTCTGTATGCTCAGGCTCTGAGCAAATCCTATGGGATTTCAACCGTTGAAAAATACTTGATTTTGCTGGGCGGTGAGCAACTGGAAGTTGTAGCGGTGTAATACTGCTGAATACTTTTGATGCAGATAAAAACAGAACCTATCGGCTTTAGCGAAGTTATAGGTTTGGCTGTGCTGCCGCCAAGACTAAAGGCTAAGCGGCAGCAGTTGAAAAATACCTGCTAAACCAGTATAATGAAATCGCAGACTGAAGCATTAAGAGTTCTCGCAGTTTTAAGAACTTTTCGGTTTTGCATGGCGGTTGCATTTTGTAAAAATCCAGAAAGAGATTACGGATTTAGCGGATTTGAACTCAGTTAAAAAGTTCAGTCTCAGGGCAGATTGCTTGAGAGACTGAGTTTTTGCGCTGGTTCAGCTTCTGCCGTTTTCTCAGCAACCCTTAGTATGATAAAGAAAGGAAGACAGCTAATTCTGATACTGTGTTATCAGAGTTAGCTCCCGTCCCGGTGGCTGTCCAAAATTAAGTCAGGTCATTTTGCAGTTTAAAAGATGCTGATTGACTCTTATTTTTGCTTTGTCGTTTACGGGCTCGGTATCTTATTTATGGCAATTTTAGTTTTAGGAGGAGCCGGCTATATCGGCTCTCACATGGTAGATCGTTTGGCAGAAGAGGGCAAAGAAAAGGTTGTTGTCGTTGACAGTCTGGTGACCGGTCACCGCGCAGCGGTTCACCCGGACGCAATATTTTATCAGGGAGACTTGACGGATCAAGACTTTATGCGTCAGGTTTTCACAGAAAATCCTGATATAGATGCGGTGATTCACTTTGCGGCTTATTCGCTTGTGGCCGAGTCTATGGAAAATCCGCTCAAGTATTTTGATAACAATACTGCTGGCATGATTAAGCTTTTAGAAGTCATGAATGAATTTGATGTTAAGTCTATTGTCTTTTCATCAACCGCCGCAACTTACGGTATTCCTGATGAGATTCCTATTAAAGAAACGGCACCGCAGCGCCCTATCAATCCTTACGGCGAAAGCAAGCTGATGATGGAAACTATTATGAAATGGTCTGATCAGGCTTACGGCATTAAGTTTGTTCCGCTTCGCTATTTCAATGTAGCCGGTGCCAAACCGGACGGTTCAATTGGTGAGGATCACGGTCCTGAGACCCATCTTTTGCCGATTGTGCTGCAGGTAGCTCAAGGCACCCGTGAGAAGATTATGATTTTCGGTGATGATTATGACACACCGGACGGAACAAACGTTCGGGACTATGTGCACCCCTTTGATTTGGCGGATGCGCACTTGCTTGCTGTTCAGTACCTGCGTGAGGGCAATGACTCAACAGCCTTTAATCTTGGCTCGTCAACAGGATTTTCAAATCTGCAAATTTTAGAAGCAGCCCGCAAGGTCACCGGCAAGGACATTCCGGCTGAGAAGGCAGACCGCCGCCCCGGAGATCCGGATACGCTGGTCGCAAGTTCAGAAAAGGCGCGTGAGATTTTAGGCTGGAAACCGCAGTTTGATGATATTGAAAAAATTATAGAAACCGCTTGGGCTTGGCACTCCAGTCATCCAAGAGGATATGAAGACTAAATCAATTTTCAACAAAAAGAAATGAGAGGCAGCAAAGTGTTTGATTGAAGCAGCAGCTGCCTTTAACAATCAAGAAAAAACAAGAAGAGTAAGATTACTAACCTTACTCTTCTTTTATTTTGCGCTTTTATCTTTCTTTTGGGTGATGAACTTTGGGTCAGTCCATCTGCAGAATGCTGTCAGACATACTACTGAGCATCTGCGTCTGCTTTGAGAATTTTGCTAAATTGACTGTAAAGAGCCTGTTTGTCGGCTGATAGTTTAGAATCTGTTACGACATAGTCAAAATCACTGGTTTTATAAAAAACGAAGAAATCATAGGAGTCAAATTTTTTATTATCGACTAAGAGATATTTTTCCAGCGCTTTATCCAAGGCGAGTTCCTGAATGGTGCCTTCGGATTCACTGTAGGTGGCTACCGAATCTTTATAGACAGCATTGGCACTGATGAAGGCTTTGGAAAAAGTCAGCGAAGCGATATTGCTGCTGGCTAAAGATCCAACAAAAGCCCCGGTAACAGGACGGTATTCTCCGCCAATAAGAAGGAGATCAATATTTGGGCTCTCTTTTAAAATATCAAATACCGGCAGGCTGTTAGTGATAATGCGCAGGTTGCGCTGGACCAATTCCTGAGCAAAGTATTCCAGCGTTGTCCCGGGACCGATGAAGATCGTTTCCCCATCTTGGACACGCTGAGCAGTAAAAGCAGCGATTTCTTTTTTCTCGCTGACCTGTTCAGAGTGTTTTTCAATATTTGATTTTTCGGGTTTATTTAAGAGGTTGATGCTTTGAGCACCGCCGTGCACCCGGATCAGCTGGTTCTCTTTTTCGAGTTCCGCCAAATCGCGCCGTACGGTCATATCAGAAACTCCGAGTTCTTTGATGATGTCATTTACGGTAATAATGGTTTGATGTTTTAATTGTTCTAATATCCAATTTAATCTCTCTTTTTTGATCATATAAATCTCCTACGCAGTGTTCTTTTGATGATATTATAGCATAAAGATAGAAAAATATCACAATTATAAACAAAAAAGAACAATTTTAAATCCTAGAAATCTTCTAAAAATAATTGAATATTACAGAAAGTTATTGATAAATCGGTGTTTATCGGTATTTTTTAAAATAAACAAAAATATTCAATTTTTTCTTGACAAAATGTTTGCTTTAGTTTATTATTATCTTGTAACAAACAAAAACAAACAAAGGAGAAGAAAAATGGCAATTGTACTTGGTGCCGATAAGGCAGGAGAAAGACTTAAAGATGTTGTCAAAGATTATCTGCTGGCAAGAGACTTTGACATTGTGGATGTCAGTGCAGAAGGGCAGGATTTCGTTGATGTAACTTTGGCTGTGGCAGCAGAAGTTAACAAAGCTGAGGACAATCTGGGTATTGTCATTGATGCTTATGGTGCCGGTTCCTTTATGGTCGCAACTAAAATCAAAGGTATGGTAGCTGCAGAAGTATCGGATGAACGCTCTGCTTACATGACCCGCGCTCACAATAACGCGCGTATCATTACCATGGGTGCCGAGATTGTCGGTGATGAATTGGCAAAAAACATTGCCAAAGGATTTGTTGAAGGCCACTATGACGGCGGACGTCACCAAATCCGCGTGGATATGCTTAACAAGATGTGCT
Source organism: Streptococcus sp. ELY_90 (assembly GCF_058314475.1). Classification (NCBI taxonomy): domain Bacteria; kingdom Bacillati; phylum Bacillota; class Bacilli; order Lactobacillales; family Streptococcaceae; genus Streptococcus; species Streptococcus sp. ELY_90. Next base: position 136,342 of record NZ_JBZFUJ010000003.1, read on the forward strand.
AAAAAAGAAGGAGAAGAAAAATGAAAATCGCTATCGGCTGTGACCACATTGTGACAGATGAAAAAATGGCTGTCTCAGAATTTTTAAAATCAAAAGGTTATGAAGTACTTGACTTTGGAACCTATGACCACGTCCGCACCCACTACCCTATTTTCGGGAAAAAAGTCGGAGAAGCTGTTGTCAGCGGACAGGCAGATCTTGGCATTTGTATCTGCGGTACGGGTGTTGGTATCAATAATGCTGTTAACAAAGTACCGGGTGTTCGCTCAGCTTTAGTGCGTGATATGACTTCCGCTCTCTATGCCAAAGAAGAACTCAATGCTAATGTTATCGGTTTTGGCGGCAAGATTACCGGCGGTCTTCTGATGAATGATATCATTGAAGCTTTCATCAAAGCAGAATACAAAGAAACTGAAGAAAACAAAAAACTGATTGCTAAAATCGCTCATATTGAAACCTCAAATGCTGATCAAGCAGATCCTGATTTCTTTAAAGAATTCCTTGATAAATGGGATCGCGGAGAATATCACGATTAAGAAAGGTTTATTTCATGATTCTTACCGTAACGATGAATCCTTCTATTGATGTTTCTTATCCGCTGGATAAACTAAAGCTGGACACTGTCAATCGCGTCTCTGAGGTCACTAAAACGCCGGGCGGCAAGGGTCTGAATGTGACACGTGTGCTGTCAGAAGCAGGTGATGATGTCATTGCGACAGGCTTGATTGGCGGCAGGTTGGGTGATTACCTGACTGAAAAGCTGACGCAGGCTGGCATCCGGCATCAGTTTTTCCCTATTCACGGTGAAACACGAAACTGCATCGCAATTCTGCACGAAGGACTGCAAACGGAAATTCTTGAAAGCGGTCCCTTAATTGATGCCAGTGAAGCTGAAGGATTTCTGCATCATTTTAGAATGCTTGTCAAATCTTTTGATGTAATCACTTTTTCCGGCAGTCTGCCGGAAGGTCTTGAAAAGGACTACTATGCAAAATTAGTCGGACTGGCAAATCTGTATGGTAAAAAAACAGTCCTTGACTGCTCTGGAGCAGCACTTGAGGCTGTTCTTAGGTCTTCAGAAAAACCAACTGTTATCAAGCCTAACAGCGAAGAGCTGTCACAGTTATTAAGAAAAGATATTTCAGAAGATGCAGCCAGCCTGAAAGAAGTCCTGCTTGATCCTTTATTTGAAGGAATTGAGTGGATTATTGTTTCTCTGGGAGCAAACGGGGCTTTTGCTAAGCATGGGGATAAATTCTACAAGGTGGATATTCCCAAGATTGCGGTTGTCAATCCGGTCGGATCTGGCGACTCAACTGTAGCCGGAATAGCATCGGCGCTGGCACACAGCGAAGATGACGCTGCCCTGCTGAAAAAAGCAAATGTTCTTGGCATGCTGAATGCTCAGGAAAAAATGACCGGTCATGTCAATATGGCCAACTATGATACGCTGTATCAACAAATTCAAGTAAAAGAGGTTTAAAGATGGTACTGACAGAACAAAAACGCAAATACATGGAAAAATTAAGCGATGACAAGGGGATTATTTCAGCCCTTGCCTTTGACCAGCGCGGAGCTTTGAAACGTTTGATGGCACAGCATCAAACACAAGAGCCGACTGTGGAGCAAATGGAAGAATTAAAGGTTTTGGTTGCACAGGAATTGACTCCTTACGCGTCTTCAATGCTGCTTGATCCTGAATACGGTCTGCCTGCCACCAAAGCTCTTGATAAAAATGCCGGCCTGCTCTTGGCCTATGAAAAAACAGGCTATGACACAACCAGTACTAAACGGCTGCCCGACTGCTTGGATGTTTGGTCTGCAAAACGCCTGAAAGAACAAGGCGCAGATGCTGTTAAGTTCTTGCTTTACTATGATGTGGACAGCTCAGCTGAACTCAATCAGCAAAAACAAGCCTATATTGAACGCATTGGTTCTGAATGCGTAGCAGAAGATATTCCTTTCTTCTTGGAAATTTTGGCTTATGACGAAAAGATTGCAGACGCAGCCAGTCCTGACTATGCTAAGGTTAAGCCGCACAAGGTTATTGAAGCCATGAAAGTCTTTTCAAATCCGCGCTTTAATATTGATGTCCTTAAGGTTGAAGTTCCAGTTAACATGAATTATGTTGAAGGATTTGGCGACGGCGAAGTTCTTTACAGCAAGGAAGAAGCAGCAGCCTACTTCAAACAGCAGGATGAAGCAACTAATCTTCCTTACATTTACCTGAGTGCCGGCGTATCGGCTAAATTATTCCAAGATACCCTCGTCTTTGCCCATGAATCAGGAGCAAACTTTAACGGAGTTCTTTGCGGCCGTGCTACCTGGGCAGGCAGTGTTAAAGACTATATTGAAAAAGGCCAGTCTGCAGCGCGTGAATGGCTGCGGACAACAGGCTTCCAAAACATTGATGAGCTCAATAAAGTGCTGCAAAAAACAGCAACATCGTGGAAAACAAAGGTTTAATATTTTTAAAAGGAGAATCACTATGAACAGAGAAGAAGCGACTCTTTTAGGGTTTGAGATTGTAGCCTATGCCGGCGATGCACGCTCAAAGCTGCTTGAAGCCCTGAATGCAGCCCAGGCAGGAGATTTTGCTAAGGCTGATGAGCTTGTTTCAGCAGCTGAGGACTGTATCACGGATGCTCATAAAGCGCAGACCAGTCTTTTGACAAAAGAAGCACAGGGAGATGCGATTGAACTGAGTGTCACCCTGATGCACGGTCAGGATCATCTGATGACAACTATCTTGCTGAAAGATTTGATGAAGCACTTAATTGAACTGTATAAGAGAGGTAGCTAAATATGAACGCATTAATTGCCCAGATTGAGAAAGGAAAACCCTTCTTTGAAAAGGTATCTCGCAATATTTATCTTCGCGCTATTCGTGATGGTTTCATTTCAGCGATGCCTGTTATCCTGTTTTCCAGTATCTTTCTTCTGATTGCTTATGTGCCGAATATCTTCGGATTTTCCTGGCCTAAAGATATTGAAAACGGCTTAATGACACCCTACAATTATACAATGGGGATCATCGGTTTTCTGGTTGCCGGTACAACGGCCAAGTCTTTAACAGACTCCATGAACCGTCAGTTAGATGATACCAATCAGATTAACTTTATCTCAACCATGCTGGCATCAATGGCCGGATTCTTGATCATGGCGGCCAACCCAGCCAAAGAGGGCGGTTTCTTAAGTGCCTTTATGGGAACTAAGGGGCTCTTGACAGCCTTCATTGCAGCCTTTATCACTGTTAATGTTTACAAGGTCTGCGTGAAAAATAATGTAACCATTCGCATGCCTGAAGAAGTTCCGCCAAATATTTCTCAAGTATTCAAGGATATCTTCCCATTTGCTTTTTCAATCATTATTCTTTATGCTATTCAGCTGGGAATCAAAGCGCTTCTTGGCGTAAATGTGGCAGAATCAATCGGAACCTTGCTGGCGCCTCTGTTTTCAGCTGCTGACGGTTATCTTGGAATTACCATTATCTTTGGAGCCTATGCACTGTTTTGGTTTGTCGGTATTCACGGTCCTTCTATCGTGGAACCGGCTATTGCAGCCATTACCTATGCCAATGTTGAAACCAACTATCATCTGCTTCAGGCAGGCCAGCATGCGGATAAGGTCATTACATCAGGAACTCAAATGTTTATCGTTACCATGGGCGGAACAGGTGCGACCTTGGTTGTTCCTTTCATGTTCATGTGGCTGACAAAATCGAAGCGCAATAAGGCTATCGGCCGTGCGTCTGTTGTTCCAACCTTCTTTGGTGTTAATGAACCGATCTTATTTGGCGCACCTATTGTTTTAAACCCGGTCTTCTTTATTCCGTTTATTCTGACGCCAATCGTTAATGTTTGGATTTTCAAATTCTTTGTAGATACTTTGGGAATGAACAGTTTCAGCGTGAACCTTCCTTGGACAACTCCGGGACCGCTGGGTATTGTCATGGGAACCGGCTTTGGCGTATTGGCCTTTGTCCTTGCCGCTCTCTTGATTGTGGTTGATATCGCTATTTACTATCCGTTTGTCAAGGTCTATGATGAACAAATCTTAGCAGAAGAAGCTGAGGGCAGCAGTGCAGCGGATTCTCTCAAAGAAAAAGTTGCCGCTAACTTTGATACCAAAAAAGCAGACGCTATTCTTGAAAATGCCGGTGCTGCTGAAGCTACGGACAGCGCAATCACTGAACAGACCAATGTTTTGGTTCTGTGTGCCGGCGGCGGTACCAGCGGTCTCTTGGCAAATGCACTCAATAAGGCAGCAGCCGAATACGGAGCACCTGTCAAGGCAGCAGCTGGCAGCTACGGTGCTCACCGCGAAATTCTGCCGCAGTATCAATTGGTTATTTTGGCACCGCAAGTGGCATCTAACTATGAAGATATGAAAGCAGAAACAGACAAGCTGGGTATTAAATTGGCTAAGACTGAGGGAGCCCAATATATTCAGCTGACCCGCGACGGTCAGGGAGCTTTGGCTTTTGTTGAAGAGCAATTTAAAGATTGAGAGGTCACAAGATGACTAAAACATTACCTAACGATTTTATCTTCGGCGGTGCAACTGCTGCCTATCAGGCAGAAGGCGTCACCAAAGGCGAAGGAAAAGGTCCTGTTGCCTGGGACAAGTATCTGGAAGATAATTATTGGTACACAGCAGAGCCTGCCAGTGATTTTTACCACAAATACCCTGTCGATTTGAAATTGGCCGAAGAATTTGGTGTCAACGGCATTCGCATCTCCATTGCCTGGTCGCGGATTTTCCCGACAGGCTTTGGGGAAGTCAATCCTAAAGGGGTAGACTTCTATCACAGACTATTTGCCGAATGCCACAAGCGCCATGTTGAACCATTTGTAACGCTGCACCATTTTGACACGCCGGAGGCACTCCATTCCAAAGGAGACTTCCTCAATCGGGAAAACATAGACCACTTTGTGGATTACGCAGAATTCTGTTTTAAGGAATTTCCAGAGGTCAACTATTGGACAACCTTCAATGAAATCGGTCCTATTGGCGATGGACAGTATCTGGTAGGAAAATTCCCGCCGGGCATCAAGTATGACTTGGCCAAGGTTTTCCAATCTCACCATAACATGATGGTTTCTCATGCCCGTGCGGTGAAAGCCTTTAAAGACGGCGGCTATTCCGGTGAAATCGGTGTGGTTCACGCCCTGCCGACCAAGTATCCTTACGATCCATCTAACCCAGATGATGTGCGTGCCGCAGAGCTGGAGGATATCATCCATAATAAATTTATCCTTGATGCTACCTATCTGGGCGAATACTCTGATAAGACCATGGAAGGTGTCAACCATATCTTAGCTGTCAATGGCGGGGAGCTGGATCTTCGCGATGACGATTTTGCAGCGCTCAAAGCTGCTAAGGACCTGAATGATTTCTTGGGTATCAACTACTATATGAGTGACTGGATGCGCGCCTTTGACGGCGAAACGGAAATCATTCATAATGGTAAAGGTGAAAAAGGCAGCTCCAAGTACCAAATCAAGGGTGTCGGCCGCAGAGAAGCGCCAACCAATATTCCAAAAACAGATTGGGATTGGATCATCTATCCACAAGGACTGTACGACCAAATCATGCGCGTGAAAAGAGATTATCCTAACTATAAGAAAATCTATATCACTGAAAATGGTCTCGGCTACAAAGATGAGTTTGTGGATAATACCGTTTACGACGATGGCCGCATTGATTATGTGAAGAAACATTTGGAAGTCATTTCCGATGCCATTGCTGACGGTGCCAATGTTAAGGGTTACTTTATTTGGTCCCTGATGGATGTTTTCTCCTGGTCAAACGGCTATGAAAAACGCTACGGCCTCTTCTATGTGGACTTTGATACGCAGGAGCGCTATCCGAAAAAGAGTGCTTACTGGTATAAAAAATTAGCTGAAACGCACACTATTGACTGATGATTTTGCAGCACTTTCTTGTTTGCTAGAACTTAACAATACTCTATTATGTAATTAACACACAGCCTGTTGAATCATCAGCTAAGATAAAGCGTTGCTATTTTCGAAAGGACTTTATAAGCAAGAGCTGCAGTCTTTGGCTGCGCTCTTGCTTTATTTTAAAGACTAAACAGTGAGGATAAATATGACAATCGAACTAAAAAATGAACAGCTTACAGTCCAGTTTAAAGAATTTGGCGGTGCCCTGTCTTCTATCAAAGATAAAGACGGTTTGGAATATTTATGGCAGGGAGACTCTCAATACTGGAGCTCTCAGGCGCCGGTGCTCTTTCCCATTTGCGGCAGTTTGCGAAATGACTGGGCTATTTATGATTCTGATAAACAGGCACATTTTACCGGTCTTATTCCCAGACATGGATTGGTAAGAAAGAAGAATTTTACCTTGGAGCAGCTCAGTGAAAACAGTCTTGCCTTTACTATTGAGCCGGATGAGGACATGCTGGCACAGTACCCTTATCAGTTTGAATTAAAAATCATCTATAGCTTGAAGGGTTCAGCCATTCGTACAGAGTATCACATTACGAATAAGGAAAAGGAAAAAACCATGCCCTACTTTATCGGCGGGCATCCCGGCTTTAACTGCCCGCTTGTAGAGGGTGATTGCTATGAGGACTACTATCTGGAGTTTGAAAAAGAGGAAACCTGTACAGTGCCGAAGTCTTTTCCTGATACAGGGCTGTTGGATTTACAAGATAGGACACCTTTTTTTGAAAAACAAAAATTTCTTGATTTGGATTACTCCCTTTTTGCGCATGATGCCATTACTTTGGATGAATTAAGATCAAGAAGTGTCACCCTGCGCTCTAAAAATCATAATAAGGGCATTCGTCTGGATTTTGCGGATTTCCCTTACTTGATCCTCTGGTCAACTGCCAACAAAAGCCCCTTTATAGCGCTGGAACCTTGGAGCGGTCTGTCAACATCGCTTGAAGAATCCGACCTTTTTGAAGAAAAACGCTCGGTCAGCATTGTCAAAGCTGGTCAGACCGCTTGCAAACACTTTGACATCAGCATTCTTTGATCCTAAAAAAACGAAGGTATCAGTTTCGGTTTTCTTTTTCCGAAAGTGATGCCTTCGTTTTGTTTGAATGAAAAAAAGCTTAGTTTCCCGGAATTTTTTAGTGATTGCTTTTCTTTTAATGGTCTTATTGATCCTAGACTAGGTCCTTTTGAAAATAAGTATTTGGTATTTTACGGAGAAAGGTATAGCTGTAAACTATAATAAAAAGGAAGCGAATTTAGTGTATAATAAAGGAGAAAGAAGGAGGCATACCATGCGCGACAACCATTTACACACCCATTTTTCCTATGACTCCAAGGCTCGTTTTGAAGATTATCTTGAAAACTATCAGGGAGAGCTTGTAACAACCGAGCACTATGACCTCTCAAATCCTTACACCAAGCAGGATGACGTGCCCGACTATGAGGCTTATTCTAAGGAAATAGCAAAGCTGAATGCTAAGTACGGCAACCGCATTAAAAAAGGCATTGAGATTGGCTACTATCAACCCCGCGAAGCTGACCTCATCAGCTTCCTAAAAGACAAAGACTATGACCTCAAGCTCCTTTCTGTCCACCACAACGGTGTCAACGACTATCTGGATGACGAAGTGGCAGATATGGACAAGCATGCCGTTATCCAAGAGTATCTGGACAAGCTGGAATATGCCGTCGGACGCGTAGAAGCTGATGTGCTGGCGCATTTCGACTATGGTTTCCGCCTCTTTGATGTGACGGTTGATGAATTAAAGACCTATGAACCCCAGCTCATCCGTATTTTCCAAAAAATGATAGATTATAACCTTGCCTTTGAGCTCAACAGCAAATCCATGTACCTCTACGGACACGAAGACCTTTACCGCTACGCTCTTGGCTTAGTCAAAAACTTAGGCTGCCGCAAATACTCCATCGGCTCCGACGGCCACCAACTCGAACACTTCCGCCTCAAATTCGACCGCATCCAAGAAATATTGGAAGAAAATAGGGTAGGGGAAGAGGAGATAGTATAGGAGAAATCAAGATGTCAGATAAATATAATGAATTCAAGAATTTACTTAGGAGATTTGTAGAACAGGCAAACATTAATATTAAGGGAGGTAGCGATAGGTCTCCACATTTGTCTCCTGATAGTTTTGAGAAAGATAATTATAAACTTGAATCAAGTAAAAATATGAAAATTGATAAAGTAAGAATTGATAATAAATGGTTTGACATTCATTTGAAATCTGGGTCTTCTTATGGTCCAACCAAAAAGGGATCATCAACAGTACCTTATATCGACTATTATATTGACAATAATTTATGGGCTAATTTACGGTTTACATTTAATTCAAAAACTATTGATAAAGTAAGTATTGTAATTTGGGATTCAAATAAAGTTGACCATAAAACGGGCATAGACGCTAAGATAAATGATTTTGATCTGAATGATGAGAATGTCCCGAATGATGCTTTAATAAGTTTTTTTGATCAGTATATGAATATTAAAGAAAGCGAAATCTATCGTACATTGATATCTAAAAATCATAATATAATAGAAGAACCACAGCCTAGTTACAACGATAGTAAATACGCTCGGGTTCTGAGACAATCCAAAAACCTCATCCTCCGCGGTGCGCCGGGGACTGGGAAAACTTATCTTGCTAGGCAGATTGCTGAGGAGCTGACTGGCGGAAATGATGACCAAATTGGTTTTGTCCAATTCCATCCGTCTTATGATTATACGGATTTTGTGGAGGGTCTGCGTCCTGTTTCAAATGGAGATGGGAGTATCGGTTTTGAACTGCGGGATGGGATTTTTAAGGAATTCTGTAAGAAAGCAAGAGAAGATCTAAACAAAAACTTCGTCTTCATCATTGATGAAATCAATCGCGGGGAGATTTCCAAAATTTTTGGAGAGTTGTTTTTCGCTATTGATCCGAGTTACCGTGGGGAGAAGGGTTCAGTATCAACCCAATATGCTAATTTACATGAAACGGATGAGAAATTTTATATTCCTGAAAATGTCTATATCATTGGTACCATGAATGATATTGATCGCTCGGTTGATACTTTTGATTTTGCTATGCGCCGACGTTTCAGGTTTGTCGAGGTGACGGCAGAGGATAGGGCAGATGAGATGCTTAGTGATGAAGAGGTTAAAGGTAGATTAAGACGATTGAATGCTGCTATTGAAAGTAATGAGGAACTTGGGCGGCATTATCAAATCGGTCCATCTTACTTTATGGATTTAGATAAGGAAGAAGTAACTACAGCAGAGCTTTGGTCAGATTACGTAGAACCACTTTTAGAGGATTACCTACGCGGTTCCTATGATGAGGTAGAAAAGCTGAAAGAGCTAGAAAATGCTTACAACTTAATAGAAAAGGAAGAGTCAGATGAGACTGACGGATAATAATTCAGTAGCTAGGTCTGAATTTGAAGCTTCTTATCCTCGGCTGTCAGAAAAATTGTTGGATAGAACGCTGGAAAGTCTTTCCCAAGAGGACAATCTCTTTATTTTCCCGCATGATTTGCTGGATTCTCTTGATTTGGAAAAAGATGGTAAAGTGCTGGAGACAGTCAATGATCGGATTAAAACGCAAAATATTATCGGTTTTCTGGGCTGTGGGGAGGAGCGCTTGAGCATTCATTCGCGTTTTGCTACTGGAGATGATGACTATTTCTTGCATTACATGCTGCAAAAGGTACTGCAGCTCAATCTGACTAGTCTTGATGTCGGCCTGTCTCAGGAAGACAGCTGGTACCAGCTATTAGTCTATCTCTTTCCCAAATATCTTGAGGCAGCCTTGCGTAAGGGGCTTTATAAGGAATACCAGCGCTTTTTCTACAATGACAGTCATATCAAGGGGACAATAGCAGTTGCCAGACATATTAAGCAGAACACACCTTTTACAGGGAAAACAGCTTATTCAACTAGGGAATTTTCCTTTGATAATGTCCTCATGCAGCTGGTTCGCCACACCATTGCCTTTATTCAGCATACTGTTCCCAATGGCAGAGCGCTTTTGTCCAGCTCATCTTCAGTTAAGGAAAATGTAGCTGAAATTGTACGGGTAACACCCAGTTATCGATTTTCAGATAGGGCTAAGATCATCAGAGAAAATCAAAATAAACCTATCCGTCATGCTTACTATCATGAATATCGGACTTTACAGCGGCTTTGCCTGATGATTTTGCGTCAAGAAAAGCATGGCTTGGATCAATCCCACCAAAAAATCTACGGTCTTCTTTTTGATGTCGCCTGGCTCTGGGAAGAATATCTGGGAACCTTGCTTGGAAAGGAATTTGAGCATCCGCAGAATAAGGCTAGTACGGGTGGTATTTCTGTTTTTTCTGACAGGACAAGAACAGTTTATCCAGACTTTTATAGCCGCGAGTTAAGTATCATTTTAGATGCTAAATATAAAAAATTGGAAACGACTGCGAAGGGGATTGTCCGAGAGGATCTATTCCAGTTGATTAGTTATACTTATGTTTTAGAAGCTAAGGTGGCTGGCTTGCTATTTCCAAGTACTGAAAGAGAAGTTGTTAATTATATTGGAAAGCTTGCAGGTTACGGTGGAATTTTGAAAAAATGGTCTCTCTTGATTCCCCAAACCACTGTTAGCTATGCAGACTTTGTCCATCAAATCCAAGCAAACGAAGTTTCTTTTCAAGAAACCATTAAAACTTTAAACGAAAGCGAGCAAACTAATGACTGAAAACCTAATCTTAATCCGTCCTAGTCTTGACTGGGAAGAGGAGTTACTGGCTTACAAGGAAGCCTTTAGAGATGAGCACATGCATGGCGGAGCGGGTCTTGATAGATTTGATCGGATGTCTGACTGGTTGGTCTACTTAGAAAAGCTGTCAAAGGATAAACCGGCAGAAGAGGGGTGGACAGCAACGGCTTTTCTCTGCATTCGCCCGTCCGATAAGCGGATGGTTGGCATTTGCAATGTCAGACATTATCTCAATAGTTTAGGCTTGCTTAATGTTTCAGGACACATTGGTTATTCCATTCGGCCTGATGAACGTCAGAAAGGCTATGCCAAAGAGCAATTGCGTTTGGCGCTGTCAGAAGCTAAGAAATTGGGCATTGAAAAGGTTTTGCTGACCTGTGCAGACGGGAATACTGGCTCTGAACGCACGATTTTGGCTAATGGCGGGGTCTATGAAGACAGCCGTCTGGATGAGACTACAGGTGATATGATGAAGCGTTACTGAATAGATGTGACTAAGGAGCATAAGGTATGAAATTAGTATTTCTGCATGGCCTGGGTCAAGATGCTTCATCTTGGGACGAAGTGATTGCAGCCCTGCCTGACTATGATTGCCTGGCCTTAGACTTATTTACGGATGGTCGGCTGCCGGATACTTTTGAAGAGTTGCACAAGCGGGTCGATCAAAAATTGACGGCCATTCACGAAGATTTTGTTTTGGTTGGTTTGTCGCTGGGCGCTATGCTGGCTCTGTCTTTCTTGGAAAATCCACCGCGGCACATGATTGCGCTTGTTTCGTCAGCAGGTCAGTACAAATTGGCTGGCAATAAAATCTATAAACTGCAGCTTTTTTTGTCTAAGCTGATACCGAAAGCTTTCTTTGCCAAACGAGGCATGGATAAGGATAATTTGCTGACCTTTTATGGCGGTTTAAGCCAGTTTGATTTGTCTGTCAGCCTTAAAAACGCAAACATTCCCTGTCTCTTGATGTGTGGGGATAAGGACAAGGCTAATTTAAAAGCAGCCAAGCAAATGGCTGCGCTGTTAAAGCATGCTTGGCTGGAAATCATCAAAGGCGGCCGGCATGAACTCAACCGGCAAATGCCGGAAGTCTTTGCCCGAGTCCTTGCTTCTTATTGCCAGTCTTTCTAAAAAAAACTCTCCTCAGTCAGCTGAAGAGAGCTTTTTGATGTGGAACTGCTGCATTTGGTCTACCAATCTTCTTATCTTATTTGAAAGTATTGATAAAGCGTGAATAGCCAAACTGCTTCGCTATTACCTAAAAAACAGACCCGAGGGTCTGCTTTTTATAAGTCTGTATAGTCAAGTCCCAGCGAGTCGGCTACGGCCTTGTTAGTTACTTTGCCGCGGTAAATATTGAGACCGGTGCGCAGAGCTGTGCTGTCAGCAACAGCTTTATCGGCGCCTTTGTCAGCTAATTCAAGGGCATAAGGCAGGGTAGCGTTGGTCAGAGCGAGCGTAGATGTCCGAGCGACAGCTCCCGGCATGTTGGCAACGGCATAGTGAACCACTCCGTCAACCAGATAGGTTGGGTCGTCATGAGTTGTTACGCGGTCGGCTGTCTCAATGATACCGCCCTGGTCAACAGCGACATCAATGATGACAGAACCTGCCCGCATTTGTGCGACCATGTCTTTGGTTACCAGTTTTGGTGCGCGTGCTCCCGGAATCAAAACGGCTCCGATGAGGAGGTCTGCATCTTTAACGCTTTCTGCGATATTGAGCGGATTGGACATGAGTGTCTGTACCTTGCCGTCAAACTGCGCATCCAGCTCAGCCAGGCGTTTTGGATTGACATCAATAACAGTGACTTTGGCGCCGAGTCCGACAGCCATTTGAGCCGCATTGACACCGACATTGCCGCCACCGATGATGACCACATGGCCTTTTTTAACACCGGGAACACCGCCGAGCAGAATACCTGATCCGCCTTCGATTTTGGTCAAGAACTGAGCACCGAGCTGAGTTGCCATGCGTCCTGCCACCTCACTCATAGGATTGAGCAGCGGAAGTGTGCCATGGTCGACAACAGTTTCATAGCCAATGGCAATGACATCTCCGTCAATCAGAGCCTGCGTCAATTCCGGTGCCGGTGCCAAGTGCAGGTAGGTGAACAGCAAAAGACCGGAGCGGAAGAATTGGTATTCACTTTCTAAAGGCTCTTTAACTTTGATGACCATATCAGCTGCCCAAGCTTCAGCAGCGCTTTCTTTGATAACAGCCCCCTGTTCTTGATATTCAGCATCGGTAAAACCCGATCCAAGACCCGCATCCTTTTCGACCCAGACGTCGTGTCCGGCTTGTTTGAGCGTCAGCACACCGGCTGGTGTCAGACCAACTCGATTTTCATTGTTTTTAATTTCCTTAGGTACACCAATAATCATATTGTAACCCCTTTCATTTGATAAAAGTATTTTCCCATATTGACAGGCAATAGTCAAGAAAAAATCAAAAGACACTTGAAAACAAAAGGGAATGTGACTGTGCTGCGCGAACCAAATCTGCTTTTCTTAGTCTCATTGTCAGCTGTTCTTTTGTTTGCTGTAAGCTCAGTAATGAAAGAGACGAGAGGAGCTCTTGTGATTATACTGGGCGAGGAGAAGTAATACTTGTTTGGGGAAAATATTTCACAGGAAATCATAACCACCCGTTTGACGGGTGGTTATGATTATGGCTTCCAGCCAGTTTTTCTCGGAGAGAAAAATGAGAAAACCACCAGCTAGGCTGGTGGCTGACAAGGCTTCTAGCTTCCATTTATTATGAGTAAGGTAAGTTTTGTCTTAGACTCTTTTGAGTTATACCAGAATAACGGTTGTCTCTTTTTCAATAATTAAACGTTTGGCTTCATCAGCGTCTGAATCTGTAATTAGAGCAGTAATATCTGACCAGTCACAAATTTTATAGAGACTTTTTCTTTCAAATTTGCTAGAGTCGGCTAAGATATAAGCTTTATTAGCTTGTTTTATTATTTCTTGGTCAACGGATACATCTGAAGAAGAGGGACTTGAAGGACCATCAATATTTGAAAAACCATCTGAACCAAGGAAGCAAATATCAACGAAGACCTGTTTTATTTGTGAAATTGTCCAACCTCCGAAGACTGATGAGCTTTTAGGACGAAATTCTCCACCAAAAAAGAATAGCTGATTATCTGAATTAACCAAAGCATTTGTAACAGGTAAAGAATCTGTAAAAATTTTATAGCCAGATTTTTGAGCTAATAAATAAGCTAATTCAACAGTTGTACTACCTGTACCAATGATAATTGAAGCATTGTCTGGAATGAGTTCAAGAGCTTTTTGGGCGATTCTTTTTTTATCAGAAGTATTTTCTTTTTCACGTGTGTTGTAAGATAATTCGATTGCATTTTGTTTTAAAATAGCCCCACCATGGCTTTTTATAAGCAGTCCCTTTTTTTCCAGATAAGATAAATCTTTGCGAATTGTTTCATAGCTAACCTCAAATTGTTCAGATAATTTGCTGACATAGACAGTTCCATTATTTTTTAATTCATCAAGAATGAGTTGACGTCTTTTTTCTAATAACATAGTTTAACCTCGCTTGTTTCTAAAGATAATTATATAGTAAAACCAATAAAAAACAAGTATTTTACTTTAAAAGACAACAAAAAATAATAAAAACCAATAAAAAACTATTGACACCAACCAAAACCAATGCTAAAATACAGATATAAAAAAGAAAGCGATTACGAGGAGGTAACAAATGAAAACAAAAATCGCAATTGCCTGTGATGATTTGGGATTTGAAACAAAAGAAGCTCTCAAAAACTATCTTATCGAAGAAAAAAATGCTGAGATAGTTTATGATCCTGTAAAAATCCCAGAAGATGGTGTCAATACTTTTGCAGTTCTGGCGGATGAAATGGCTGAGGTTATTCAACGTGACAAATGTCGATTAGGAATTTACATCTGCGGTACTGGAATTGGTTTTACTTGTCAAATCAATAAACATTGGGGAATTAGAGCGACAGCTGTAACGAATCCTTACTCAGCAAAGCGTGCAAGACTTAGTAATAATACACAGGTTATTGGTCTTGGTTGCCGTGTCAATGGTCTTGAATATCTTAAACAGATTGTAGATGCTTGGTATGATGAACCATTTGATTTTAGTACAGCTCGCGAAAATTCAAAGAAAAATTTATTGGAAGCAGAAGCTGATGATAATCGTTTATTGAAAAAGCCTGATTATGTCGCGTGGAACATGGGCTTTAGACCTGAATAGTAAAGGAGGAGGCTAGTTATAAGCTGGCTAGTAGAAAAATGGAAGTTATTACAAATTTTATTAATGATTTAGGAAATTTTATTTTTATTCCACTAATTTTCTTGATTTTCATGCTGATTTTACGTCGACCGCTTTCCGAAGCAATTCAATCAGCAATGAAGGTTGGGATTGGTTTTATTGCTTTATCTCTTGTCATTAATTTCATGTTAGATAAAATGGAGCCAGCCATTACTGGACTAGCAGAAAAGACAGGATCTTCTTTAAGTGCTATTGATGTTGGTGGTGCTGCGACTGCGGTTATGGGATTTGGTTCAAATATGGGAGCAATTATTATTCCACTATGTGTTGGTATTAATATTCTTCTTCTTGTTTTGAAATTAACTGACTGTGTTAATGTTGATGTTTTTAATCTTCATCAAAATGCATCAATGGGTGCAATTGTGGCTGTTTATTCTGGTAATTTCCTTTATGGAGTTTTAACAGCAGGACTTTTCCATGTCTGGGCACTTATTGCAGCTGATTTAGGTGCAAAACGTAATAATGAATTTTTTGGGTTACCAAAAGGAGTTTCCATTTCACACCCTGTTGCTAATACTTATCTTTTATTTGCTTACCCGTTTAACTGGATTTATGATCATATTCCTGGTTTGCGTCATTGGAATGTTACCGCAGAGTCTATCCAAAAACGTTTTGGAGTCTTGGGTGATCCAACAGTTGTAGGTTTTATTCTTGGTGTGCTTTTAGGATTATTTGGTTATGATTGGAGTAACCCTTATACAACAATTATCTCAAGTTTACAGCTTGGTATGTATTTGGCAGCTGTTATGCTTCTTCTTCCTAAGATGACTTCAATCATGATGGAAGGACTTGTTCCGCTTTCAAATGCTGCGCGTAAGAAATTGGTTAAAAAATTCCCAGACCGAGAAATTACAGTTGGTATGGATACGGCACTTATTGTTGGTAATCCATCAGTTATTGCTCCAGCCCTCCTTCTTATTCCTGTAATGGTCATTCTAGCAGTAATTCTACCTGGAAATAAAGTCATGCCACTGGGTGACTTATCACAATTTGTTTTCTTCATTGCATGCATGGTCCCTGTGTTTAAGGGAAATATTATTCGTACCTGGTTGACTTCGGCAATCCTATTTGGTGGCGGTCTCTATATTGCATCATGGATGACACCAGCAACTAATGAGGTCTTCCAAAAATTTGGTGCAGGCGCTAAAGAAGGTGTCATGTATTCTTCTTTAAACCCATCCGCTAATCCTTTTACAGGTCTCTTTGCGGCAGTATCACATATTGGATTAATTGGTTATATTTTAGTTGGAGCAATTCTTGTTGCAGTAGGCTATCTACTTAAGAAAAAAGAACATGCTCAAATCGAAAATGCTTAATAAATAGAAATAGAGGTAATTATTATGGCTAAAAAAATTCTTGTCGTTTGTGGAAATGGTATTGCTTCATCATCAATTATGGTGTCAGTTTTACAAGATTTCTTAAAAGATGAAAAAATTGCTGATGTTCAAGTTGATAAAGCTTCTCTCATGGATTGTTCAACTGAAAAGTTCAATAGCTATGATTTAGTTGTTTCATCTACAAAACTTGAAAATGAAGGTTTAACAGTTCCAGTTATAGTTGGAGCAGGTTTACTTACTGGTATTGGTGAGGATGAAATCTTTGATGCTGTTAAAGGTGAAATGATTAAATAGGAGTTTATTATGGTTTATGTTGTAGTGAATGATGCAGACGAAACTGTAAACGATTATCAATCGGCAATTCGTTTTGCGGGAGAAGCACTTCTTGAAGTAAATAATATTAAAAGTGACTATATTCAAGCGTGTATTGACCGTGAGGTTGATTTTCCCACAGGTTTATCGTTGGCAAGTGGACAAGGCGTAGCAATGCCACACGGTAATTCTGATTTTGTGACTGAAGATAGCGTAAGTGTTGTACGTTTATCAAAACCAGTTGCTTTTGGATTAATGGAAGATAAGAATCAAAAAGTTGACGTTACATTAGTTTTTAATCTAGCTTTGTCATCAGGAAAACAGCATATTGCAGTTTTACGTAAAGTGATTGCTCTTTTTCAAGATGACGTATTTATTAAGCAATGCCAAAAAAATAGTGTTGAAGAAGTAGCTAGTGAAATTAAAGCAAAACTAGATTCTTAAAAGTTGAGGTAGACAAAATGGAAGAATCCCAAATTATTCTATCTGATATTGAAAAAGCGGTAAATCAGATTGATGATGAGAAATTGGATGATTTGGCGAATAAAATTGTAAATTCACATCATATTTTTTTAGCAGGTATGGGAAGGTCAGGTTTGATGATTCGTGCATTTGCTAATCGGTTGATGCATTTAGGATTATCAGTAAGCGTTGTTGGAGACATTAATTCCCCCCACACACAGCCAAATGATTTAGTGATTATTGGCTCTGGTTCTGGAGAAACAGATAGTTTAGTTTCATTGATAAAAAAAGCTAATACGTTATCGTTAGATTCAGCTCTTATTACAACAAATTTATCATCTACAATTGGAAGATTATCCAATTTAGTTTTGGTGCTTCCTGCTCAAAATAAAGCTAGTGAGCAAGTTGGAAAACAACCTATGGGTTCAGTATTTGAACAATCTAGTCTGGTTTTATATGATATCCTTATTTTAAAATTAATGAAGATTTTAAATGAATCTAATGAAAGCATGGTAAAACGTCATGCAAATTTAGAATAGTACTCTCCTTTCTAGTATTTAGTTGCCCCAATGATGGGTGTTGTAAGGACTGAGTGAAGCATGATGTCAAAAGGATTGTAAAAGCTGATTTAGAATCCGTTCAATCAATTATAATTACACAAGCAAAGAAGCTGAGCCCCTGTGTCTCAGCTTCTTTTATTATGTGACTTTTAGTGAGTAACACGGCGGCGGGCAGCTTTTTTACGATTTTCTTCAATAAAAGCGGCTTTCTTTTCTTCTGGGTCAATAATTGTTTTCTTAACAGCGAAGACAGCTCCGGCCACCGTTGCGGCAGTACCGATAACGCCTGTCGCAAGACCTTTAGCAAATGCATACTTTTTAGCCATAAATAAGACTCCTTTTAATATGTTATAATAGTACTATTATCTTAAAAATTACCGTTTTTTTCAAGGAAAAAGTGCATGAAAGAAAAAATACTTGTGGTCTTAGGTCCGACAGCAGTCGGTAAAACAGCTCTGGGTATAGAGTTGGCTCAAAAATATCAAGGAGAAATTATCAGCGGAGACAGTCAGCAAGTTTACCGCAAGCTGGATATTGGAACGGCCAAAGCAAGTGCAGCTGAGCAGAGAGCGGTTCCGCATCATCTGCTGGATGTACGTGATGTCAGTGAGAGCTACTCAGCTTTTGACTTTGTTCAGGAAGCAACGAGTGCTGTTGAAGCTATCAGGCAGCGCGGGCATCTGCCGATTATTGTAGGAGGAACCGGGCTGTATTTGCAGAGTTTGCTGGAAGGTTATCATCTGGGCGGTCAGGTCAATCAAGATGAAGTTCTCACTTATCGCAAAGAATTGGAGGAGCTATCAGACCAGGAGCTTTTTGGTCTGCTGAAGACGTATGACATCAAACTGCCAGAAGCAAACCGCCGCCGTGCCACCCGAGCACTGGAACTCCGCAAGTTCAGTCAGGGAGTCCAAAATCATGAGAATCCTTATGATTTTTTAGTGATTGGTCTAAACGATGACCGCCAAAAGCTGTACGAGCGGATTAACCGGCGTGTTGATCAGATGATGGCTCAGGGACTGCTGGATGAAGCGAGATGGCTGTATGAGAATTATCCTCAGTCACAGGCCAGCCGCGGCATTGGCTACAAGGAGCTTTTCCCTTATTTTGCCGGAGAGATCAGCTTGGAAACAGCGGCAGCTCAAATCAAGCAAAACACTCGGCGTTTTGCCAAGCGTCAGCTGACTTGGTTTAAAAACCGTATGGCAGTTGATTTTTACAGGGTCAATGATGCAGATTACAAGGAGAAAATTGATCAGGCAGTGGCTGATTTTTTAGGTAAAAATCCACCGCTTTAGCATGAAGAAGCACAGCGACTTTCTTTGGGGAACAGGATTTTTTTCGGGGTATATTTTTCTTCCTTTAAATGTGTTTTACATTCGTTAAGGACTGATAAAGAATAGCAAAATTGTCTGACTTTTCCAGGCAGCTGTGATATAATAATGTTTAAAATTACTAGTCTAAATGGTATAGAAAAGACTTCAAAACGGATGAAAGCGAGGGGCAGGAATGAATGATTGAAACCAGTCAAAAACAAGAGCGTGTTATTCTTGTCGGTGTGGACCTGCCGGATAGTGAGAATTTTGAAATGTCCATGGAAGAACTGGCCAGTCTCGCTCAGACAGCAGGAGCTAAGGTCATTCATTCCTTTTCTCAAAAAAGAGAACGCTGCGACAGCAAGAGTTTTATCGGATCAGGAAAATTACGGGAAATCAAGCAGTTCATTGAAACTGAGGCTGTTGATACCGTGATTGTCAATAATCAGCTGACACCTCGTCAAAACACTTATTTAGAGGCTGAATTGGGTCTTAAGGTAATTGACCGGATGCAGCTGATTTTGGATATCTTTGCCATGCGGGCCAGAAGTCATGAAGGAAAACTTCAGGTTCATCTGGCACAGCTCAAGTACATGCTGCCGCGTCTTTCTGGACAAGGAGTTATGCTTAGCCGTCAGGCTGGGGGAATCGGCAGCCGCGGTCCGGGTGAAAGTCAGCTGGAACTTAATCGCCGCAGTATTCGCAAACAAATTGCCGATGTTGAAAAACAGCTCAAAGCTGTGGCTAAAAATCGGGAAACTGTTCGTGAGAAGCGGCTGGATTCAGAGACGTTTAAGATTGGCTTGATTGGCTACACGAATGCCGGCAAGTCAACAATCATGAACATTTTAACTGAGAAGAACCAGTATGAGGCCAACGAACTCTTTGCAACACTCGATGCAACGACCAAGCAGATTTATCTGCATGATCGTTTTCAGGCGACAGTGACGGACACTGTCGGCTTTATTCAGGATTTACCGACCGAACTTGTCGCCGCTTTTAAATCAACGCTGGAAGAGAGCCGTCAGGTTGATTTGCTGCTGCATATTGTTGATGCCAGTGATCCTAATCATGAGAACCATGAACGCGTTGTTCTAAATATCCTGTCTAATCTTGGGATGTCAGCTATTCCGCGTTTAGTAGTTTACAATAAGATGGACAAGGTTAAAAATTTTACGGCCAGTCAGTATCCTTATGTCAGTCTTTCGGCTAAATCTCAGGAAGGAGCCTCAATTTTACGTCAGGCTATTGTGGAGAAATTAAAGAGTATGTTTGTGCCTTTCACTCTTAAGATAACTGCTGAAAATGCCTATAAACTCTATGATTTGAGCCGCATAGCTCTGCTTGATTCCTATGATGTTGAGGATGGTAAAGAGATTAAGGGTTACATTGCAGAAAAAAACAAGTGGAGGCTGGAAGCATTTTATGTCGAACTATCTTGAGTTAGCTCTTAAGTACGGCGGGTTCACCGGCTTGGACAAGGTTTATTTAGAAAATAAACTGGCATCTCTGTCTGATGCAGATAAACTGGCCTTTATCACACCGCCGCCGAGTGTTATTAACGCCTATTTTGCTGAAATTTATCAAAAGCAATCGCCTCAAGCAGCAACAGACTATTATTTCGATTTAAGTCAGCAGCTGCATCTGCTGACTGATCAGCCTTCCTTTGACGAGCAAAAACCTTTTGTCCGCCTTAATTTGTCCGGGAAATCCTACGGTTTTGCCTATGAAAATGAAGAGGAGGTTGCTCAGGTTTTCAGCGAGCAGGACGAGCCGATTACAGATGGGCTTTTGTTTGAGCTGGCCCAGATTTTTCCCCAGTATAAGGTTTTTATGGACGATCAGACGATAAAAATGAAACCCTTAGCAATCGAAGAAAGTGAGAGTGAGACAGTCGAAAATAAGTCAGCCCTTCTGACTGATATCCGGAAACTAAAAGATGGTTCCGTTAAGATTTCAAGTTTCAACCAGGAAGAAATCATGGAAGTGGCTAAGGCCTACCAAGGCCAGCGATATTACAGCTATGCTCAGCATCAGGCTGTGCTTTATATTATTGAAGATTAACCAGTATGGAAAAGTATAAACAGAAAGTATAGTCAGTATGGAAATTCAATTTTTAGGAACTGGCGCCGGTCAGCCGGCTAAAGCCAGAAATGTATCAAGCCTTGTTTTAAAACTTTTAGATGAAATCAATGAAATTTGGATGTTTGACTGCGGAGAAGGAACGCAGCGTCAGATTTTAGAAACGACAATTAAACCGCGTAAAATCAGAAAAATTTTTATCACCCACCTGCATGGCGACCATGTTTTTGGACTGCCGGGTTTTTTATCGAGCCGTGCTTTTCAGGCCAATGAAGAACAGACCGATGTGGATATTTACGGCCCTGTCGGGATCAAAGGACTGGTAATGAGCAGTTTGCGGGCTTCAGGTGCCCATCTGCCTTATCGCATTTATTTCCATGAGTTTAATGATAAGCACTTGGGTAAGATTCTTGAAACAGATAAATTCACAGTCTATGCTGAAAAGCTGGATCACACGATTTTTTGTGTGGGTTACCGTGTGGTTCAAAAAGACTTGGAAGGCGCGCTTGATGCTGAAAAGCTGGCTGCTGCAGGTGTTCCTTTTGGTCCGCTGTTTGGCAAAATAAAAAATGGCCATGATGTTGTTCTGGAAGACGGAACAAAGATTATTGCCAAAGATTATGTTTCAGCTCCCAAAAGGGGGAAAGTCATCACAATTTTGGGAGATACCCGCAAAACGGATGCCAGTATTCGTCTGGGTTTGGGTGCAGATGTCTTGGTTCATGAGTCGACCTATGGCAAGGGAGATGAAAAATTAGCCAAGCGTCACGGCCACTCTACCAATATGGAAGCAGCCAAAGTAGCAAAGGCTGCTTCGGCTAAGAAGTTATTGCTTAATCATATCAGTGCCCGCTTTTTGTCGCGGGATATCAGCAAGATGAGAAGCGATGCTCAGGAAATTTTTGAAGATGTCCATGTTGTCAGGGACTTAGAAGAAGTAAAACTATGAACGAACGTATTATTGTAATCACCGGAGCATCCGGTGGAATCGCTGAGGGGATAATCAAGCGTCTTCCTCAGACAGACAAGCTTGTTTTGCTCGGCCGAAGCAAGGAAAAATTGGAAACCATGTATGCTCACCGCAAGCAAGTGAGCTGTTTTTCGGTTGACATTACAGATGATGAGGCTGTAAAGGCTATGGTTGATACGATTTATCAAGAATTCGGACGCATTGATATTTTTATCAACAATGCCGGTTTTGGTGAGTTCAAGGATTTTGATCAATTTTCAAATAGTGACATTCGAGAAATGTTTGATGTTAATACGTTGGCGACCATTAATTTTTCACGTCTTGTCGGTCAAAAGATGGCCGAAGCAGGCAAGGGCCATATCGTCAATATTGCCAGCATGGCAGGCCTGATTGCTACAAGCAAGTCAACGATTTACTCAGCAACCAAATTTGCCGTTATCGGTTTTTCCAATGCCCTGCGCTTGGAGCTGGCAGACAAGGGGGTCTATGTGACTACGGTCAATCCCGGACCGATTGCGACGAAATTTTTTGATCAGGCCGATCCCAGCGGTACTTATTTGAAAAGTGTTGAAGAATTTACCCTGCAGCCGAGCGATGTGGCTAAAAAAATAATTGCCCTTTTGGGACAAAACAAACGAGAACTCAACCTGCCTTGGACCTTGAAGGCAGCACACAAGGCCTATATCCTTTTTCCAAGATTATCGGATTTTCTAGCCAGAAAGGTATTTAATTACAAATGATCACCTCCAAATTTGATTGGAAAATAAAGGAAGAAAAGCCAGATGATGGCTTTTTTGAACTGATAAAAAAAGAAAAGCTCAATCAGACGGCAGCTCAGATTCTCTACGGGCGCGGCCTTAAAAAAGCCGATGTTCTCGAGCAGTTTTTACACCCGGATTTGTCACAGCTTCACGATCCTTATCTTTTAAATGATATGGGAAAAGCAGTTAGGCGGATTCGTCAGGCCATTGAAAATTATGAATCTATTTTAATCTACGGCGACTATGATGCAGATGGCATGACATCCAGTTCTATTGTCAAAGAAGCACTGGAGATGATGGGCGCAGAATGCCAAGTCTATCTGCCCAACCGTTTTACAGACGGGTACGGTCCCAACCAAAGTGTTTATAAATATTTTATTGAGCAGCAGGGAATTTCGCTGATCATTACGGTAGACAATGGTGTTGCCGGCAACGAAGCGATCGCCTATGCCCAAGAACAAGGGGTCGATGTCATCGTTACAGATCACCACAGTATGCCTGAGGAGCTGCCGGATGCCTACGCCATTATTCATCCGGAACATCCGGATGCAGCCTATCCTTTTCACTATTTAGCAGGCTGCGGTGTTGCTTTTAAACTGGCTTGCGCTCTGTTAGAGTCTGTTCCTGTAGAAATGCTGGATTTAGTGGCTATCGGAACGATTGCTGATATGGTTTCTCTGACAGACGAAAACCGTGTCATGGTTAAATACGGCTTAGAAATGCTGAAGCAGACTGAGCGTATCGGTTTGCAGGAATTGCTGGATCTCTCAGATGTTCAGGCGGACAGCATT
The DNA here is from genome assembly GCF_058314475.1 of Streptococcus sp. ELY_90. Classification (NCBI taxonomy): domain Bacteria; kingdom Bacillati; phylum Bacillota; class Bacilli; order Lactobacillales; family Streptococcaceae; genus Streptococcus; species Streptococcus sp. ELY_90. Next base: position 159,964 of record NZ_JBZFUJ010000003.1, read on the forward strand.
GATGAAGAGACTGTCGGTTTTAAAGTAGCTCCGCAGCTCAATGCGCTGGGACGCTTGGACGATCCCAATCCTGCTGTAGAGCTGCTGACGGGCTTTGATGAAGATGAGGCTAGGTCGATTGCGGTCATGATTAATGACAAAAATGAAGAACGCAAAGCTATCGTTCAGACGATTTTTGATGAAGCCATGGCTATGGTGGACAAAACAAAACCTGCTCAGGTTTTGGCCAAAGAAGGCTGGCATGCCGGTGTTTTAGGCATTGTCGCAGGACGTATCATGGAAGAAATCAGCCAGCCGGTAATTGTCCTTAACATTGAAAATGGTTTGGCCAAAGGAAGCGCCCGCAGTCTCGATGCGGTCAATATTTTTGCTGCTTTGAATGAGCACAGGGATTTGTTTGTGGCCTTTGGCGGGCACAGCGGTGCGGCCGGCATGACTCTGAAAGCTGACAAATTAGACGACTTAGCTCAGGTTTTAACAGCTTATATTGAAGAAAACCATATCGATCTGTCTCAAAAGAATCTGCTGACGATTGACGCAGAGCTTTCTCTGCCGCAGCTGAGTCTTGAGACGGTTAAGGGCTTGGAAAAACTGGCACCGTTTGGAATGGATAATGCTAAACCGGTTTTTCTGATAAAGGATTTTAAGGTAAAGCAGGCCAGAACGATGGGGCAAGCTGGAGCTCATCTCAAGCTTCGTCTGGCTCAGGAAGCATCTGAGTTTGATCTGATTGCCTTTAATCAGGGAGCACTGGCTCAGGAATTCCAGCAGGCTCAAAATCTGGAATTGGCTGTGACCTTATCTGTCAACCAGTGGAATGGCAACACCAGTCTTCAGCTCATGCTGGTAGATGCCCGGATTGAAGGCATTCAGCTGGTGGACATTCGTTCGCGCAGCAGCGCTCTGCCTGAAGCAGTACCGATTTTAGATGATAAAACGGCTAGTAAGGCTGTGGTCCTGCTGGAAGTTCCTGAAAATGAAAGGGACCTGCTGGCACTGTTTGCCGATCGTCATTTTGAGGCCATTTATTTTAAAAATAATATTAAGCACCGCTATTATCTGACAGGTTACGGAACGCGGGAGCAGTTTTCAAAGCTTTATAAGACAATCTATCAGTATCCTGAATTTGATGTCCGCTATAAGCTGAAAGAGCTGAGCCGCTACCTCAATATTCCTGAGATTCTCCTTGTCAAGATGATCCAGATTTTTGATGAACTGGATTTTGTCACCATAAAGGACGGTATTATGACTGTCAATAAGGACGCTGATAAACGGGATATTGCTGAAAGTCATATTTATCAGGACTTAAAGCGGCTTGTCAAATTTCAGGAGCTGATGGCTCTGGGCACACCGCAGGAAATTTATGATTATCTGACATCGGGGCAGGAAGACTAAGTCTTGCCTTTAATCTGACCTTATAGTTTCAGGATCAGTCTGGAACGAAAGTGACAGACTCTCCTCACAGCGGACAGTGAAAAAACACCATTCACTAAAAGCCGTGAGGAGAGTTTTTTTCTGTTTTCAGAGGGAAGATGCGTAGTTCTATTTTTATCGCTAATATGTTATAATAAAGAGTAAAAGATTTTTTGGCAGATTGCCCTAGAAAGTAAGAAAATGGATTTAAAAGATTACATTGCAACTATTGAGAACTACCCGGAAGAAGGAGTCCTTTTTCGTGATATCAGTCCCTTGATGGCTAATGGAAATGCCTATAGCTATGCTGTTCGTGAAATTGTCCAGTATGCGACAGACAAAAAGATTGATATGATTGTAGGACCGGAAGCACGCGGCTTTATTGTCGGCTGTCCGGTTGCTTATGAGCTGGGTATCGGATTTGCTCCGGTCCGTAAGCCCGGGAAGCTCCCGCGCAAGGTGATTGAAGCAAATTATGAAAAAGAGTATGGTATTGATACGCTGACGATGCATGCTGATGCTATCAAACCGGGACAGCGCGTCTTGATTGTTGATGACCTTTTGGCAACTGGCGGAACTGTTAAGGCAACGATTGAAATGATTGAAAGACTGGGAGGCATTGTTGCCGGCTGTGCCTTTCTGATTGAGCTTGATGAGCTTGAAGGGCGCAAGGCTATCGGCAATTACGATTATAAGGTACTCATTCATTATTAAGGATAAGCTATAGCTGTTTTCTATATCTAACTAGAGAAATTATATATTTGAAAACTATATCTCCCTGCTTTATAATATTAAAATAGATATTATGTAGAAATGGAGATATTTTCATGCCAATTACTCTCGATAAAAAATTACCTGCGGTGGATATTCTAAAGTCTGAAAATATCTTCGTCATGGATAATAAAAGGGCGATTCATCAAGATATACGGCCCATGAGCATTTTGATTTTGAATCTGATGCCGACCAAAGTAGCAACGGAAACTCAGCTGCTTAGACTCTTGGCCAATACACCTTTACAGATGAATGTTGATTTTTTGTATATGACCAGCCACCATTCGAAAAATACGCAGGCTGAACATATGAAGACTTTTTATAAAACCTTAAAGGACATCAAAGGAACGTTTTATGATGGCTTGATCATTACGGGAGCACCGGTGGAGACGATGCCTTTTGAAGAAGTTGACTATTGGGAAGAGCTTTGTCAGGTTTTTCAATGGTCTAAGACCCATGTCTATTCAACCCTGCATCTTTGCTGGGGAGCTCAGGCCGGGCTTTACTACCGCTATGGGGTTGATAAGGTTAAGATGGGTGACAAACTTTCAGGCATCTATCGGCAGAAAGTAGAAGAACCTTACAGTCCCTTGATGAGGGGCTTTGATGATTGGTTCCTTGCTCCTCATTCACGTTATACGGAAGTTCTCTTAAAGGATATCATCAATAAGACAAATCTCGAAGTGATTGCCAGCGGCGATGAGGTAGGGCTTTCTATTTTGTCGAGCCGTGACATGCGAGAAATTTACAGTTTCGGCCATCTGGAATATGACCGGGAGACCTTAGGAATCGAATATAAGCGTGATATTAAGGCTGGTAAAAATCCTAAGATTCCAAGCAATTATTATCGAAATGATGACCCGCAATCTCATCCGGAAATGCGCTGGAATCTTGCTGCTGCAACTTTCTTTAGTAATTGGATTAATTATGCCGTTTATCAAGAAACTCCTTATCGCTTGGAGGAGCTGGAAAAGGATGTTTCATTTTATGGCTATCTGTAAGGAGGTTCTATGAGCTTTTTGCAACATTATAAATCAGGGAACTTGGTTTTGCCGAGTGCCTTGCTTTTTCATTACAAAGATATTTTCAGCAGCACGGAAGACTTTTTGATTTGGCAGTTTTTCTATCTGCAAAATACAACTAATATGGAAGAAATTGCCACCAGTCAGATTGCTGCTGCAGTCGGCAAGACCGTAGCCGAGGTCAATCGCTGTGTTTCAAACTTGATCAGTCAGGAGCTCTTAGCCATGAAAACCATTGAGCTGGACGGTGAGAGTGAAGTGATTTTTGATGCAACTTTGGCGCTGAAAAAATTGGATGACCTATTGGAACAGCCTAAACAGAGCATGAGCCAGTTTAATCCGGCTGCTGCCGGCGGCAATGCTTTTAAAGATTTGGTCGAAGATTTTGAAAGAGAGCTGGGGCGGCTCCTCAGTCCCTTTGAATTGGAAGACTTGGAAAAAACGGTTGCAGATGACAAAACAGATCCCGATCTTGTTCGGGCAGCCCTGCGGGAAGCTGTTTTTAACGGCAAAACGAATTGGAATTACATTCAGGCTATTTTGAGAAATTGGCGCCGGGAAGGCATCACGACCCTGCGTCAGGTTGAAGAGAGACGGCAGGAGCGTGAAGAAGCCAATCCGGCCAATGTGACAGTTTCGGATGATTTTCTGTCTGCCATGAATTTATGGAGTGACTCAGATGCGAGATAAAAAGAAGGGCATCAGTCTTTCCGAACGTTTACAGGAAATTGCAGGCTTTGTACCCAAGGGTGCAAGGCTTCTTGATGTTGGAAGCGACCATGCCTATCTGCCTCTTTATCTGCTGGAAAAAGGGCATATCGATTATGCCATAGCCGGTGAGGTGGCAGAAGGTCCCTACAGCTCTGCCTTAGAAAATGCGGTTGAAGCTGGTTTATCAGATCGTGTGGATGTCCGTCTGGCCGACGGTTTAGCAGCAATGACAGAATCAGATGGCATTGATGTCATTACAATTTGTGGTATGGGCGGACGGCTGATTGCAGAGATTTTAGAAGCAGGAAGGGCTAAGCTGTCTTTGGTAAAGCAGCTGATTCTGCAGCCCAATAACTGCGAAGATGAGCTGCGCCTTTGGCTGATGACCAATGGTTTTGCTATCGCGGCTGAAAAGATAGTGACCGATAAGCAAAAATACTATGAAATCATAGTAGCCGAGCAGGGGCAAATGAATCTGTCAGCTGCGGATTTGCGCTTTGGTCCTTTTTTGCGGCAGGAATTGTCTGCTGTTTTTAAGGCAAGGTGGCAAAAAGAGCTGTTTAAATTGGAGCTGGCTCTAGAAAAAATTCCTGAGACAAACAAGCAGGATCGGCTGACTCTAACGGAGAAAATACGTCAGATTAAGGAGGTGCTTGATGAAAGCACAGCATATTATTGAACGCTATGAGGCCTACTGTCCGCAGGAGCTGTCGCTTGAAGGAGATATATCAGGTCTTCAAATCGGAACTTTGGATAAAGACGTCAGCCGCATCATGCTGGCGCTTGATGTGCGCGAGGCAACGGTTGCTGAAGCTATTGAACAAAAGGCAGATCTGCTCATTGTCAAGCACGCTCCAATCTTTCGCCCCTTAAAAGATTTGACAGCGACTGCGCAAAATCAGCTTTATATTGATTTAATCAAGCATGACATTGCTGTTTATGTCAGCCATACCAATATTGATATTGTTCCTGATGGGCTTAATGACTGGTTTTGTGATTTGCTGGGAGTTACCAACCGTGATATTTTAAGCCCAAGTAAGGACGGCTACGGCATTGGGCGTGTCGGAGATATTGCACCGATTAGGTTTGAAGATTTGGCCATGAAGGTCAAAACGATTTTTCACTTGGACAGCATTCGCTTGGTGTCGTATGCTGAGGACAATCCTGTCATTTCGCGTTTAGCCATTTGCGGCGGCAGTGCTCAGAGTTTTTATCCTGACGCGCTGGCTAAGGGGGCTCAGGTCTATATCACTGGTGATATCTATTATCATACAGCTCAGGAAATGCTGACAAACGGCCTTTTGGCCTTGGATCCCGGTCATCATATTGAGGTCCTTTTTGCTGAAAAACTGGCTGCCAAATTTGAGACTTGGAAGTCTGAAAATAACTGGGATATTGAGATTTTGATCAGTCAGGCCAATACCAACCCTTTCTACCATTTGTAGGAAGACACTGACAAAAAATAAGTTGGGAGTAAAGCTGAACATGAGGATATTTTGATGAGAAAAGTTGCTGTCATCGGTGCAGGGATTGTAGGATCAACAGCTGCCTATTACTTGTCTAAAGAAAAGGACCTTTCGGTAACCGTCTTTGACCAAGGTGACGGCCAAGCTACTAAGGCTGCTGCAGGTATCATCTGTCCTTGGTTTTCTAAGCGCCGCAATAAAGCTTGGTATCGTTTGGCACGTTTGGGTGCAGATTTTTATCAGATCTTAGTGGCTGATTTGCAAGCAGATGGTTATGCGGCTGATTTTTATGACCAGGCAGGCGTCTTCTTGCTAAAGAAAAATGAAGATAAGCTAGAAGAGCTCTATCGTATAGGAAAAGAGCGGCAAAAAGAGTCTGCCTTGATTGGACAGCTGCAGCTGCAAAAGCGAACGGACCTTGATGGAGACTTGGCTGATTTGAGCGGATTTAACAATCTGCTCTATGCTTCCGGAGCGGCTCGTGTTGATGGTGCGAAACTGACACAGACGCTTCTTGCTGCCAGTCAGGCTGATCTGGTCCGCGAAGAAGCTGTCTTAACAGTCAAAACTGATGGCTCTTACGATGTTTCTGGCCGGACTTTTGACGCCGTTTTGCTCGCCTGCGGCGCCTGGCTGCCTCAAATACTGGAGCCGCTGGGTTATAAAGTCGATGTCAGGCCGCAAAAAGGTCAGCTGAGAGATTTCTTTTTTAAAGATTTGCAAACGGAGCATTATCCGGTTATTATGCCGGAAGGTGAGTTGGATATTATTCCTTTTGCTGGGGGCAAGATCAGTATAGGTGCTACTCATGAGAACGATCAAGCGTTTGATTTAAGCATTGACCATGAGCGTTTAGATGAGTTAGAAAAAGAAGCACAGCTTTATTTTCCAAAATTAAAAGATGCGGTTTCAGCAAGCGCCCGTGTGGGAACACGTGCCTACACCAGTGATTTTGCGCCGTTTTTTGGAGAAGTGTCCGGGCTGCCAGATATCTATACGGCAAGCGGCCTGGGGTCTTCGGGTCTGACAACAGGTCCACTCATAGCCGATCAGCTGGTCAAAATGCTGACGGGTAAGCCTTTAGATCTGCCAGCCGGCGATTACAGTCCTGCTAAATATGTGATTAAGGGTAGTTAGTGACACCGCTAACAAAAAGTGATAAAATGTAAAGTGATTAAATATAAAGAGGAGACCTAGAATGAAGGGTATTATTCTTGCAGGGGGTTCTGGGACACGCTTGTATCCACTGACTCGCGCTGCGTCCAAGCAACTCATGCCGGTTTATGACAAACCAATGATTTACTATCCGCTTTCAACTCTGATGCTGGCGGGAATCAAAGATATTTTGATTATTTCAACGCCGCAGGATCTGCCGCGTTTTAAGGAACTGCTTCAGGATGGTTCAGAATTTGGCATTAAGCTTTCATACGCTGAACAGCTAAGTCCGGATGGCCTCGCACAAGCCTTTATTATTGGCGAAGAATTTATCGGTGATGATAACGTAGCCCTGATTTTAGGAGATAATATTTATTACGGTCCGGGTCTTAGCCGTATGCTGCAAAAGGCTGCCAGCAAGGAAAAAGGAGCAACAGTTTTTGGCTATCAGGTCAAGGACCCGGAACGCTTTGGGGTGGTTGAATTCGATGACAAAATGAATGCCATTTCTATTGAGGAAAAACCGGAACAACCTAAATCGCACTATGCGGTTACAGGCCTTTACTTCTACGATAACGATGTCGTTGAGATTGCCAAAAACATCAAACCGAGCCCTCGCGGGGAATTGGAAATTACAGATGTTAACAAGGCCTATCTTGACCGCGGAGACTTGTCTGTTGAAGTCATGGAGCGCGGCTTTGCATGGTTGGACACAGGAACCCATGAAAGCCTGTTGGAGGCTGCCCAGTACATTGAAACCGTGCAGCGCATGCAAAACCTGCAGGTAGCTAACCTCGAAGAAATCGCCTACCGCATGGGCTATATCACTAAAGAGCAAGTACGTGAACTCGCTCAGCCCCTCAAGAAAAATGAATACGGACAATATCTGCTCCGTCTGATTGGAGAAGCTTAATGACAGAAGACTTTTTTGAAAAAGAATTAGCTGCCCGCAAAATTGAAGAAATTCCTGGGATGATCGAATTTGATATTCCTGTTCACGGGGACAGCCGCGGCTGGTTCAAGGAAAATTTCCAAAAAGAAAAAATGCTGCCGCTCGGTTTTCCGGAGAGTTTCTTTGCTGAGGGCAAGCTGCAAAACAATATCTCTTTCTCCCGTAAAAATGTTCTGCGCGGCCTCCATGCGGAACCGTGGGATAAATATATCTCTGTAGCGGACGAAGGTAAAGTTCTTGGGTCGTGGGTTGACCTGCGTGAGGGTGATACCTTTGGCAATGTCTACCAGACAGTCATTGATGCCTCAAAAGGGATTTTTGTTCCCCGCGGTGTTGCTAATGGTTTTCAAGTCTTATCTGACAAGGTAGCCTACACCTATCTGGTTAATGACTACTGGGCCTTGGAACTCAAACCCAAATACGCTTTTGTCAATTATGCAGACCCAGCTCTTGGCATCAAGTGGGAGGATTTAGCTGCAGCGGAAGTCTCAGAAGCCGATAAAAATCACCCACTGCTGAAAGACGTTAAACCGCTCAAAAAAGAAGACTTGTAAAAAAGCTGGCCAAACAATCCCAATACAAAGAAATTTAAAACAAAACAGGCTGAAAGTGCTGAAGAAAAGCTAGTGCACAGGCATATATTGTCGGAGATCTATCTTTCTTACGTTTCTTCATGCCTTTTGTATCTTATGGAGAAAACATGACTGAATTTAAAAACATTATCGTAACCGGCGGTGCCGGTTTCATCGGTTCAAATTTCGTACACTACGTTTATAATAATCATCCAGATGTCCATGTGACTGTCCTTGACAAGCTCACTTACGCCGGAAACCGCGCCAACCTTGAAGAGATTCTCGGTGATCGTGTGGAGCTGGTTGTCGGTGACATCGCGGATAGCGAATTAGTAGACAAACTAGCTGCCAAAGCAGATGCCATTGTCCACTATGCGGCAGAAAGCCATAATGACAACTCGCTCAAAGATCCTTCGCCATTTATCTACACGAACTTTGTGGGCACTTACACACTCTTGGAAGCTGCCCGTAAGTATGATATTCGTTTCCATCACGTGTCTACCGACGAAGTTTACGGAGACCTTCCGCTGCGTGAAGACTTGCCGGGTCATGGTGAAGGCGAAGGTGAAAAATTCACGCCGGAAACCAAATACAACCCCTCATCACCTTACTCATCAACCAAGGCAGCCTCTGACTTGATTGTTAAGGCTTGGGTGCGTTCATTCGGTGTCAAGGCAACTATTTCCAACTGCTCCAACAACTACGGACCTTATCAGCACATCGAAAAATTCATTCCGCGCCAAATCACCAATATCCTGTCAGGGATCAGACCAAAACTCTATGGTGACGGCAAAAATGTCCGTGACTGGATTCACACCAACGACCACTCGACAGGTGTCTGGGCTATTTTGACTAAAGGACGGATTGGTGAGACCTACCTCATCGGTGCTGACGGTGAAAAGAATAACAAGGAAGTGCTTGAACTCATCCTTGAAAAGATGGGTCAGCCCAAAGATGCTTATGACCATGTGACGGATCGTGCGGGCCATGATTTACGCTATGCTATTGATTCGACCAAACTGCGTGAAGAACTCGGCTGGAAACCGCAATTCACCAACTTTGAGGAAGGTTTGGAAGATACCATCAAATGGTACACTGAGCATGAAGACTGGTGGAAAGCTGAAAAAGAAGCCGTTGAAGCTAACTACGCTAAAACTCAGAAAGTGATTAACTAAAAAGCTGCTTGGGTTTTTCGCCAAGCAGCATAAGCAATCCTTGCCGCATCTATTTTTAGTAGACAGAACAAGGATTTTGTATAGTTGAGTTCATAAAAAACGTGCCAAATTCTGGCACGTTTCAGACCGAAGACAAACTTCTTTTTGGAGGTTTGTCTTTTTTTAAAATTCTCCAGAAAGTATGTCCTGAGGTGACAATAACTAAGGCATTTACTTGAATTTGACCAAAATAAAAAGGCTTTCCTG
>NZ_JBZFUJ010000004.1:0-156074 GCF_058314475.1 Streptococcus sp. ELY_90
GCTGGAACTTTCGTTCCAGTCTTTGTTCTGTCTATTGATGCTGATTTGCTGTGAAGTCAAATGGTTAAGGCAGCCGCAGAAAAACAAAAATGCTTGAAATACCGGTTGCCATCAAAAGAAGGGCAACAAAACGGCCGATGATAGCAGACGACAGCAGAGGCTGTCCAAGCAGAATAAGCCCTAAAAGACAGGCGAAAATACCGCTGATCAGAAGACGTCTGGTATCAGGAAATCCTATCTTTTTCAGACGATAGGCAGAAATCAGACGCAGGATACCAATGACCAAAATCCAGTAAGCAGCAATGGTGACAACTGCTGTTGTCAGTGAAAAAATGGAGGACGTTAAGAGGATAAAACCAAAGATAATGGAAATAATACTCTGCAGTAAATTCCAAATATTACGTTCTTCCCCTGATTTTGACATATAATCAATAAAACCGGTAATCCCTACGAAGAAAATGACCAGTGCCAGCAGCCAGCCGATTGAAGCTGTTACGACCAGTGGATTAGCAAAAATCCAAAAACCGATTAAGAGTGTTAAAACTCCTGAAGTAAGCGTAAACCATTTCATATGAAAAACTCCTTAAAGCGTTTATTCTTAATTGTATAAAATAGGAGACGTCTTGTCAAAAATCTGTGATTATTAAAATCGTTCGGCTGTCAGATGGGATATTTTAGCGGAACATGAGGCTAAAAAGGCATAAATTTCATATGATGTCAGATTATATGACATAAAAAGCTGATTTTTTCAAAAAAATAGCAAAAAAGACTTGACAAGAAAATTCAGAAAATTTATAATATTTTACGTAATAAAAATTACCAAACTCAATTTCGGAGGAATGCATTATGACGACAGGTAAAGAATACGTTGACAGCGTATTTGAAAAAGTTAAGGCGCAAAACGGACACGAAGCAGAGTTTCTTCAGGCAGTTGAAGAAGTCTTTGAATCTCTGGTGCCGGTTTTTGATAAATACCCACAATATATCGAGGAAAATCTTTTGGAACGTTTGGCAGAACCCGAACGCATCGTATCTTTCCGTGTACCATGGGTTGATGACAAAGGGAAGGTTCAAGTTAACCGCGGTTTCCGTGTACAATTTTCATCAGCTATCGGTCCCTACAAAGGCGGTCTGCGTTTCCACCCATCCGTAAACCAATCTATCATTAAATTCCTTGGTTTCGAGCAAATCTTTAAAAATTCACTGACCGGTCAGCCGATCGGCGGTGGTAAAGGTGGGTCAAACTTCGACCCTAAAGGCAAATCAGACAATGAAATCATGCGCTTCTGCCAAAGCTTTATGACTGAACTCAGCAAGCATATCGGTGCAGATACAGACGTTCCTGCCGGTGATATCGGTGTCGGCGGACGCGAAATTGGCTACCTCTACGGTCAATACAAACGCCTTCGCAACGAATACACCGGTGTTTTGACCGGTAAAGGCCTCACTTGGGGCGGCTCGCTTGCCCGTACCGAAGCAACCGGTTATGGTGCTGTTTACTTTGCAGAACAAATGCTTAAAGCGCGCGGCGAAGATTTTGCTGGTAAAACAGCTCTTGTGTCAGGTGCAGGTAACGTTGCCATCTATGCTTGTGAAAAATTAGAAGCTCTTGGTGCTAAAGCCGTTACGGTGTCAGATTCATCTGGCTATGTTTACGATCCGGACGGCATTGACGTTGCGCTCTTGAAAGAAATCAAAGAAGTAAAACGCGAACGTATCGTTAAGTATGCAGAAGCTCGTCCGAATGCTGCATTTACAGCAGCAGGTCAAGGTTCTGTCTGGGACGTTAAAGCCGATCTTGCTTTCCCATGTGCGACTCAAAACGAAATTAACGAAGAACAAGCTAAAACACTTGTGGCTAACGGTGTGATTGCTGTTTCTGAGGGTGCCAATATGCCTTCAACACTTGAAGCTATTGATGTCTTTCTCAAGGCTGGTGTGTCGTTTGGTCCTGCTAAAGCTGCCAATGCCGGCGGTGTAGCTGTATCAGCCCTTGAAATGGCACAAAACAGCGGCCGTACTTCTTGGACATTTGAAGAAGTAGACAGCAAACTTTATGATATCATGAAAGGTATCTACGAAAATTCAGCAGCGGCAGCAAAAGAATTCGGTCAAGAAGGCAACCTCGTTGTCGGTGCAAACATCGCTGGTTTCCTCAAGGTGGCTGAAGCGATGTCAGCACAAGGTATTGTCTAAGGGATTGACGGTTGCTTTTAAGTTTAGCAGCTGATGGCTGAGCATTTTAAATCTGACCTCCCAATAAAATGCAAGGAAGTCCATAATAGGGCTTCCTTTTTTGCATTTTATCAGCTGAAAATGCAACTTAACCGGCTTTGGCTTTATGCTGCTTAAATTTCTGCTATAATAATCGCAAAGGAGAAAAGCAGTGAAGTTACGATTAGAGCATATTTCCGATGGTGACGAAGAAGTTATCGTGCGTTACCGACAAATGACTCCCACTGTTCAGGCCATCAGTGACTTAGTCTCTCAGGGGCGTGAGAAAATTCTCGGAAAAAATGAGCAGGGGGAACGCTACCTCTTATTGGATGATATTTTGTATTTTGAGAGTATTGACAGTAAAACCTTTGCCTATACGCAAAAAGATGTCTATCAAGTCGCCTACAGTCTCAAAGACTTAGTCAGCACTTATGCTTTTAAGGGCTTCTTTCGTTCTGCCAAGGCTATGGTGCTCAACCTTTACAGGATTCAGTATTTCAGCAGCCAGTCCTTTGGCCGGATCGAAGCCACTCTGGACAATGGTGAACGTGTCCTTATCTCACGTAAATACGCCAATAAACTCAGACAGGTCTTGCAGGAGGGAATTAAAGATGAAGACTAAGCGGTGGGAACGTTTCTTAAGTCAGGAAATTGCCAATGAATATAAGACAGCTATCTATTGTTTTTGTGTTTATTTTTTTTATGCTGTTTACCAGCTTTTGCAGGGAAGAACAACAGCCAATATCTATTATTTAATCGAAATGGTTATTGCAGCCTATGTTATCACTCAGATTCAGGTTTTTCTGTTTAAAAACTTTGATGAAACTGATAGGTTAGCAGGGAGAGAACTGTTAGGCTTAATCGTTTGTTCCTGCCTCTATGGCCTTATTGGGCAATGGCTGAGCTGGTTTGATGGCAATCTTCTGGCAGCTGCTTGCTTTGTCATCTATGTGATGCTGGAATACCTGACTATTTTTATTGCCAATAAAATCAAGCGCCATATTGACAGCAAGAACCTTAATCAGCTTTTGGATACTTACAAACAAGGAAAGGAAACTCATCATGACTGAAACGGTAATTGATATTCAGCATCTGAAAAAATACTATGGCAAGCATATGGGTGCAGAAGATGTGACCTTGTCTGTTAAAAAGGGTGAAATCTTTGGTTTTCTAGGTTCCAATGGTGCCGGCAAGTCGACGACTATTCGCTGTCTGTTGGGATTGATCCGAGCAAGCGAAGGTAAGATGACCCTCTTTGGCGGTAAATACGGAACTTTAGTAAAAAATCTCAAACATATCGGCTACATGCCATCGGAAGCCATGTTTTACCCTAATATGAAAGTCAAAGATGTCATTGCTTTTGCGGCTAAATCCAGAAAAAAAGACTGTTCGCAAGAAGCGGACAGGCTCTGTCGGCTTTTAGAGGTGCCGCTGGAGAAGAAAATCGAGGATCTGTCTCTGGGCAACCGTAAAAAAGTCGGCATTGTCTGTGCTTTGCAGCATCAGCCGGAGCTTTTGATTTTGGATGAGCCGACTTCAGGACTTGATCCGCTCATGCAGGAGCGTTTCTTTAGCTTGGTTAAAGAGGCCTGTGCAGCGGGCAGCACGTGTTTTCTATCGTCTCATGTCCTGTCTGACATCAAAAATTACTGCGGCCGCGCAGCTATTATCAAGGACGGAAAGATCCTTAAAATCGATACAATCGAAAACCTGACACACAGTCAGTCCAAGCGCGTGACGGTTTGGAAGGATAATAAGCAAGAATCCTTTACGTTTACAGGTTCCAGCAGCGACTTGCTGACTCGTCTAACAGACATGCAGGCAGATGATTTTCTGGTTGAAGAACCGCCGCTGGAAGACCTCTTTTTGCAGTATTATGAGGAGGCAGCAAAATGACTTTATTAAAACATGAATTAAAACTGACTGTCAAAAGTCTGCTCATTTGGTCCTTGGCAGTAGGAGTGGTTTGCTGGGGCTGCATTGTCTTATACAAAAGTGTGGAGGATCAGCTGGCAGATACAGCAGCTCTTTATGCTAATATGGGAGAGATGGCCAAGGCTTTGGGGATGGATAAGGTCAGTATCGCTACTTTAGACGGCTATTTTGCGACCGAGATTGTTTTGATGTTCGGACTTGGAGCAGGGATGTTTGCGGCTATGATGGGAGCAAGCAGTCTGTCCAAGGAAGAAGAAGGGCACACGAGTGAATTTCTCTACACCCTTCCTTTTGGACGCCTGAATATCCTGAAGTGGAAGTATATCAGCCTGATCCTTATGCTGCTGATATTTAATCTGATCGTTATAGGACTGGAAGCATTTGGAATCTGGCAGATTGATTTAGACTTTTCTTATGATCTCTTTCTCAGGTATCACGCCTTAGCCTTTTTGCTGCAGATTGAAATTGCCAGCCTGGCTTTCTTAGTTTCTGCTTTCAGCCGTAAAAAACAAATTGGTCTCTCACTTGGGCTGGTTTTGCTGCTCTATGTCATGGATATGATGTGCCGCATTGTGCCGGATATTGAATTTCTCAAATACCTGACACCCTACTATTTTGCTAACGGCGCAGATGTCTTCAGTCAGGTCAAATTACAGCCGGCTTATTTAGCTCTTGCTGGAGCTGTCATTGCAATTAGCTTGATCGTCAGCGCAGCTTATTATCAAAGGAAGGATTTGAGTGCCTAGACAGGCTCTCAGAGGTTACCTTTCTTCTTGCTTTCGTTTCTCCTCTTTTTTGGTAATACCGTGATGTTTCGGCTCGTCTTTTCGCATGTAGTCTAGTTCGAAAGTGTGAGCTTTAGCGATGGCCTGTTCCAGGGAGTCTTTAAACTTTTCCTTATCTTTAGCCCGATAGTAGAAATTGGCTGATACAATATTGTCTCCGACTTGAAACAGGTAGATACTTTCGATAACTTCACCGTCAGCATAAGGTATAGTTTGCTGATAGGCATAGACTGTTCGGCCATGAATGGTCACAGGTGCATAGGTAATAAATCCATTTACTAAGTTATGAGAATTGGCGACATTATCGATACTTCTGTTAAATCGCATCTGTTCCTGTCTCTTTAATTCTTGGGCAAAGGCATACTGGGACTTGTTTATTTTAGCAAATTTTTTCCCCTCCTTTGAAGCTGCATAGTCTTTGACAGAGCTATATGTTCTTTTAAAATTTACGATGATTTTAAAATAGGCGAAAGCGCCTGAATTCCCTTTATGATTGAGAATAAGCATGTATTTTCCGGAGTTGCCGGTAGGCGCCTGCCGATCTTTATAGGTCTGCTCCCAATTTTCAGGAATCGAAACAGCAACATCAGTGCTCGGAAGCCAAGATTCATTTGCTTTTAATTCCTGCGGTTTCCTCTTTTGATAGGTGTCAGCCCAGTTCAGCAGTTGGGTCTTTTCCTGCCGGTCGGAAAGAGTCTGTGTGCCAGAATTCATGGCCTTTCGATAAGCTTTCTCATTAAAGAAGAGGGGGTCCTGATACCTTTTTACAGCGACCAGGTAGTCCATTTCTGCTTCTGTATAGGGAAGGTGCTTGTTCATTAAAGCTCCATAGTAGGCTGGATAATCATTTTGGCGCCTTAATTTAAACACTTCGTAGCCACCTGCAAACAGCACAGCTATCAGCGCTATCCCTAAAATGATAAGAATGATGCGTCCGACTTTAGATTTAATAAATGTTTTCATAGGAGTCTCCTTTTTAGATTGGCAACTAACAGTTTTATGGCAGTTGATGGAAATAGTCACTTTCGGCGGAAGGAGTGCCATTAACTTAGAAAGCGCTTTCTTTGTTAGTTTAAGTATAGCATAAAACGCTGCAAATGGGGATGTTAATTGAAAAATAGAGGATCAGGATTTGCAAATATGCTAAAGAAATACAAAAAACCCTTAGAATCACTGTTACACTAGCGTGATTTTAAGTGTTTTTTCTGAGGTGAAATCGAAAATTGCCTGCTTTAGGTTTTATTTGTTCCTGAAGGCAAAGTAGCCAATCGTCCACAAAACAAGTCCAAAGCAAGCAAAAACAGCTAGTAGGATCAAGATATCGCCCATTCCGCGAATGGGAAACCAGCCGCTGACTAAAACGGTTGGCAAAACAATGATTGCCATAAGGAGAAAATGAATCAGACTGCGCTTTCTAAGAGACCATGAATTGATATCATAGATATTCCAGGCTCCTGCAATGGCAGTCGAAATAATACCGTCGCAGAAAGTCTGCCAAGCGAAATCAGGATTTTGCTTAAAATACAAAGAGAGCAGATGCTGAAAATGCTAAAAACAGGCTGAGATTTAAATTCTAAAAAAGCAGAGCTGAATCAAATTTTGGAAATAGATTTTGCTCTGCTTTTAACTTTTAACGGTTGTCAATGGTTTCGGGATAAAGGTCGTGATTCATCAAGCGGTAGTGTGCCATTTCTTCATACTTACTGTTGGGGCGGCCGTAATTATAATAAGGGTCAATCGAAATCCCGCCGCGCGGTGTGAACTTGCCCCAAACTTCAAGATAGCGCGGCTGCAGCAGTTCAACCAAGTCTTTGCCGATGGTATTGATGCAGTTTTCGTGGAAATCTCCGTGATTGCGATAGCTGAAAAGGTAGAGTTTGAGTGATTTGGATTCGACACATTTTTCGTCCGGAATATAAGACAGGTAAATGGTTGCAAAATCAGGCTGCCCTGTTATGGGGCACAGAGAAGTGAATTCCGGACAGTTGAACTTAATAAAATAATCGTTGTCCTTGTGACGGTTATCAAAAGCTTCTAAAATTTCAGGTGTGTAAGTAAAGTTATAGTTGTTTTCTTGATTTCCCAAAAGTGTTAAGTCTTTCATTTCTTGAGTTTGTGACATGTTTTTACCTTTCTAATTTAAACGCCGCGCTGATTATCGTAAATTAATGTATGGAGCTGCGGCAGTACTCGGACATTGCCCCAGGAGTCATCCTGAGCAATGCGCTCCCATAAATCTTTAAGCCTTGTCAGCTGATGCTGGACAATATCGCCGGAAGCTGTAGGTTCAGGATTTCCGGCTGATAGATATAAAACATCGGGCTGATAGCGCTTTTGAATCATTTTAGCGAAATCCAGATCAAGCTCATCAAAGATGGGAATTTTATAGGTGACTTTTTGTGGGTCTAATTGTGAGACGATAAAGTCCAATGTTTCAAAATTAACCTCCATTTTGCTGGAAGGCGGTTTGGGACTTAGAGTGACTTGGTCAATATCCTTTAGCCAGTTTTGCCAGCGTGAGCCTTGTGTTTCAACAGCCAGTGTCACCTGACGGTCTTTTAATTTGGCCACGAGTTCTGCCATATTAGCAGCCAAAAGACAAGGATTGCCGCCCGAGAGTGTGACATAATCATAGTGTCCTAATTTGTCCAGTTCCTCAATGACCTGATCGCTCGTCATCATGGTTGGTTTTTCAGAACCGTCCCAAGTAAAGACGGAGTCGCACCAATCGCAGTGATAGTCACAGCCGCCTGTGCGCACAAACATGGTTTTTTGGCCGATTGCCCGGCCTTCTCCCTGAAAGGTGGGACCAAAAATTTCAAGAATCGGCAGTTTTAAAAGGCGCTGTTTTTTCATGCTTCAAACTCCCATTCCCTTTTAAATTCCGCATAGGCAGAAGGCGTTTCATACAGACGGACAGCCTCCATCTGCAGGCCTCGTTCTTTGGGCAGGGCAGCTTCAAAGGTTTTAAAAATCCAGTAAACCATATTTTCAGCTGTTGTATTCATATAAGGCAGACTTTCATTGAGGTAGGCATGATCCAGATACGGTTCCAGATGCTCTTGGTAAACAGCTTTAAGGTTGCCAAAATCGTACACCATGCCCTTGTCATCTAAAAATCCGCTGACAGCAATCTGCAAGCGATAGGTATGGCCGTGCAGGGCTTTGCATTTTCCTTCATAGTTGAAGAGATGGTGAGCGGCATCAAAGGTGAATTCTTTTGATACCAGTACACGTCTGGAACAGTATATCAAAGACTGTCCGGTTTCTTTTTTGATTTCTTTGGGTGCAGCAAACATTAGTTTTTCTCCTTCTGAGTAAGATACTTGTCCAGTCCTGCCTGGCGCAGCTGGCAGGCAGGGCACTCTCCGCAGCCTTTGCCGCGGATGCCCTTGTAGCAAGTCAGTGTTTTCTCACGGACATAATCGAACTTGCCCAGACTATCCGCCAAAGCCCATGTCTCAGCCTTATCCAGCCACATCAGAGGGGTTTGAATGACAAATTCATAATCCATGGCAAGGTTTAAAGTGACATTAAGTGATTTGACAAAGACATCGCGGCAGTCCGGATAGCCTGAAAAGTCTGTCTGACAGATACCTGTCACCAGATCTGTAATCCCCAGCTGTTTGGCGAGGACAGCAGCAAAGGACAAAAAGAGGTGATTTCTGCCGTCGACGAAGGTATTGGGCATCTCACCGTCCTTACTTTCAATAGCGATATCAGATGTCAGTGCATTGTCTGTTATCTGCCCCAGCAGCGACATATCCAGCATATGGTTTTTTACGCCTTGTTCAGCAGCAATTTCTTTGGCAACTGCTAATTCCTGACTGTGCCGCTGACCGTAGGAAAAAGTTACTGTTTCAACGTGTTCATAGTGCTTCAGAGCCCAAAAAAGGCAGGTAGTTGAGTCTTGGCCGCCGCTGAAAACGACGAGAGCTGATTGACGTTTCATAAAATCCTCTTTTCTTTTGATGCAGAGAAAAAGGCCCTTACCCTAAAGGTAAAAGCCTGTATAGTCTTTAATCGACTGGTTTTTTTTACAGATGGCTTTTCCCAAACATCCTTATTAAATTCTTTCATATCTTAACACGAAGACTGGTAAAAATCAAGACCTGTTTCTCGGCTGAGTAAATCGGCTGCAATAAGCACTGATTTTCAGTTTTGAGCCGGGCATTATGGCAGACAGTACAGGACAAGCTGAGCAGAATAAGACTGCCTCTATCTTGGCGTTTGCCTGTTCTCAAAAAGCGATAAATTTTTTCCAGCAGAAAATAATATGTCAAAATAGTTCTCATGAAGACTTTTTTGTTGACAATTATAATTAAAGTATTATAATAATTCCCATGAGAACTATTAAGGGAGTTTTCAGAAAAAGTGAGGTGTTTTTCATGAAAGAACCCTTCGGTTTGTTCAAAAATTTTATCAATACAATGGAAACAGCAGTTCAGGAAATGGCTAAGGAAAACGGCGTTGAACACTTGGCCGGACCGCAAGGACGCACAGTCATCTATCTGTTTAAAAATCGCGATAAGGAAATTTTTATCAAAGATATTGAGGAAAAACTGCAGATTTCAAAGTCTGTTGCCAGCAATCTTATCAAACGTATGGCTAAAAACGGCTTTATCTCAATCATTCCTTCGCGAAAAGATAAACGCTGTAAGCAGATTGTGCTGACGCCTTTAGGTCTTGAAAAGGCTGAGGATATTATTGCCTTCCACCAAAAGATTCATGAGCAGCTGCTAAAAGGTATTGATAAAGCCGATCTTGAGACGGCTCACAGAGTTTTTGAGCAAATTAAAAAAAATTTAGAAAAGTAGGAGCAACTGATGTTTAAAATTTTTAAACGATTAAGTGCCAAGGAATGGGGAATGATTCTCCTTAGTACGGTCTTTATTTGTCTGGCTGTCTGGATGGATTTAAAAACACCGGAATATATGTCAAAGATTACGGCCCTGCTGCAGACAAAAGGAACGACGACTTCGGATATCATGAAGCCGGGATCGAAAATGCTCATGTTCTCCTTTGGCAGTTTTTTAATGGCAGTTTTTGTCGGCTTTTTAGCAGCAAGAACAGCTGCCAGCTTTACAACACGCCTGCGTTCAGATATTTTTAATCAGGTGATGGATTATTCGGATGCTGAAATTAAGAAATTTTCCATTCCGAGCCTTCTGACGCGGACAACCAATGACTTAACTCAGCTGCAAATCATGATTACCATGGGAATGCAGGTAGTAACTCGCGGTCCTATCATGGCTGTCTGGGCACTGACTAAAATTTGGGGCAAGAGCGATGAGTGGACCGGTGCGGTCGGAGTGGCTGTGCTGATTGTTTTGCTGCTGCTGTCTGTCTTGATGTTTGTAGCCTTTCCAAAGCAGCGTAAGGTACAAGGTCTGACGGATGCTCTCAACTCAACGACCCGTGAGTCTCTGAGCGGTGTTCGTGTTGTACGTGCTTATAATGCGGAAGATTATCAGGAAAATAAATTTAAAGAAGAAAATAAAAGCCTGACCAAACTCAATTTATTTGTTTACAGACTCATGTCACTGATGAATCCGGTCATGACAGTTGTCTCAAGCGGTTTGACACTGGCTATTTATTGGATCGGCTCTTATTTGATTGATGACATTAACATTCCAAGAACCAGCATGCCTGCAGCGGCAGCAGCGGTTAAGGACCGGATAGATGTTTTCAGTGATATGGTTGTTTTCTCTTCTTATGCCATGCAGGTGGTCATCGGCTTTATGATGATGGTGGCCATCTTCATTATCCTGCCGCGGGCTCTTGTTTCTGCTAAACGGGTCAACGAAGTATTGGCGCTTGAGCCGTCTGTCCAGTTCAAGAAAACCTCTAAAGAAGATAACGGCCATAAAGGAGAAATTGAGTTTCACGATGTTTCTTTTCGTTACAGCAAGAATTCCCGTGCTGTCATAGAACATGTTTCCTTTAAAGCAAAAGCCGGGGAAACGGTAGCTTTCATTGGTTCAACTGGTTCCGGAAAATCAACTCTGATCAACTTGATTCCGCGTTTTTACGATGCGACAGAAGGCTGGATCAAGGTTGACGGTGTCAAGGTTCAGGACTACAGCCATGATGATTTAAATAAGAAAATCGGCTATATTCCGCAAAAAGCTGTGCTTTTCAGCGGCACGATCCGATCGAATATGGAATTTGGAGAGAGCAGCCAAACACCGCTTGATGACGCGAAAATGTGGGAAGCTTTGGAGCTGGCTCAGGCTAAGGACTTTGTTGAAAGCAAGGAAAAAGGACTTGATACAGAAGTGGCACAGGGCGGAACGAATTTTTCCGGCGGACAAAAACAGCGTCTGGCCATTGCCCGAGCTTTAGCTCGTAAACCTGAAATCCTTATTTTTGACGATTCCTTCTCAGCACTTGATTATAAGACTGATAGAATCCTGCGTGCTGACCTGAGAAAGAAAACCAAGGATATGACCAAACTAATCGTTGCTCAGCGCATATCAACCATTATGAATGCCGATCAAATTTTAGTTTTGGACCAAGGCAAGGTCGTCGCTCAGGGAACCCATAAAGAGCTGCTGGCCAATAATGACATTTATCAGGAAATAGCTTATTCACAATTATCTAAGGAGGAGTTGGAAAATGGACAATAAAAAGAAATCATTATTAAGCCAGATGGCTCCTTACCTTAAAGGCTATAAGGCTTTGTTTGTTCTGGCTGCTGCTTTTACGGTTGTATCCAGTACAATTACGGTTATCGGACCTGACCGTCTTAAGGAAATAACCGATACAATGACTGAGGGGCTTACAGGAAAGATTGATCTGGATAAAATTGCAGGAATCGCCTTTGCCCTAGCCTTGATGTATATTGGCGGAGCCCTGGTTTCCTATGCGGCAAGCTTTATTGTATCAACCTTAATCCAAGGGTTTTCTCAGCGTCTGCGTAATGCGATTGCAGATAAAATCAATAAAGTACCGCTCAAGTATTTTGACAGCCATTCCCAAGGGGATACCTTGTCCCGTGTGACCAATGATGTGGACTTGATGACCCAATCCTTTAACCAAAGTTTGGTTTCTATGGTCGCTGCTGTTGTCCTTCTCATTGGTTCAATCTTTATGATGATCAAGACAAACGGTTCTTTGGCCGCAACAGCTATTTTGTCTGTTTTTGCAGGCTTTGCTCTGTCCAGTGTCATCATAGCAAAAAGTCAGCCGTTCTTTAAGCGCCAGCAAAAAAATCTGGCCAAAGTCAGCGGCTACGCTGAAGAAATTTATTCAGGCCACAATGTCGTTTCCAGTTACAATGCGCGCCAGCAAAGTAAAGAGCAGTTTGAAGTTTTAAATAATCAGCTGTTTTCAAGCATGTGGAAGTCACAGTTCTTCTCAGGAGTGATGATGCCTCTTATGCAGTTCATTGGTAATTTTGGCTATGTCATGGTCTGTATTGTAGGAGCCCGCATGGCCCTTAATGGTGATGTGACCATGGGAACTATTGTTGCTTTCATGACCTATGTCCGCATTTTCACGCAGCCTATTTCCCAGATTGCTCAGGGCATTACGCAGCTCCAGTCGGCCAATGCTGCTATGGGACGTGTCTTTGAATTCTTGAGTGAAGATGAAATGGAAGCAGAAGACCACAAGAAAAGGCAGCTTGATACCGTTAAAGGAGATGTCACATTTGACAATGTCTTCTTTGGTTATCAGCCTGATAAAACGATTATCCATGATTTTTCAGCCCATGCAAAAGCCGGACAAAAAGTGGCTATTGTCGGACCGACAGGTGCCGGTAAAACAACTATTGTTAATTTGTTGATGCGCTTTTATGAAGTTGATAAGGGCCGCATTTCGATTGACGGTGTCAATGTGCATGACATGAAGCGTGAGGAAGTGCACGACGCCTTTGCTATGGTACTTCAGGATACCTGGCTGTTCGAAGGAACCGTCAAAGAAAACCTGATTTACAATCAGGAACATATTACAGATGAGCAGGTCCTTGCAGCAGCTAAAGCTGTCGGCGTTCACCACTTCATCAAAACACTGCCTGAGGGTTATGATACCGTCTTAGATGATTCGGTGACCTTGTCAGTCGGTCAAAAGCAGCTGCTGACCATTGCGCGGGCGCTGCTCAAAGATTCACCGCTCCTTATTCTGGACGAGGCAACCTCATCTGTGGATACCAGAACAGAAGAGCTGATTCAAAAAGCGATGGATAAACTGATGGAAGGCAGAACATCCTTTGTCATTGCCCACCGTCTCTCCACTATTCGCAATGCCGATCTTATTCTTGTTATGAAAGACGGTAACATTATCGAACAAGGCAATCACGACGAGCTGATGGCTCAAGATGGTTTCTATGCCGACCTTTACAACAGTCAATTCACAGAAGATGATGATGCGGCTTAATTAAGAATGAGAGGGAACAAAAGTTCCGCTCTCATTTTTTTGATAACATTAAATGTCTGAAGATTTTCACAGCTACTGCATTTACGGTCAAATGAGTAGCTAAAAAGTAAGAATTATTCTACAATAAGGACAAGAAAAAGGAGGGCATATTATGACAGTATTTAAAGGAAAACCGGTTACTTTGGCAGGGACTAAGCTGCAGGTCGGTGACACGGCACCGGATTTTGTTTTGACAGCTACAGATTTGTCTAAAAAAACATTGGCTGATTTCGCCGGCAAGAAAAAGGTTATCAGTGTTGTTCCGTCTATTGATACAGGGGTTTGCGATGCTCAGACGCGCCGTTTTAATCAAGAACTGTCAGATGCTGACAATACGGTTGTGATTACAGTATCTGTTGATTTGCCTTTTGCTCAAGCCCGCTGGTGCGGTGCTGCCGGTTTAGAAGATGCAGTGACACTTTCGGATTATTACGATCATTCATTCGGCAAGGCTTACGGGCTGTTGATCAATGAACTGCACTTGCTGGGACGGGCAGTCTTTGTTTTAGATGAGAACAATAACATTACCTATCTTGAGTATTTAGAAAACATGAGCAACCATCCCAATTACGAAGCAGCAGTAGCAGCTGTCAAGGCAATTAAATAAGCTAATAGAAAAGGCATAGCGACCGTCAAGAGAGTTGGATAATTGTATATTGAGCTTACCATTATTGTATGGTAAGTTTTTTTGTGCTGATGATGGCTTTATAAATCTTCTTTTGTTTATCGGGGCGTTGGACCGATTCTTTTTACTTTTTCTTTCATAAGTCTGCCTTCATTATGCTAAAAAATTTAAAAGAATTGGATTGAATGTCATGAACGGTCCAAAATATGTCGTGAATGGGAAAAATGACTCTTGATTTCTCAATAAAATATCCATTCACGACCTATTTGATACCATTTACGACAATGACTACACAAAGGGATCAAAATAAGTTATACTAAAGGTGTTTCTTGGCCAAGAGATAAGATAAAAAAATGAAAAAGGAGTTTTATTATGAATACACTGGCATTTGAACGATTTACAATTATGGACGAGGAAATTCTTTCGACTGTCGAAGGCGGAGGTCGTGGATGGGACTGTGCAGCTGGTATTGCGATAGGTGCTGGTCAAGGTTACATGACTACTGCGGGAGGAACAGCGTTTCTTGGACCATACGCTATTGGTACTGGGGTCTTTGGAGCTTTAGTTGGAGGTGCTGGAGGAGCAATGACTTCCTACGGTTAATTATTCATTACAATAAGATTTATAAAGGAAAAGTACAAAAGCAGAAACTTTCCTGCTTTTCTTTCCTTTTGTTTATTTCCATTGATATGAAAACTTCTTTTGGGAGATAAGGAGGAAAGATATGTTCGAGAAGAAAAGTCAGAAATTGAAGCTATGGAGACTTTTAACAGCTCAGCTGATGGCTGTTTGTCTGTTGATTATGGTTTTGACACAGGCCATTTTTAAGTCTCCTTTGCTTGTTCAGATTTGCTTTTTAATTATCACTTTATGTACGGCGGCGTTGAATTATTATTTTGTCAAAGAAATCAGAAAGTCTGCCCCAAAAGAAACTTCTGTTTCCGCCGTTGCTCATCAGCTCATCTTTGCTGCCGTCTTTTTGTTTTTAACCATTTTAAGCTGCTATAAGGCTATTCATGTAAAAGAAGTTTACAGCGTCGTTATTTTTTCAGCCGTTGCCGTCATCAGTTTTATCCTTTTTATCTTTTTGTTATGGGGGATAAAATACGCCAGACAGGCTCCGCAGTCTTCAAGAAGATTTGACGATTAATCAATCAATGATGGATTAAAACTTACCATTGCCTGCATGGTAAGTTTTTTGGTGTTTGTTTCAGTCAAATAATATATCAAAATTTCAAGGTCAAATCTTTCATCAAAATGATGTGAGACCATGTGTGCTATCCTCCGATATTAGAAATTTTGGGTGTCCTTTAGTAAAATAAGGATTCTTTAATCTTGTATGATATAATAGAAAGCAAGTATCAATAAAGGATTAATGATGTCAGAAGAAACAATTTATGGGAAATATGAAGGCTATTTGAATCAGATTACAGATGATTTGAGCCGGCGGATTCAAGCGGAAAATGTTAAGGTCAAGACTGAGACGGGCTTTAAACTTTTTGAACACTTTCTTGCACGCATCAAAACCGATGACAGCATGCGGGAAAAATGTCAGCGTAAAAACCTGCCCTTAACAGCACAGTCTGCTTTGAAGGACATTCGGGATGCGATTGGTATTCGAATTGTTTGCGGCTTTGTCGATGATATTTATAAGACAGTTGCCATCATAAAGCAGATGGACGGTGTCAGTGTCTATAATGAAAAGGACTATATCTATAAGGCAAAGCCCAACGGCTATCGCTCTTACCATCTGATTTTAGAAATAGAAACACCTTTTGAAGACTGCCTAGGGCAGCTTCCGGGCAGATACTTTGCTGAAATACAGCTGCGGACTATCGCTATGGATTCCTGGGCAAGCTTGGAGCATCAAATGAAATACAAACATGATATCAAAAATCCTGAGCGTATCGCCAAGGAATTGAAACGCTGTGCTGATGAGCTGGCCTCCTGCGATTTGTCCATGCAGACCATTCGCAATTTAATCGCAGAAAGCGGTGACTAAATGACCCTGAATATTTTATTAGCAGAAGACGAAGAACAGCTGTCTCGTGCCTATACTGTGGCTTTAGAGCATCAAGGCTATAAGGTTGATCCTGTTTACAATGGCCAAGCTGCTTTGGAGAAAGCCAGAGAAAAAATGTATGATGTCATGATTTTAGATATCATGATGCCCGTTAAAACTGGCCTTGAGGCTCTGCGTGAAATTCGTGCAGGCGGAGACAGAACGCATGTCATCATGCTGACAGCCATGTCAGAAATTGAAGATAAGGTGACCGGACTTGAAGCCGGTGCAGATGATTATTTAACAAAGCCGATTTCCTTGAAAGAACTGCTGGCGCGTTTAGCATCTCTGGCGCGGCGGCTGGATACTTTTACCGAAAAAATTTTAACCTTGGGCGGCGTCAGTTTTAACATTGCTCAGCAGGAGCTGACCTCGGTCAATACCATTCGCTTAGCCGGAAAAGAAGCAAAGCTGATGGAGTTTTTTATGCTCAATCCCAATAAGTCTTTGTCAACGGCAGAAATTTTTCGGCATGTTTGGGCTAAAGATGAAGATCCTGAGATTGATGAAGGCTATGTCTTTATTTATGTGTCTTATCTCCGTCAAAAACTGAAGGCCATTAAGGCTGATCTTGCCATTTTAGGTGAAGAAGACGGCGAATTTCGTTTAGTTGAGTCAGCAGGTGATGCTCATGTTTCGTAAAATACGTTTTCGTTTTATTGCCATTGCCTCCTTGGCTATTTTATTCATTTTAGCTTCTTTTATAACTGTTTTTTATTCTGCCCGCTATGTGCAAAGCAATGGTGAAATTGATTTTGTGCTGACGGTTCTTTCTAAAAATAAGGGGGAACTTCCGGAGTCAACCGAAGTCAACAGAGAATTTGGCGACAGGGGAGTGTCAGAAGCTGTCCTTAATCAATACCAATACTACAGTTTTATCACTGATGAAAACAAGGTACCCATCTCTGTCAATCTCAAACATATTCCGCAGCTGACAAGGCAGCAGCTGGAAGATTATATGAAAAATATCAACTTCAATGAGATAAACGGGCATTTTAGAAGAGACGGGCATTCCTATTCTTATCGTGTGACTAAAATCAGCGGCTCCCGTCAATTAGTGGTTGTTTTGGATTCTACCAGATATTTTGATGACCGGGCCGATCTTCTTAATCTGGCTTTGCAAATGTCTTTTTACAGTCTGCTCTTTTTCATTATTGTGGTTTCTGTTTTTTCCGGTTTTGCCATTAAGCCTTATATTGAAAATTATGAAAAGCAAAAGCGCTTTATTACCAACGCCGGACACGAATTGAAAACACCCTTGTCCATTATCTCTGCCAATAATGAACTGCAGGAATTAACTGCCGGCGAAACGGAGTGGACGAAGAGCACTAAAGAACAAGTGGAGCGCTTGACGCATTTAATCAATCGGCTGATTGTTCTGGCCAGACTGGAGGAGCAGCCGGATGTAGTGCTTGATAAGGTCGATTTTTCGGCTGTTGCCAAAGAAGCAGCTGAAGCGTTTAAGGGCCTGATTGCCAAGGACGGTAAAAGCTTTGAACTGCAGATTGATTCAGGTATCTATGTCAAGGCTGAGGAAAAGTCACTTTTTGAGCTGGTCACTCTTTTGGTGGACAATGCCAATAAATACTGTGATGCCGGCGGCAAGATCAGTGTCAGCCTCAGCCGCACCAACGGCCTGAAAAAGGCAAAGTTAGAAGTGTCTAATACCTATGCACAAGGATCAAAACTTGACTACAGCCGGTTTTTTGACCGATTCTACCGTGAAGATGAATCTCATAATACTCAAACAACAGGATACGGTATCGGACTTTCTATGGCACAAAGCATTGTTAAAATTTTTAAAGGAAAAATCTCAGTTTCCTATAAAAATGATACCATCACCTTTAAAGTGATTCTGTAGCTCCTTATTGGATCAGCAGAGCTATAAAAACAAAACGAGCCAATCCGACTTTTTGGTAAAATGCCAAAAGTCAGATCGAGCTCGTTTTTATTGTGAAAAAAGTTAATGATACATTCAATGCAATTCATTAAAAAAGATAGAAAAGAGCAGCGACAATCGCTAGTCCGCCTTGCATGAGAAGAATCTTAGGATTGCTGCTGTAAGCACCGTATGCAGCGACCAAAATGATGTAGATTAAAATCGGCAAAATAATACCTGTATTAAACATCAAACCGCAGAGCAGTCCCAGACCGAGAAGACCGTTGTAGATTCCTTGGTTTTTAAAAAGCAGGGTGATTTCTTTTTCACCCAGTTTCTCCCGGCTCATCCCAAAAACCTGTGCGGTCTTGGCGGATTGTGTTGCAAAAGTTTCCAAATACATGATGTAGAAAAATTCTAAGGCAACTAAAATTACCAAAATAGTTTTGACGACTGACATCTCTTCCTCCTTATATTGCCTTAGTATTATAAAATTTGTCCTTTGGCTTTGCAACTATTTAGACTGATTTTTACTGATATTAACCCAAAGTTTAGCAAATACAGTCTTTTTGCCATGACTAGTTTCGCTGCTGGCTGAAATGTGTCAGTTGCTTGCATCCTTGCTGTGTTCCTTTAGGCTTTCCCTGACAGCGGCGATGAATTTTTGTGTAATGGCAGACCCTTGCTTGCGGTTATTGGTCACAAAACCGAGGGTGTGTGTTTCACTGTCCTTAAGAGGGATCAAAACAATCTGGTCTTTGATGAAACTGTTGACAATGCCCAGTCCTGAAGCGTAGGCATCAGATCCGCAGAGGATATTCATGACAGTGCCGCGGTCATTGCTGTAAAAAACAGCCTGGTTTTCCGGCGTATCCAAGGTATCCTCATCAAAGTTAAGACCGGCTGTTTCCTGTCTGAAGCGCACCTGCTGATAATCCTTAAGCTGTGATTTTTCGATGAGTTTTTGATTGGCCAAAGGATGCCCCTTTCTTAAAAAAATGCGTGTGGGGAAATCACCAAGTGCTGTAAAGGTCAGGTTATGCTGCTTAAAATAGCGTTCCAGAATGTGGCGGTTATCATTATTGAGATAGAGAATCCCCAAATCACTTTCAAAATTGAGCACACTTTCCAAGATCTTTTTGGTCGTTGTTTCAATGATGTGGAAGTGCTGATAGTCGTCTTTAAAAGTCTCTGCTATTTCAAGAAGAGCAATGGTTAAAAAGTCATAGTGGTGCGAACTGATGGTAAAGCTGTTCTTGTAATTATCCTGATAGCGCTGCTGAAGCAGATCTATTTCTCCCAAAATGCGCTTAGCATATTTCAGAAAATCATAACCGTCATCTGTCAAGCGTGTTCCGGTATTGGAGCGGATAAAGAGCTGTACACCCAGCTCTTCCTCCAATTCTTTGATGGATGAGGAAAGATTGGGCTGGGTGACATAAAGTTTTTTGGCAGCTTCGCTGAAAGAGCCTGTCTTAGCAATAGCTTCAACATAGCGGCATTGTTGAATGTTCATAAGGATTTCCTTCTTACTTGAGCTTTTCTTGACATTATAACAAAAGAAGCAGTATAAAATCTGCAAAAAGCTGATAGAAAAAAGCAAAGAGCTGATACATTTTTCCTATAACCTTTTTTCTGACACTGTTTCTGTTTTTAAACAGCCATAAATAAAACTTATGACTTACCATAAAAAAGATAGATTATACAGGGAGTTTAGGAGGTGGTAAGATAAAATCATATTTATTCCAAAGGAGGTTGGCTTATGGCAGACAGTAAAAAAGAATGGGTTTTAAAAGCGTTCAGAGGTGAGGATGTTGACAAAGTACCGGTCGGTTTTTGGTATCATTTTTTGCCGGAAGAAGAACTGGGGCAAGGTCTCAACAGCCGCAGCCTGTTCAATAAAAATCTGGAAGGACACCGAAAATTTATCCAAGAGGTGGAGCCTGATTTTATCAAAATCATGAGTGACGGCTTTTTCACCTATCCCAATCCTGTCATCACTAAAGATGTGACCTCCGTCAAGGAGCTGGCTGGTATTGCTTCAATCGGCGAGGAGCATCCTTGGTTTGATCAGCAAGTAGAGCTGGTTAAAGCCATTAAAAACAGTTTTACAGAAGATATCGTAGCAATTTATAATATTTTTGCTCCGGTGACCTATCTGAAATGGCAGCTGGCCGGCAAGGTATCCAGCGGAGACAGTATTATTGCGCGCTTTTTCCAGGAAGATGCGCAGACGTTAAAAACCGTTTTGAATGTTATTGCTGCTGATATTGCTGTCTTGGTACGAAAAATCATTAAAGAAACTGGAATCGAAGGTATTTATTTCAGCGTTCAGTCTATTCAAGATGAGCGTATCAATTCCAAAGATTACAGCAGATATATTTCGCCCAGTGATTTGACTGTTCTTCAAGCAGCTCATCAGGCAGAAGGCTTGAGCGTTCTGCATATTTGCGGTTATGAAGGGGCTGCCAATGATATCAGGCTCTTTAAAGATTATCCGGCTCAAGTCTATAATTGGGCAGTAGGCCCTGAGGGTATCAGTTTATCGCAAGGCCGTGAGCTTTTTGGCGGTAAGACCGTTTTAGGCGGTTTTGTGAACACAACAGAAGGGCTGCTGTATCGTGGCAGTAAAGAAGAAGTTCAGGCACAGGTGAAAGCCCTGCTGCAAGAAGCAGGTAAAAGAGCTACCATTATCGGTGCTGACTGCACGATTCCAAGTGATATTGCTGCTGAACGCATCGCTTGGGTTAAAGAAGCGGCAGCTTTATAAGGACACAAAAAAAGAAAGGGAGATTAGATGGTTAAGAAAAAGTGGTTAGCTGCTGGCGGCATTCTTGTTTTAATTATTGGCGGGACTGCGATTGGACGTCAATTGGCAGGAAATCATGCAGCAAATGATAAGGTAAAGACCCTTAAGGTCGCTCATACGCAAAATTATGCCCCATACGACTATGTTAATGACAAGGGTGAAAGTACCGGCTATGAAGTAGAGGTCTTAAAAGCGATAGATAAAAAGCTGCCTGACTATAAATTTAAATATACAGGAACAAGTGACGAAGATTTACTGATTGGCCTAGAGTCGGGCAAATATGATGTCGGCACTAAGGGAGCTTGGTATACAAAAGAACGGGCTGAGAAATTTATAATTCCTAAGGATGCTATCGGGGCCAGCGTCATTGGCTTTACCATCCGAAAAGATGATGAAAAAGCAATCACGGATATTAATTCTTTTGCCAAATCAAGCGGCAAACTGGTTCCCATTTCACCGCAAAATGCTCAGTGGAATGTGATTGAAGATTACAATAAAAATCACAAGGATAAACCTATTGATCTCAAAGCCGCGGAAAGTTTCACCATGGCAGATGCCTATGCTTGGGTTCTTGAGAAACGTTACGATGCTTACTTTGATATCAAACTGTCGTTTGAACAGGCTGTTAAAGACAAGGATGGGGCTTATCATAAATATGCTGATAAGTTAACTTGGATTCCTTACAGGGGTATTGAAACTTATCCTTTGATACATCGTAATCAATCCAATAAGAAATTTGTAAAAGCATATAACAAGGCAATCAAAGAACTGAAGAAAGACGGAACTTTATCAAAACTGTCTAAGAAATACTTTGGGGAAAATGTCTTTAACTATGTGACAAAATAGGAGATTGTATGGTTTCTTATACACCGTCTTATGTTTTTAAATTTTTGCCGACCATCATATCTGCCCTACCTTTGACCTTATGGGTTATCTTTGTGACCGTTCTTTTAGGAAGTATTCTGGGAGCAGGGCTTGCTTGGGCACAGGTGGGATCTGATACTGGTCTTGCCGGATTTGCTAAAGGTTATGTTTTTACACTGAGATGCACTCCGCCGATTGTCTTACTTTTTCTGGTTTTTTACGGTCTGCCTGAATTTTTGACATGGTGGCTTCATCTGGATGTTGATGGCTGGTCACGGACTGTTTTTGTTGTTGTAACCATGGTTCTGCTTTTTGCTGCTTCTATATCGGAAGTCTTTAAAGCGGCTTACTTAGCGGTTCCTAAAGGACAGCTGGAAGCAGGACTGAGTATTGGACTGACAGGTTTTCAAACTTTCAGACGTATTCTTTTGCCGCAGACGTTTAAAATTGCTCTGCCCAATATCACAACAGCTGTTTTGAATTTAATGAAAGATGCTGCCTTAGCTTATACGATTGGTTTGGCAGATGTCATGGGAGCCGGTAATTTGCTGATTAGCCGTAATTTGGGAAATTATTCCTTGGAAACTTATACAGCAGTTGCCCTTATTTATTGGGGAATTGCCTTGATTTTGTCAGTGGTTTCTCATCTGATGGAGCACCGTCTTACAAAGGGAAATGTTTAAGGAGGGATTATGGATTTTAATTATATTGTTCAGACGTTTTTACTCTCCTTAAAAGGTGTTCCTGTTACTTTGGCTATTATGGCTGTCTCGATTTTGCTGAGTTTCTTTCCGGCTCTCTTTTTGGCGCTGGGCAGAATCTACAAGATTAAAGGAGTAACAACCTTTTCTGTGATTTATTTAGCTTTTATCCGAGCAACACCGCCCATTCTTTTAATTCTATTTTTCTACAGCCTTTTGCCCAGTATTTTAAATACGATTTTAAAATCAATCGGGCTTGATATTTTTAAACTCAATCCTATTTATTATGCTTTTATTATCTTTAGCTTGATGACAACAGGGACCTTATCGGAGATTTTACGCTCTGCCATTTTAACAGTTGATAAGGGGCAGCTGGAAGCAGCCCAATCTATCGGTCTGACAACAAGTCAGAGTTATCTCAGAATTGTTTTTCCCCAGGCTTTGCGAAATGCTCTCCCCAATCTCTGTAATTTAGTGATTAATATTGTCAAAGGAACCTCACTGGTTTTTGTTATGACGGTTAAGGATATTACGGCCATTGCCAAAGTAGAAGCGGCTCATGGTTACCAGTATTTTGAATCTTACCTGGTGATTTTTATTATTTATATTATTATCTGCGGTCTCATTCAGTGGGGATTTTCAGGCTTGGAGAAGCAGCTTGCTTAAGGAGAACTTATGTTAGATATTAAAAATTTATCAAAGCAATTTGGCGATAAGACTGTCCTTGACGATGTCAGTCTGAAGGTCAATAAGGGTGACGTTGTTGTCATTCTGGGGCCCAGCGGATCAGGGAAAACGACTTTTCTGCGCTGCCTCAATCATTTAGAGAAGGCGGATCAGGGACAGCTGATTCTGGACGATCAGTCCTATAACCTAGCTGCTCTGAATCGCAAAGAGGTGTTGACTATTCGGCAGAAAACTGCCTTTGTCTTTCAGCATTACAATCTTTTTGCTAACAAAACGGCTCTGGAGAATATTTTGGAAGGTCTTGTTGTTGCGAGGAAAATTCCTAAGAAAGAAGCAGAGACCATAGCTTTAGAGGCCTTAGAAAAGGTGGGTCTGCTAAGTTACAGAGATTATTATCCCAGTCAGCTGTCGGGCGGTCAGCAGCAGCGCATCGGCATTGCGCGTGCTATTGCGGTGAAACCTGATGTTATCTTTTTTGATGAACCGACATCAGCCTTGGATCCAGAATTGATCGGTGATGTTTTAGGCGTCATGAAACAGCTGGCTGAAGAGGGAATCACCATGGTTGTCGTGACGCATGAAATGAGTTTTGCCAGAGACGTCGCTAATCATGTTATCTTTATGGACGGCGGACATATTATTGAAGAAGGAAGCCCTAAAGAATTTTTTCTGCGGCCTAAGGAAGAGCGAACACGGCGCTTTCTGGCTCGTATCCTATCCGATGATACTTATACTGTCAATTATGTTCTCTAATATTAGTACTGGTAAAATTTAAATATAAAAAGAGCGCTTCATAAGTTAGATAAAAATAGATGAGAAGGATTGCATTCTGTATTATGCAGAGTTCTGTCCTTTTTATTTTGTCTTGATACGCTTGCAGCTGTAAGAACGACCAAAGTTTGACCCGACTGCTTGCCAGCTATTAAGGGTCGCTTTTTTCTCATTTTTATATTAAAATAAGAAGGTGAGGCATGCGGCCAAATGGTAGGTGAAAAGGAGTTTCAAGGTGACTGAAAAAACTGTAAGTGTCAAATCTTATGCTAATATTGCTATTATTAAGTATTGGGGAAAGGCCGATGCCGAAAAGATGATTCCGGCAACCAGCAGTATTTCTCTGACGCTTGAAAACATGTATACGGAGACCAAACTTTCGCTCTTGCCAAATGCCGCTGCTGATGAATTTTATATTGACGGTGTTTTGCAAAATAAAGAAGAGCACGCCAAGATGAGCAAGATTTTGGACTATTTTCGAAAAGATCAGCCGATTTTTGTGAAAATAGAAACGTCTAATAATATGCCGACAGCAGCAGGTCTGTCATCAAGCTCCAGTGGTTTGTCAGCCCTTGTGAAGGCTGCTAATGATCTTTTTGATAAGCATCTCAGTCAGAGTGAGTTGGCTCAGCTGGCAAAATTTGCATCCGGCTCTGCTTCACGCTCTTTCTTTGGACCGCTAGCTGCTTGGGATAAGGATTCCGATGAGATTTACAAGGTCAAGACCGATTTAAAATTGGCCATGATCATGCTGATTCTAGATGATGCTAAAAAGCCTGTTTCCAGCAGAGAGGGCATGAAGCGCTGTTCGGAAACTTCCCCTAATTTTAAGGACTGGATTGCCCAATCCGAGAAAGATTACAGAGACATGCTGACCTATCTTGAAGCCAATGATTTTGAAAAAGTGGGAGAGCTGACGGAACGCAATGCCCTGGCCATGCATGCAACGACAGAGACGGCAGAGCCTCCTTTTTCTTATTTGACAGAAAAGTCCTATGAGGCGATGGAAAGCGTAAAAGCTCTTCGGCAGCAAGGCGAAAAATGCTATTTTACCATGGATGCAGGCCCCAATGTTAAGGTTCTGTGCTTGGCAGAAGATTTGGAGCGCTTGGCTGATTTGCTGGCTCAGGATTATCAGATTATCAAGTCTGAAACAAAGGAACTGTAATATGGATGATGCTATTTGGGTACAGACCGGCGGTAAACTCTACATCGCCGGTGAATACGCTGTTTTAACACCTAAACAGTCGGCTCTTATCAAGAATATTCCTATCTATATGACGGCTGCCATTAAACCGGCCGGCCGGATTTCTATCTGGTCTGATATGTTTGACTATCGTACAGGGCTGACAGCGGATGCAAATTACTCTTTGATTCAGGAGACGATTGCTGTTTGGGCAGCTTTTTTAGGTAAGGAGGTGTCTGATCTAAGACCTTTTACCCTGGATATTACCGGCAAAATGGAGCGCAGCGGCATCAAATTCGGTATTGGCTCCAGCGGCAGTGTGACTGTTTTGACCTTGAAAGCTTTAGCTGCTTTTTATCATGTGAATCTGTCTGCGGACACGCTTTTTAAGTTAGCTTCGTATACCTTAATCAAGCATGGCGATAACGGTTCCATGGGGGATATTGCCTGCATTGCCTACGAGGACTTGATTTGCTTTACAGCCTTTGACCGCAGCCGCGTGCGCAGCTGGATTGAACGCTATGACTTAAAGACTGTTCTGGCTGAAAACTGGGATTACAACATTGATGTGGTGAAACCGGCTCTGCCCTGTGATTTTCTGGTCGGCTGGACTAAAGAAGCAGCGATTTCGCGCCATATGATTAATTTGGTCAAATCGGCCATTACAGATGATTTTCTCAGACAGACTCAAAAAGCTGTTCTTAAGTTAAAGGCAGCTTTAGAAGCGGGAGAAAAATCGGCTGTCAAAGCAGAAATTGAGACTGTGTCCGAACTTTTGTCCGCACTCAGCCCTGCCATCTACAGTGATAAGTTAAAAGAACTGAAAGCTGCCAGTCGGGGGCTGGATGCTGCTGCCAAATCATCGGGTTCAGGCGGCGGTGACTGCGGCATTGCCCTGTCGTTTGATGAAAAAGCCAGTCAGACATTAATAGAGCGCTGGCAGACCCACGGCATCGAATTGCTTTACCAAGAAAAATTATAGGAGAACGCATGGCAAACCGAAAAGACGATCATATCAAATATGCTCTTAAATATGAAGCTCCCTACAATAGTTTTGACGATATGGAGCTAATCCATCATTCTCTGCCTGATTATGATCTGAATGAGATTGATTTATCAACACATTTTGCTGGACGCGACTTTGAGTTTCCTTTCTACATCAATGCCATGACCGGCGGTTCAGAAAAAGGACGAGCCGTTAATCGTAAATTGGCTCAGCTTGCACAGGCGACAGGAGTCGTCATGGTGACGGGCTCTTACAGCGCTGCCCTTAAAAACAATCAGGAGGACTCTTATCCGACTCATCAGGACTTCCCTGATTTGCTTTTGGCGACCAATATCGGCCTTGATAAGCCTGTTGAACTTGGGCAGCAGACGGCAGCACAGATGAAGCCTATTTTTCTGCAGGTTCATGTCAATCTCATGCAGGAACTCCTCATGCCGGAAGGCGAACGTGATTTTCGCCGCTGGAAATCCAATCTTGCGGATTACGCCAGAGAGATTCCTGTACCGGTTATTCTTAAAGAAGTCGGTTTTGGCATGGATGTTAAAACGATTGAAACGGCTGCCGAGCTGGGTATTAAGACCTTTGATATTTCCGGCCGCGGCGGTACCAGTTTTGCTTATATTGAAAATCAGCGCGGGGGCAACCGTTCTTATCTCAACGACTGGGGACAGACGACCCTGCAGGCACTTTTAAATGCTCAGCCTCTGGTAAATCGAGTAGAGATTTTAGCTTCGGGCGGTGTCAGGCATCCTTTGGATATGGTGAAATGCTTTGTTTTAGGAGCCAAAGCGGTCGGCTTATCACGCACGGTTCTTGAGCTGGTAGAACGTTATTCTGTTGAGGATGCCATTGCGATTATTAACGGCTGGAAGGATGACCTGCGGCTAATCATGTGTACTCTCAACTGCAAAACGATTGAAGACTTGAAAAATGTCGATTATATCTTATACGGGAAATTAAACGATGCCCAGCAGGCCAAAAATTCAAGGAGTTAGTCAGATGCTGCTTAAAAGTTTTAATTTTTTCGAAACAGAGATGGCGGACTTTCCTAAATTGTTTTCAGATGATTTGATGAACGCAGATACAGCAGCAGATAAAGTCTATTTTGCCGGAACAAACCAAGTGCTCTCTCGTCTGACCAATGATCTTTATGCTGTCAGTGATGATGCAGACCATATTTCTGATTATTTGGCAAGGGGCTACACAAATTTAACTGTGTACAAGCGGAGTTTTTCCATTTCTGATGATGGCTCAATGAGGGAAATTGACAAAAAATTTACCAGCTATCTTATAATCTTTAAGAGAAAGAACCGTTATTTTAAAATTTTTTCCAAAGACGGTTCTCAAAAACTGGACGCCCTTATTAATCGGTATTTTGCAAAAGCCAATCATTCCGAGGAGTTAAAAAATGAGATTGTCAGCCTTTTGCAGCAGATCAAAGAAGAAGTAAGTGCTGACAAACTGACAGTTATCGGTTTTAAAGAACTGGAAAGCTATTTTTGGCATTAAAACGCTGTTACAAAAAAATGCCCTTGAAACAAAGATTTTTCAAGGGCACTTCAGTAGATCATAAATTTATGGCGCAATAGGTTAGTTTGACTGACTGTGCGCTTTTTTATTTTACAGCATGTAATAAACGATGGCAGTATACTGCAGAGCCGAAGCAAGCAGGATAAAAAGATGCCAGATCATGTGGAAATATGGTCTTTTCTTAGCATAAAAGAAAGCACCGACTGTATAAGAGAGTCCGCCGGCAAGCATAAGGAGCCAAAAAGTAAGACCGGTCTTACTAATGACAGCCGGAATGATAAAAATCACCAGCCAGCCCATTAGTAAATAAAGAAAGAGACTGAACTTGTCATTGATTTTTTTGGCAAAAATTTTGTATAAAATGCCAAAAATAGTTGTTCCCCACTGCAAAATAATAATCAGATAGCCCAGCCGCCCGCTGACAAGAGACAAAGCAACCGGTGTATAAGACCCTGCGATAGCAATATAAATCATACTGTGATCAATAATGCGCAGGACATATTTCTGCGGCGAGTCATACTGCATTGAATGATAGACCGTTGATGACAAAAACATCAAAAAGAGACTGATGACAAAAATAGACATACCGACAGTCGCTTTCATACCGTAAGACTGGTAGCTGTAAATGGCAGTAATCGGCAGTAAAATAAGCATTATGACAGCACCGACAGCATGCGTGACACTGTTTGCGACCTCTTCGCCAAAGCTTAAGCGCTTGCTTAATTTAAGTGTTTGTGCTGGGTTCATCTGTGTTACCTCTTTGTAATTCTAAAACAAGCTGATGCGTCTGATGATAGAGTTTCAGCGTTTGGCAGGCAGAAATAATTACCGCCGGAACATCCTCAGTACTGTCGCCGTTCATGCAGGCGACAAAATGATTGTAACTGGTTTCTGACTGATGGTTAGCTGTCAGTATTTCCAGTGTCTGGCTAATTTCCTGAATTGCGAAAACATTTTTCAAACTGGTTATGACGATCAAACGAGCCACTTGTTTGCGGCTGTATTTTTTCTTGACAGGTTTGTCAATATGGCCATGTTTGACATAGTTATTAATCATGGCTGCTGTCAGTCCTTTATCATTTTGAGAAGAGAAACTTGCAATCTGATTGACATACAAGAGTACCTGATCAAGATACAAGTCCAGCTCCGGCAGTTCTTTCCATAGAGGATAAGAATAAATCATAGATTATCACCTTTAGTTTATCTAGTTTTCATAACCAGATTATATAATTATTTAAAAACAATGTCAAGGAAAAACTCTTGACCCGCAAAAATAACTGCACAGCAGCAAAAGCAGCCGATTCTTCATTAAAACACTAAAACACCCAGACTGCTGCAGTCTAGGTGTTTTCATCTCTTAGGTTTTGTAAAATAGTCTGTGCGGTTTCTATATTCATGTGATTGGCTTCAAGAAGCTGACCGATAGCTTTTGGAAGTTCGGTTTCTTTTGCGCCGGCAAGCAGCAGGAGAGATTTGGCTTGCAGTTTCATGTGCCCTGCCTGAATACCGGTGCTGGTCAATGCCTTGAGCGCTGCAAAATTTTGGGCCAGTCCGACAGCAGCGATGACAGCTGCCAGTTCACGGGCATTTGGATTGCCCAACAAGTCATGGGCTGTGCGAACGCTGGGATTGAGGCCTATAGATCCTCCCTTGGTTGCTACGGGCATAGGCAGGGTCAGCGAACCCTTTAGAATTTGCTGCTTTTGATCGAATGTCCAAGTCGTGAGACCGCGATACTGGCCGTCTTTAGCGGCATAGGTATGGCCGCCCGCTTCGACAGCCCGCCAATCATTGCCCGTTGCCATGACAACAGCATCGATGCCATTGAAAATGCCTTTGTTGTGGGTGCTGGCTCGATAACTGTCGATTTGCGCCAGCCTGCTTGCCAGCTCTATTTTGCGGGCAAATGTCTGAGCCTGCGCCTTATTGCGGCTGAGAAATCTGAGGTCAACCTGACAGCTTGCTGTTACCAGAGATTCAGTTGCGTAATTAGACAGAATTGCCATCAGCTGTTTGCCGCCGGATATTTCTTCCAGCATCGGCATCAGGGACTCCATCATGGTATTAACCATATTGGCTCCCATAGCTTCCTGGGTGTCAACTGTCAGATACACAATAAGAAATTCTTCTTTAATGTCAACTGTCAGGCGGCGTGCGCCGCCTCCGCGTTTAACGATAGAAGGGTAGGCATCATCAGCCAAAAGCAAGAGCTGAGCTTTTTGAGCCAGAATGTCTTTCTTGGCTGTATTGAGGTCAGGAACCTGATAAAGTACGGCCTGGCCAATCATTTGACGCTCATGAATGACCGTTGCAAAGCCGCCTGAACGCTTGATTAGTTTTGCAGCAAAACTGGCGGCAGCAACAACGGATGGTTCTTCTGTAACAAAAGGAACCTGATACTCTCTGCCATCAATAAGAAAGTCAGGCGCTAGAGCAAAAGGCAGGGAATGTGTTCCGATAACATTTTCTGCCATCTGGTCAGCTGTTTTAAGCGGGAGCTGGCGGTTATAGGTCAGATTGTCTAAATTTTCAGAGCTTAGCAGCTGCATTTCTGCCAGCAGGCTGATTCGCTCCTTCAGAGATTTTTTTGAAAAACCTGTCCAGTTTATTTTGTTCTCAGTCATTGATTTTACCATAAATTCGCTGATGTTCCGTGATTTCTTTTAAAGCGAAGCTGCCTGTTTTATAATTTTCAAAAGAAGCATTGCCGTTTTTATCTAAAACAGCTTCTTCAAAGAACATTTTTTCGTATTCACTTACAGATAAGGGGCTGCGCTGTGCAAGACTTTCCAAACGATTGCTCAGCAGCTGTTCTTTAAAACCTTCGGCCAAGGTTCCTGTAAAGATTTCTGCAACAGCGCCGCTGCCGTAACTAAAGAGTGCGATTTTGTCGCCAGCAGCCAAATTTCGGCTGTTTTCAAGCAGGGAGAGCAGTCCCAAAAAAAGCGAACCTGTATAAATATTTCCAATCTGCCGGCTGTAAAGGATGGAAGCCTCAAAATTTGCTCTCAGCTTTTCCTGCAAGGTATCGGGCAGAGTTTTGTCCATGATTTTATTGAAACCTTTGAGGGCCAACTTAGGAAAGGGCAGGTGGAAACAAAAGGCTGCAAAATCAGCTAAAGAAGTTTCAAAGCGCTTTTGGTATTCAGTCCAAGTTGTTTTCAGCATATCCAGATACTGTTTGGTCGAATAAATACCGTTAACATAAGGTGTTACTGAGTAATTAGGCCGCCAGAAATCCATAATGTCACGCGTTTGTGCCAGCGTTTCATCATGAAGAATTAAAATAGCAGGATCTTTTTTGATCAGCATGGCCACACTGCCTGCCCCTTGAGTTGACTCACCGGGACTGGCAGCCCCATATCTGGCAATGTCGCTGGCCAGAACGAGCACTCGCGACTGAGGGTGCTTTTCAACATGGAGTTTGGCATAATTAAGAGCAGCAGTGGCACTGTAACAAGCTTCTTTCATTTCGATGCTGCGGGCAAAAGGCTGGATTCCCAGCAGCTGATGAACATAGACAGCAGCTGCTTTGCTCTGATCAACACTTGACTCGGTTGCCACAATGACCATATCAATCAGTTCCTTGTCTTCATCTGTTAAAATTTCCTCAGCAGCCCCGGCC
Organism: Streptococcus sp. ELY_90; assembly: GCF_058314475.1. Lineage (NCBI taxonomy): Bacteria > Bacillati > Bacillota > Bacilli > Lactobacillales > Streptococcaceae > Streptococcus > Streptococcus sp. ELY_90. Next base: position 31,101 of record NZ_JBZFUJ010000004.1, read on the forward strand.
GCTAAAGTGATGATGTCATCTGTAACAGGAGCGATACTGAGCGCATCAAGCATAAGACCCTTGCTAAATTTCTCAGGATCTTCGCCGCGGGCTGCAGCTAAGTCTTTCATGTTCAAGACATATTGGCTGGTCGCAAAACCAATTTTATCAATTCCAATTGCCATAGTGTTCCTTCTTTTCCTTTTAATTATATTTTTTGTAAAATGTCATAGTTATTTTATCACAATTTAAAATAAAATTAACGAATAAACTTTTGAGAATCAAATTAAAAAACATCCTGTGCCTAATATTAGACAGGGATATCTTTTTTACAATATTTTATAAATTTTCTGCTATAATGTTTTTTAAAAGGAAATTCAGTGCTGATTTCCTACATACATAGAGAGGAAAGCTATGACCAAGGCAGATCTTATTTTTAAGGAAAATATTCATAAAATTTTAGAAACAGGTGCTTGGAGCGAACAGGCACGGCCCAAGTATAAGAATGGCCAGACAGCCAATTCTAAATATATCACAGGCTCCTTTGCTGAGTATGATTTGGCAAAGGATGAATTTCCCATTACGACTTTGCGTCCGATTGCTATCAAGTCAGCCATTAAAGAAGTCTTTTGGATATATCAGGATCAGACCAATGACTTGTCTGTTTTGAATGATAAATACGGCGTCAAGTATTGGAATGACTGGGAAGTCGGACAGACCGGAACCATTGGTGAGCGCTACGGTGCTATTGTCAAAAAGCATGATATCATGCATAAAATTCTCAAGCAGCTGGCTGAAAATCCTTGGAATCGCCGCAATGTCATCAGCCTTTGGGATTATGAAGCCTTTGAAAAAACAGATGGCCTGCTTCCTTGTGCCTTTCAGACCATGTTTGATGTCCGCCGTGTGGGTGAGGACATTTATCTGGATGCAACACTGACTCAGCGCTCCAATGACATGCTGGTGGCTCATCATATCAATGCTATGCAGTATGTTGCCTTGCAAATGATGGTTGCTAAACATTTTGGCTGGAAGGTCGGTAAATTTTTCTATTTTATCAACAACCTCCATATTTATGATAATCAGTTTGAACAAGCCAAGGAGCTTTTGAGACGTGAGCCGTCAGTCTGTCAGCCCCGCTTAGTACTGAACGTTCCTGATAAAACCGATTTCTTTGCTATTAAACCTGAGGATTTTGAGCTGACAGACTACAGTCCGGTTAAACCGCAGCTGAAGTTTGATTTGGCCATCTGAGGCGGCAGACAAATTTTTTCTGAGCTTTTTTTAATAAATTTTGTTAAAATAAAAGAAATGAGAATAAAAGGTAATCTGTAAAAATGACAAAGAAAATTATTGCCATTTGGGCAGAAGATGAAAATGGTTTGATTGGTGGAGACGGCAGGCTTCCCTGGCATCTTCCCAAAGAGCTGAAGCATTTTAAAGAGACAACAACAGGGCATGCACTTTTAATGGGGCGTGTCACTTTTGATGGGATGAAGCGCCGAGTACTTCCTGGCCGGGAAACCTTAATTTTGACAAGGGATCAGGATTTTCAGGCAGATGGTGTCAAGGCTCTGCACAGTCCGGAAGAAGTGCTTGCTTGGTTTGACAATCAGGACAAAAATCTTTATGTTGTCGGCGGTGCTGGTATTTATAAAGTCTTTGAAGATCATTATGATGAGCTTGTCAGAACCAAAGTTCACGGAACATTTTCGGGAGACACCTATTTCCCGGACCTCGATTGGTCTGATTTTAAAGAAACAGCAAGCACAGATTTTGACAGTGATGATAAAAATGCTTATCCTTTTACCATTACTGTTTGGGAAAAGAAGTAGCAAGGAGATTTGCCTAAGATTATGCAAAGAAGTATTTTTGGGGTGTTTACTGCCTTTTTGTTTGTGATTTGTATCTTATGCGCAATCCCTGCGTTTAGGAAAAATCGCTACGGTTTAGGAGTGTTTTTCTTATTGAATGCTTTTACAAATATTGTAAATACCATTCATGCTTTTTATGGAACCTTATTTTAAACGAGATTAGAAATTAGAGGAAAAAATGGCTGGAAATAGAACTACTGATGTCACGGTTCACTGTTCGTTCTGTGGCAAAAATCAAGATGAAGTCAAAAAAATCATTGCAGGCAACGGCGTCTTTATCTGTAATGAATGTGTTGAATTATCGCAAGAGATTATCCGCGAAGAATTAGCAGAAGAAGTTCTTGCCGATCTGACCGAAGTGCCAAAACCTAAGGAACTCTTAGAAATTTTGGACAGCTATGTAATCGGGCAGGATCGCGCTAAGCGTGCCTTGGCTGTTGCTGTTTACAATCACTATAAGCGCATCAGTTTCACAGAAAGTCAGGAAGACCAGGATGTTGACTTGCAAAAGTCTAATATTCTGATGATTGGCCCGACAGGTTCCGGAAAAACTTTTTTGGCTCAGACCTTGGCTAAGAGCCTCAATGTTCCCTTTGCTATTGCAGATGCCACTGCCTTGACTGAGGCAGGCTATGTAGGTGAAGATGTTGAGAATATTCTGCTGAAACTGATTCAGGCTGCTGATTATAATGTGGAACGCGCGGAGCGCGGTATTATCTATGTCGATGAAATTGATAAAATTGCCAAAAAGGGTGAGAATGTTTCTATTACCCGCGATGTTTCAGGTGAAGGGGTTCAGCAGGCGCTGCTGAAAATCATTGAGGGAACGGTTGCCAGTGTTCCGCCGCAAGGCGGCCGCAAGCATCCGCAGCAGGAAATGATTCAAATCAACACTAAAAATATTCTCTTTATTGTTGGCGGTGCCTTTGATGGTATTGAAGATATTGTCAAGCAGCGCTTGGGAGAAAAGATCATTGGCTTCGGGCAAAACAATAAGAAGGTTGATGATAAAGCATCCTATATGCAGGAAATCATTTCTGAAGACATTCAAAAATTCGGTTTGATTCCGGAATTCATCGGCCGCCTGCCGGTCTTAGCAGCTCTTGAACAGCTGACTGTTGATGATCTGGTCAAGATTCTGACCGAACCTAAAAATGCTCTGGTTAAGCAGTACAAGACGCTTTTGTCTTATGACGGCGTTGAGCTTGAATTTGATCAGGATGCTCTGGAAGCTATCGCTCAAAAGGCAATTGAGCGTAAAACAGGCGCACGGGGACTTCGGTCTATTATTGAAGAAACCATGCTGGATTTGATGTTTGAAATTCCAAGTCAGGAAGATGTGACCTGTGTTCGCATTACGAAGGAAGCGGTTGAAGGAACAGACAAACCGATTCTTGAGACAGCTTCCTAATAAGGAGACCGTATGAGTGAAACTTTAAATACCCATAACGCTTCTCTTTTGTTAAGTGCAGCAAATAAATCGCATTATCCGCAGGATGAGTTGCCCGAAGTGGCTCTGGCCGGACGTTCAAATGTCGGCAAATCAAGTTTTATTAATACGCTTTTAGGGCGGAAAAATCTTGCCAGAACTTCCGGCAAGCCCGGCAAAACCCAGCTGCTGAACTTTTATAATATTGATGATAAACTGCGTTTTGTCGATGTTCCGGGCTATGGTTACGCCAAGGTTTCTAAGGCTGAGCGTGCCAAATGGGGAAAAATGATTGAAGAATACCTAATTAGCCGCAATAACTTGCGAGCAGTGGTCAGTCTGGTTGATTTTCGTCATGATCCCAGTGCAGATGATGTTCAAATGTACGATTTTCTGAAATATTATGACATTCCGGTTATACTGGTTGCTACAAAGGCTGATAAGGTGCCCCGCAGCAAGTGGAATAAGCATGAAGCAGCCATCAAAAAGAAGCTGAACTTTGATGCGCTTGATCAGTTCATTGTGTTTTCATCCGTTGACCGTACCGGTCTGGATGCATCTTGGGACAGTATTTTGGGACACTTATAAATTTTTGTCAAAGACAGTTCAAAAAAGCAGAATTGCTTTCTTCTGAGCTGTCTTTTGTTTGTTTTTAAAGTGTTTAAACAATGTTTGAAAGCGCTTAGCAATTCATAGTTCAATCATTTGACCTCCTAGGTTGTCTAAGATAGAATGAAAGCGTACCATAAAGGTAACTAAGGAGGTAAAACCTATGGACAGCCAAAAAGTTATTATTGTCGGAGCTTCACATGGCGGGCACGAATCTGCTATAGAATTATTAGATCGGTACTCTGATATTGAGGTTACTATCTACGAAGCGGGGGATTTTGTTTCCTTTATGTCCTGCGGGATGGAGCTTTATCTAAAAGGTGAGGTAACGGCCAAAGATGATGTGCGTAATTTTGCGCCGGCCGATTTGGAAAAACGAGGCGGGACAATTTTTAACAACCACCGAGTTACTGCTATTCATGGCGATAAAAAAACAGTTACTGTCACTGACACAAAAACCGGGCAGGAAAAAGAAGCAGCTTACGATAAGCTGATTTTAAGCTCCGGTGTTAAGCCTGCCATGCTTCCTGTTGAAGGAAACGATCTTGATAATATTTTCTTGATGCGCGGCTATGATTGGGCAACTAAGATTAAGTCTGCTCTGGAATCAGATACCGTTCAGAATGTGGTCGTTGTTGGAGCCGGTTATATCGGTCTGGAAGCAGTAGACGTTTTTGCTAGTGCCGGTAAGAATGTCACCTTGATAGATATTATTGACCGTCCTCTGGGAACTTATTTAAATCCGGAATTGGTTGCTATTTTAGAACCGGAACTTGAAAAAAATGGTGTTAACTTATGCATGGGTGCTAAAATTGAAAGTTTTCAGGGAAGCGACAAGGTTGAAAGGGTAGTAACGGATAAGGGCACTATTGAGACCGACCTCGTTATTGTTGCTGCAGGTGTCAAACCTAATACAGACTGGCTGCAGGGCACGCTAGATTTAGAAGATGGCGGCTTTATCAAGGTAGATGAGTATTTTAGAACAAATCTTCCGGATGTTTATGCTATCGGCGATGCTGTTTTACCTCTGTCTATTCCGGCCGGCAAACCTATGCCGATTGCTTTAGCAACCACTGCCCGCCGTGAAGCGCAATATTTGGTCCAACATATTTTTGAAGCCAAGCCGCATGAGGCCTTTGCCGGTGTCGTTGGTTCTTCAGCCTTGAGTCTGTTTGATTATCATTTCGCAGCCAGCGGTTTGAATGCTTTTTCAGCTGAAAAATGTGAACTAGCCTTTAAAACCAGTTTTTATGAAGATCGCCTGCGTCCGGCTTACATTCCTGATGACAGCAATCCCAAAGTTTATGTCAGTCTGACATTTAATCCGTTGACACATCAAATTCTGGGCGGTGCTGTCCTATCTAAATATGATGTAACAGCGCAGGGCAACGTCTTATCATTAGCTATTGGTCATAAGATGACCTTAGAAGATTTAGCGCAGGCTGATTTCTTCTTCCAGCCCGGCTTTGACCGTCAGTGGAGTTTGCTTAATTTAGCCGCTCAGCATGCCCTGGATTTGGCACGCTTTTAATCAGAATAAGTCTCAAAACGATAGAAAGCAATACTTCTATCGTTTTTGTATGCCAATTTGAGCAAAGGTGGCTGCTTGCGCATATAGTTTTTCTATATCGGATGATAGATAAAAACTATGTCTGAATTCCTGCCTTTCTGTGGTATGATAGAGGTATCAGACATTAGGAGGGTTTATGGAAAACCATAATTTTGAAAACGAAGGTCAGTTCAAGCGAAAAATGACCAGCCGCCACCTTTTTATGCTGTCTTTGGGCGGTGTTATCGGAACCGGGCTGTTCTTGAGTTCCGGTTATACGATTGCACAGGCAGGACCCTTAGGAGCGGTGATTTCCTATTTGATTGGTGCAGTGGTGGTTTATCTGGTGATGCTGTCGCTGGGAGAGCTGGCGGTTGCCATGCCTGTCACGGGTTCTTTTCATACGTATGCGACTAAATTTATCAGCCCCGGAACCGGATTTACTGTTGCCTGGCTCTACTGGCTCTGCTGGACCGTTGCTCTGGGAACGGAATTTCTGGGAGCAGGCATGCTCATGGGACGGTGGTTTCCCCATGTTCCGACTTGGGTATTTGCGACGCTTTTTGCCCTGATTATTTTTGGGATCAATGCCCTCAGTGTCCGCTCTTTTGCCGAGGCTGAATCCTTCTTTTCAAGCATTAAAGTGCTTGCCATTCTCGTTTTTATTGTTTTGGGAATTGGAGCTATGGTTGGATTGGTTTCCTTTGATGGCAGGCATGAAGTAATCCTTTTTAAGCATTTGCTGGCTCACGGAGCTGCTCCCAAAGGCTTTGCAGCTCTTGTTTCAGTTATGCTGGCAGTTAACTATGCCTTTAGCGGAACTGAGCTGATCGGTATTGCTGCAGGAGAAACGGACAACCCTAAAGAAGCAGTGCCCAAGGCCATTAAGACAACAATCGGGCGCTTGGTGATTTTCTTTGTGCTGACTATAGTGGTTTTGGCTTCACTTTTACCGATGAAAGAAGCAGGTGTGTCAAGCGCTCCTTTTGTTGATGTCTTTGATAAGATGGGCGTTCCTTTTGCTGCTGATATTATGAATTTTGTTATTTTAACGGCTATTTTGTCAGCAGGAAATTCAGGACTTTACGCTTCCAGCCGCATGCTGTGGTCTTTGGCCAATGAGGGCATGATCAGCCAAAAGGTTGTCAAAATCAATGAATACGGTGTTCCCATGCGAGCCTTGCTTTTGTCTATGGCCGGTGCTGTTTTGGCTCTGTTTTCAAGTATTTATGCTGCAGATACGGTTTATTTGGCGCTTGTATCTATCGCCGGTTTTGCAGTAGTGGTCGTATGGCTGTCCATTCCTATGGCGCAGATCAATTTCCGTAAGGAGTGGTTAAAAGATCACAGCGAGAAAGAGCTGTCATACAGAACGCCTTTTACGCCGGTGCTGCCCTATGTGACCATTATTTTATTGCTGATTTCCATTATTGGTATTGCTTGGGATGCTTCACAAAGAGCAGGGCTTTATTTTGGTGTACCCTTTATAGCCTTGTGCTATCTTTATTATTATTGGCGCTATGGTAAATTTTGAGGAGGTTTTATGGGACGTTTTAAAACATTGTTAGAACAGGAAGATTATTTGATTTTGCACGGTGCTCTGGGAACGGAGCTGGAATTTTTAGGGCATGACGTGTCGGGAAAATTATGGTCAGCAAAATACCTGTTAGAAGATCCTGACTTAATTAGGTCTGTTCATGAAACTTATTTGCGGTCTGGTTCTGATATTGTAACAACTTCCAGCTACCAAGCCAGCCTGCAGGGGCTGCGTGAGCATGGGCTCAGTCAAACAGAAGCTGAAAAAATCATCGCCTTGACCGTTGATTTAGCTAAAAATGCCAGGGAAAACGTCTGGCGGGAATTAAGCGAGGAAGAAAAAGAAGCGCGTCCTTATCCTTTGATCAGCGGCGATGTCGGGCCTTATGCCGCTTACTTGGCTGACGGTTCCGAATATACCGGCGATTACGGTGATATAGACAAAGAAGCGCTCAAAGATTTTCACAGACCGCGCATTGCTATTTTGCTGGAAAAAGGCAGTGATTTGTTAGCATTAGAAACTATTCCCAGTTTTTTGGAAGCTCAGGCTCTGGCTGAACTGCTGCAGGAAGAGTTTCCTGATGCAGAAGCTTATATGAGCTTTACCGCTCAAAACAGCAGCAGTATTTCTGACGGTACTGCTATAGAAGACGTCGCAGCTTTGCTGGACGAAGTACCGCAGATTTTGGCTGTGGGTATTAACTGCAGCTCACCCTTGGTTTATGATGAGCTTTTAAAGAAAATCAGTGCCGTTACCGATAAACCGCTGGTAACTTATCCTAACTCAGGGGAGGTCTATGACGGCCGACATCAAGCATGGACTCAGACGGCTGACAAATCACATACGCTTTTAGAAAATACCCTTTCTTGGCAAAATCTGGGAGCTAAAGTTGTAGGCGGCTGCTGCCGGACGAGACCCGCTGACATTAAGAGCTTAAGTCAGGGACTAAAAAAGCGCCGTTAAAGTATTTATATTTTCAGCAGGAACGTTGAGCAGCTTTTGCGCCAACTGCAGCTAAAAAAGACTGAGCAAATAACTCAGTCTTTTTTGGCTGTTTTAGAGATTCAAAAGGGCGGCTGCTTCCTGCCAATTGCTGCCTTTTTGCAGGTGAACAAACTGGTAAGGACAGTCTTTGATATAATTTTTTTCCAGAAAATCAGGTGTATTCAGTCTGTGCCTTAAAAGCGAAGGTTTTGTTTTAGGAGGCAGCTCAAGAACCAGCGAATCATGAAAGAGATGATGGGGCAGTTTAAGAAGAGCCGGCGGGATCTCTTTTTTCAGCTCAGAGCGCTCTTGGCTGCGAATTTGTTTGAGATGTTTCTTGTTTTTGGCAAACATGCCATTATCAATGTAAAGCGACAGCGCTTTTTGCATGATGAGGTTGGTATCATAGTCAATTAAACTTTTGTAGGCCAGAAAACTTTTCAGAAGTTTTTTCGGCAGGACTAAGCTTCCCAAACGCAGAGCCGGAAAGAGCGTTGCCGAAAAAGACTTGAGGTAGATGACCTTGTCATTTGTATCCCAATAATGCAGGGAAACATTGGCTGTTTTATCAAGATCTGCCATATAGTCATCTTCTACAATGTAAACATCATATTTTTGCGCCAGCTCTACCAAAAGCTGTTTTTCTCTGAGGCTGTATGAGAGACCCAAAGGATTGGAGAGCCGCGGAATGGTGTAGAAAAATTTAATATCTTCCCGGCGGAAAAAATCTTCCAAGAGATTAAAATCAAGGCCTTCAAAACTGCGCTCAATAGTCAGATAAGGAAGATTTTGTGACTTCACCAAAGCATTCATGCGATGATAGGTAGGCTGTTCCAAAAGAATGGTCTGTTTTTTGTTGGGAAAGTCCATTTGGGACAAGATGTAGAGTGCCTGCTGAGTTCCGGACGTGACAGCAATATTTTCTTTTTTGCTGTAAACGGCCTGGTCTAAAAACAGGTTTTGCAAAGACTGGGTCAACTCTTCCAGACCTTCCTGCCGGTGGTAATAATTGAAAAGGTAGTTTTCCCGGCCGACTAAGGTTTCGTTCATACAGGTTCTGAAATCTTCATAGGCCATATTGTTGTAATCGCTGGACGAAACCTTGAGGAGTGGTTCTTCCTCGTGACTGTCTTCAAAAACATAGTAACCGCTTTTAGGAACGGGATAGATATATTTTTGATATTTTAATTCCGATAAGGCCTTTTGGACGGTGTCCTTGCTGCAGTTAAATTCGGCGCTCAGCCGGCGGATAGAAGGAAGTTTATCCCCTCGTTTGAGTTTGCCGCTTTCAATTTGCTGAACAACAGCAGATAAAATTTCTTGATACTTACTAGTCATTTTGTCCCCATACAGTTTGATTTTGTTCCTATTGTACCTCATTCTAAAATTTCTTACAATAATTTTAAGTTTTGAAAAGAAATTGAGGAATTTTTATGATACCGCGTTTACTGGTGGCCAGTGATCTGCCCGGACTGGGCAAGGTTGCTCTGGCCGGCAGCCTGCCCATTATGGCAGCCTGTCAGGCAGAAACAGTTATTTTGCCGACAGTGCTGTTGTCCTCGCATACGGGCGGCTTTAAAAATATTCACATAGATGACTGCACAGCCGGCATGGCCGGTTTTCTCTCACAGTGGCAGGAATTGGATCTTGTCTTTGACGGTTTGGTGACAGGCTATTTAAAAAATAAAGAGCAAATTGCTTTGCTGATTGATTTTGCTGAAAAAAAGGAAGTTCCTCTTTTTGTAGATCCTATCATGGGGGATAATGGGCATTTTTATCAAGGGTTTGATCAGGATTATGCGCAAAATATCCGCCGTCTCTGTCAAAAGGCAGATGTCATTACGCCTAATCTGACAGAAGCAGCGTTCTTGGCTGATACGGCTTATCTTGGAGATGATTATGACTCAGCTGATATTGAGAATCTTTTGCGGCGATTGGCTGGCATCGGTCCTGAAACGGTTATTTTGACAGGAGTGTCTTTTGAAAAAGATAAGATTGGCCTAGCTCTGTATCAAAAGAAGACCGATAAAACTGTTTATGTCATGGCTAAACGCTACCCTCAGCTGTTTTATGGAACCGGCGATATGCTCACCGCTATCTTGGCAAGCGGCTACTTCCAGGGAATTGCTTTGGAAAAATCCGCCGGCTTAGCCTTAACGTTTTTGGATAGAGCCATCCAGACTACTTTAGCGTTAAAGCGTGACTTAAAATACGGTCTTTGCTACGAGCCGCACTTGTTCAATCTTATCAAACAGCATCACCTGTTATTGGAGGAAATAAAATGAAAAAAGAAGAATTGCGTCGGATAATAGAAGTCAGCCTGTTTGCCGCTTTGATCTTGGTCAGTGTTCAATTTTTACGGATACAAGTAGGGCCGCAGTTTATTCACTTGGGGAATGCATTGGTCGTTGTGGCTGTCCTTGTTTTTGGTTCTAAATTTGGCGCTCTAGCGGCAGCGCTGGGACTAGGCTTGTTTGATATTTTAAATGGCTATGCAGCAGAAGTTTGGATAACGATTTTAGAATCCTTGATTGTCTGCTATGTGCTGCATCTGGTTTATGAGAAGGCTATGAAATCAAAGGATACGGCAAGCAATATCCTTGCTGTCGGCATTATTGCTGCCCTGACAAAAATCATTCTCAACCTAGTCAAGTACACCATCATTAACAGCTTAGTGGGGAATCTGCCTTTGTTTGCAGCCATGACAGGAGCTCTTGTCAAAATTACCGGAACTTTCGGAACTTCAATAGTAACTGCTCTTGCAGTGCCCTTGCTGTACCCTGTTTTCAAAGGTATTGTCCGGGGCAAAAAACAATAGTCGAATGAAGTAAAAAAATGAGAGTGGGGCAACTATAGTTCCACTCTTTTTTATTATTCAAAAATAACAGGTGCACACTTGCAGTGTTTTAGACAGCAAGTAAAAGTTACAGACAAGCAGCCTTATTTTATAAAATGAGGCTGTCACCGGCTAAAAAGCTGTTTTCAAAATTTTTGGGCGGATGAAAGTATTCTTTGCCAAATTCATCAATCAAGCCATGAAATTCCTGAGCATCCTGATAAGTAAAAGGAGCCGGCAGCCGATTCAGCTGACGGCTCAAACTCTGATAATCGGTTAAGCCGAAAAGACCCAGATGGCTAAAGAGCGTTCTGGCATATTTATCAGCAATAAACTGCAGCTGATCAAAGATATAGGTCAGAAGAACGTCGGCCGTTTCGGGACCGACACCGTGGAGTTTCAGCAGGGTTTGGCGCAGGTTTTGCCCGTATTGTTTCAGAGCAGCATGAGCATCTTCCTGATGCTCAAGATACCACTGTGAGACTGTCCGAATCGCCTTGCTTTTATTTTTCATAAAGCCGGCCGGGCGAACTAACAGTTCTAATTGCTCTGAGGACAGCTCCTGTATCCTGCGAAAATCGTAAGCTGTCTCAGCTTTGATCAGCTGTGAGGCGCGTGTGGCATTTTTTTCGGTCGTATTTTGAATGAGAATGGCTTCGATGATAATCTGCTGTTTGCTGTCAGCCGGCCACCAGTTAGTAGGCCCCATGTGTTGAAGCATTTTTTGATATAGGTCGTATAAAGTAAGTTCCATAGGATAGATAGCAGGCTTTCTCTTAGAATAACCTTACTTTAACAAATTATCCAAGCATTTTCAAATAGACAATAAGCCCAGCCCCTAAAGGAGCTGAGCTTTATGTACTTATGGAAAAATTAGTTTTCTTCAATAACCAGTTTGCCGTCTTTCATGTCAGCTTTGAGGTGCTTGACATCGGTATGATCTAAGTAGAAGTCAGTAACTTTGTCACGGATTTCCTGTTCGATAACGCGGCGAAGCGGCCGAACGCCCATGGCTTCATCGTAGCCTTCTTCAATCAGATGCGCCTTAGCACTGTCGCTGACAGTCAGATCAATTCCTTTTTTAGCGAGCGTGATATTTACTTCAGAAAGCATCAGCTCAACGATTTCGTCCAAATCTTCCTTGGTCAGATGTGAAAATTCAATGACAGCGTTGAAGCGGTTGAGGAATTCCGGACGGAAGTAAGGAGCGATACGGTCCATAATTTTGACATCCTCGTCTTTTCCGCTAAAGGCTTCATTGCCAAAACCGGCATTTGATGTTGCAATGATAACAGTGTTTTTGAAATTGATGGTATTACCCTGACCGTCAGTTAAGCGGCCGTCGTCCAAGACTTGCAAGAGCAGGGTGATGACTTGCGGATCTGCTTTTTCGATTTCATCAAGCAGGACGATAGAATAAGGATTGCGGCGTACACGTTCGGTAAGGGTGTTGCTGTTATCATCATAGCCCACATAACCGGCGGTTGTCCCAATCAATTTAGAAACAGCCGTGCGATCACTGTATTCGGACATATCAAGACGAATAATAGCATCTTTTGAGCCGAACATGTCAAAGGCCAGCTGCTTAGCCAGCTCAGTCTTGCCGACACCGGTAGGTCCGACAAAAAGGAAGCTGCCGATAGGGCGGTTGCCTTCATCAAAGCCCGCACGATTGCGGCGGATAGCACGAGAAACAGCTTCAACCGCATCATCCTGTCCGATAACTTTACCCTTGAGACGGGAAGTCATTTCTTTCAGCCGTTCAATATCGCTGGTTCCCATCTGTGACACGGGAATACCAGTCAGTCTTTCAACAGCTTCGGCCACGTCATTTATGGTTGCTGTTACCTTGTTGCCTTCCGTATGATTATCAATTTGAGCTTGCAGCTTGTCAATCTTAGTTTTAGCTTTCAAAGCTTCTTCATAATCTTCTTTGTCAACCGCTGTTTGCTGTCTGTCCTTTTCTGCTTGAATTTCTTTTTCAAGCGTCTTAACATCTGTCACCGGATGCTGAGCAGCCAAGTGAGCAGCAGTCATGTCGATAAGGTCAATAGCCTTATCCGGCAGGCTGCGCTGCGGAATATATTGGACGGACAAATCAACTGCAGCCTTTAAAACCTCCTTAGGCAAAACAACATTGTGGTGTTTTTCATAGAGAACTGAGATTCCCTGTAAAATCTTATAGGTAGCTTCAGCAGAGGGAGCGTTGACTTTGACTTCATTAAAGCGGCGGGCCAGAGCAGCATTTTTCATGATGGTATTGCGGTATTCATCCTGAGTTGTTGCACCGATAACTGTCAATTCACCGCGGGAAAGAGCGGGTTTTAGAATATCCGCCAGACCTTTGGAGCCACTGTCGCCGCCCGTACTTCCTGCACCGAGAACTTGGTGAATTTCATCGAAGAACAGGATGATATTGCCGGCTTCTTTGACTTCGCTGACCAAATTTTGAATATTTTCTTCAAAGGAGCCGCGATACTGTGTACCTGCTTCCAAACCGGAAATATCAATAGAAATGATTTCCTTGTTTTTAATAGCAGCAGGGACATCACCGTTGACAATAGCCTGAGCCAGACCTTCAACAACAGCTGTTTTACCAACACCCGCATCGCCGACGAGAACAGGGTTGTTTTTAGTGCGGCGAGACAGAATCTCAGCAGTTTCCTGAATTTCCTTATTGCGTCCGATGACCGGATCCAGCTTACCGGCGCGTGCTTCGTCTGTCAGATTGCGGCCCAGTTTGGATAAAATACCATCTTTCTTTGGTGCATTAGGAGCAGCTTCTTGATATTGCTGAGCGTCAGCATTAGCAGGGAGTTTGCCTGTTTGCCGGTATTGTGCAAACTCTTCGGGGCTTACCTCGCGGCCGTTAATCAGGTAGCGGCGTCGTTCTGAGTTGTAGCCTCCCATATTTCCCATTAGTTGATTGAAAATGTCATCCATGTTTCCAAATGGATCACGTCCGTAAAAGTCATTTGCCATAATTATTACCTCTTTTTGTTAAAATAATAGCTGAGCTAATTATACTATAACAGTTACAAAGCCTTTCTCAAAGTAAAGCCTTGCTGTTACAGCCTTTATCAGCTATTTGTCTATATTATAACACCTGTGTTGTTATATATCAAGGATTATGTATTATATAATAAAAATATTTTCTGCCAGTCTTAAAAAAATATATATGGGTTGACTTATTTTCAGAATATGATATGATATTAGAGGTTTTGAAAAAAACTGACCTAAGACAGCAGGGGAGCCGTGCTCATAATATTCCTGCCGAGGCACAAAACGTAAACTTAAAAAACGTATTGTACTTTCGTGTCTGGGTTTGGGTACGATTTTTTTATTGTATCCAGCCAAAAATAAAAACGGAGGTTAAACACTGATGAGTGAAGCAAGTATTGCTAAAAAAGCAGAATTAGTTGATGCTGTTGCTGAGAAAATGAAAGCAGCTGCAAGTATCGTTGTTGTTGATTCACGCGGTCTTACTGTAGAACAAGATACTGTTCTTCGCCGTTCACTTCGCGAAAGCGATATTGAATTTAAAGTAATCAAAAACTCAATCCTGCGCCGTGCAGCTGAAAAAGCCGGTCTCGAAGGACTTGATGATGTCTTTACCGGACCGTCTGCTGTAGCATTTTCAAATGAAGATGTTGTTGCACCGGCTAAAATTATCAACGATTTTGCTAAAAATGCTGAAGCACTTGAAATCAAAGGCGGTGCAATCGAAGGCGCTGTTTCTTCTAAAGAAGAAATCATGGCTCTCGCAACACTTCCAAACAGAGAAGGACTTCTTTCTATGCTCTTGTCTGTACTTCAAGCGCCAGTCCGCAACGTTGCATATGCTGTCAAAGCTGTTGCAGAAAGCAAAGAAGACGCTGCTTAAGTCTTCAAACAGCAGCCTGAAGCTGCAAACTATTTTATAAAAAACACATTTGGAGGAAATTAACAATGGCATTGAACATTGAAAACATTATTGCTGAAATTAAAGAAGCTTCAATTCTTGAATTGAACGACCTTGTAAAAGCTATCGAAGAAGAATTTGGCGTAACTGCAGCTGCCCCTGTAGCTGTTGCTGGTGCAGCCGGCGGAGAAGAAGCTGCAGCTAAAGATTCATTTGACGTTGAATTGACTGCCGGCGGTGACAAGAAAGTTGCTGTTATCAAAGTTGTTCGTGAAATTACAGGCGAAGGTCTTAAAGAAGCTAAAGGTCTTGTTGACAACGCACCATCAGTTCTTAAAGAAGGCGTTGCAGCAGCAGAAGCTGAAGAACTTAAAGCTAAACTTGAAGAAGCTGGAGCAACTGTTACGCTTAAATAATCAATTACTGATTGTTTAAAACAGAAAGCCGAGTTTTAAAGCCTTTTCGCTAGTGTCAAGGCGATAAGAAAATTAGCTTAATATTTTAAATCCCCACTAAGATTTATTCTTGGTGGGGATTTTGTCTTATCTGGCATCACGATTTATTTTCTTGCGGCTAGGGTCTTAATGAATTGTGTCAGTTCTTAAAAAGGAAGTATCAAAGAAAAGAGTCTTTTCTTCAAACGGTAAAATTTTGATTGTCTGATCAATGCTCAGATTTGATTATCCTGATATGATATGGTAAAGTATGACTAATATTGTTAAGGAGGATATTATGAAAACAACTGTATTTGTTAAAGCAGGCCAAATGGCTGTTAAAACTGTAGATAAACCAGCGATTATTGAAGCTGATGATGCTCTTATCCGTGTGGTGCGTTCTTGTGTCTGCGGTTCGGATCTTTGGTCCTACCGCGGTGACGACCAAAAAGAAAGTGGTTCAGATAACACCGGTCATGAGATTATCGGGATTGTTGAAGAGGTAGGCTCTGACGTCAATACGGTCACCAAAGGTGATTTTGTCATTGCACCTTTCACACACGGCTGCGGTCACTGTGCGGCCTGCCGTGCCGGCTTTGAGGGCGGATGTCAGGGGCACGATGCCAGTACTAACTTTAGCTCCGGCTATCAGGCCGAATATGTTCGCTATGCCCATGCCGATTGGTCCTTGGTGAAAGTTCCTGGTCAGCCGAGCGATTACAGCGAAGGGATGATTGCCTCTTTCTTGTCGCTTGCTGATGTGATGCCGACAGGCTATCATGCAGCTCGAGTTGCAAATGTGCAAAAGGGTGATACCGTTGCAGTCGTCGGCGACGGTGCTGTTGGGCTTTGTGCCGTTATTGCAGCTAAAATGCGCGGTGCTAAGCGAATTATCATCATGAGCCGCCACAAAGACCGTCAAGAGTTGGCTGTAGAATTTGGTGCGACTGATATTGTGGCAGAGCGCGGCGAAGAGGGTATTGCTAAGGTTCTGGAATTAACAAACGGAGACGGTGCAGACGCTGCGCTTGAATGTGTCGGCACACAGCTCTCAACCGAAACGGCGATCAAGATTGCCCGTCCGGGTGCTGTTGTCGGCCGTGTCGGAGTTCCGCATACAGATGACATCAATCCGGGAGATTATTTCATGAGAAATACTGTTTTTGCAGGGGGACCTGCTTCGGTGACAACTTATGATAAGAGTGTCTTGCTGAAGGCTGTCCTTGATGGTGAAATCAATCCCGGTAAGGTCTTTACGCAAAGTTATAAATTAGATGACATTGATCAGGCTTACAAGGATATGGAAGCAAGAAAAACAATCAAAGCAATGATTGTCATGGATTGATAGCTCTGGTAAATTAGGATAAATCAAGTACAAGTAAGAAAGACTGCAGGCATTTTTGCCCAGTCTTTTTTGCATGTCCTCTTATTTTTTGATGCAAGATAAGCACAGAAAGCTTACTGTTTCAAAAACGCTGCCCATTTTCTCCATAATTAATGCTTATAGCCGGCCATAAAAAATTTAGACTATGCAGGACGCGCAGGAGATGGTATCCTATCAGCAATATCAAAAGAATCGAGGTTATTTTATGTCTAAATTTACCATACATACCATTGACACTGCACCTGAGGAAGTCAAAGAAACCCTGCACACGGTCGAAAAGGACAACGGCGGCTATATTCCTAATCTTATCGGACTTTTGGCTAATGCGCCGACAGCACTGGAAACTTACCGCACCGTTGGAGCCATTAACCGCCGCAATTCCCTGACACCGACAGAAAGGGAAGTGGTTCAGATTACAGCTGCTGTAACCAATGGCTGTGCCTTTTGTGTCGCCGGTCACACGGCCTTTTCGATTAAGCAGATTCAGATGGCACCCGATCTTTTGGAAGCCTTGCGCAACAGTACGCCTATTGATGATGACCCTAAGCTTGATACACTGGCTAAATTTACCATTGCCGTGATTAACACCAAAGGACGTGTCGGAGATGAAGCCTTTGCCGATTTTTTGGAGGCAGGCTATACTCGGGAAAATGCTCTTGATGTTGTCTTAGGTGTCAGCCTAGCGTCGCTCTGCAATTATGCTAATAATATGGCGGATACACCGATTAATCCGGAGTTGCAGCAATATGCAAAATAGTTCCGCATGAGGAAAGGGGGGATGACAATGGCTTATTTTTCGGAAAATTTTATAACTTGGCTGGATGCTCATGCCGATCAGATTGACAAAGAGTCCGGAGATTGGGCTGATCAGCTCTTGGAGCGCATTGCAGCAGAAGGTGTTTTTGGTATTGCGGTGCCTGAAATCTATGGCGGCCAAGGCGGCAGTAAGACAGAAGTAGTCGAATTTTTATCAGAGCTGGCCTGCCATTCACTGACGGCTTCTTTTATATCATGGGGACATCGAACTTTTATTGAAACGCTTCTTGCTAGCAGCAACGACGTCCTGAAGAAGTCTTGGCTGCCGGATTTATTAACAGGGAAGCTGGCTGCCGGAACGGCTCTGTCAAATGCTACTAAATTTCTATCAAAGATTGAAGAGCTGAATGTTACCTTGGCAGAACAAGATGGAAAATACTATCTGAGAGGAAGGCTTCCCTGGGTAACGAATCTGCGTTCAGATTGTTTTGTGGCTGTTTTTGCGGCTCAATTTGAAGACAGCAGCAAAGAACCTATCGTTTTGGTCATTCCTTCCGAAGCAGCCGGTTTGTCGCGTTCAGCTGATTTAGAATTTGCAGCTCTGCAAGGTTCTAACACGGCAGCCTTAAGCTTTGATAATGTGCCTTTGGATGATAGTTGGATACTGTCTGATGATGCCAAAAGCTTTTTGGCTCAGACGCGGCCGGAATTTTTGGGCTATCAATTTGGTCTGGCTTTTGGCTTAGCAGAGCGTTCATTGGATGAGGTAGCACAAAGCCTAAGCAGCAATCGCTCGGTGCTTAAAGAAGAGTACGATGAAACAAAGGACAAGCTGACTGCTGTTCGGCAGAGTTTGTTTAAAGGTCTGGAAGCAGAAGAGGTCTTTATTGACAATCCTCGTCAGCTCTTTCAGCTGCGTATAGACATTGTTGATATTGTTGCTGCCAGCCTACTGTTAGAATTGCAGGCAAGCGGCGGCAGAGGTTACCTGAAAGGGTCAGCTTCTGGTTTTATCCGCCGCTGGAATGAAGGAGCTTTTTTGCCCATTGTTTCTCCAAGTGCTGTGCAGCTTCGGCATATTTTAGCAAGAGCCTAATCAGAACAATAAAAAAACAAGGCTGAGACAAATGCGGTATACCTTTGTCATAGTTTTCAGTGAATTTTTGTTTTTCACTGTCCGCTGTGCAGAGGGATATCAAGTTTGTCTCAACCTTGTTTTCTTTTAAAAAATTATGGCAAAGCAGGAGCAATAGTACGCATCAGAATATCCGCACTGGTATCCGGGAGAATTCGTATGCGGTTCAAAGACAGCAGCCCGTTTTCAGCACTGGCCAAGCCTTCGTTGGTTGTTAGGCCCAATTTGTATAGACTGGCAAAGCTGAGCGTAGCATCGCTGTAGCGTCCTGCCGGATAGGCAATGGCTGTCGTGGTTTGATCAAGTTCTTTGTCCAAATAAGTTTTTGATGCTGACAATTCCTTGGCTTGCGTTTCTTGATCAGAAACTGCTAAGTCGGGGTGATTAACGGTGTGCGACTGAAAGGACATGCCTTTTGCTTTCATTTCTTTCATTTGTTTAATAGTCAGATTGCCGGATCTGCCTTCGTCTGTAAAAGCGGTAATGACATTATTGGTTGCCTTGGCCTGATATTTTTTTAAAATAGGGTAGGCGACAGTGTAAAAATCAAGCAAACTATCATCGAAAGTCAGCCAAATAACTTTTTTAGCAGGCAGAGTATTTTGACTGAGAACCCGATAAGCCTCTTCGGGGCTTAAAAAATAATAGCCTTCCTCGCTCAAGCGTCTGATATGGCTTTCAAAAACAGCAGGTGACACGATGAGATTAGCATTGCCTGCCTCACTGGGCGCCATATCATGAATAGCATGGTACATCAAAATAGGAATGCGAACAGGCTGATTCTGCTTTGTCCAGTTGGCTTTTGGGGCTGTCTGCTGAACGTTATCCTGACTGATTGTGGTCACAGAAATAGCTGGTTTCGTGCGCACCGTGCTGTTTTGCCGCCTGAGTGCAAGGATAAGACCTCCCAAAGCTGCAAGGCAGGCAAGCATCAAGATAATATTGATAATGGTCAGCTTTTTAGTTTTCTTAATCATAAATGTTCCCTTCAGCTAATTATAGCATAAAGGCAGAGGTAATTAGCTGTAAATTCTGCTGAAAATTTGATATAATGAAAAAAATGTTTTTTGCAAGGAGAAAGAAATGTCTATAAAAATTGGTTTGCTTGGTTTCGGGACAGTGGCAAGCGGTATTCCGTTTTTGTTAAAGGAAAATAGCGAGAAAATCACAGCTGCTTCAAGAGACCGGTTGGAAATTGCTAAGGTCTTGGTTAAAGATGATGAAGAAAAAGACCGTCTTTTGGCTGAGGGCAATGATTTTAACTTTGTAACTGATATTGATGACATTTTATCCGATGAGACGATTGAGATTGTTGTCGAACTGATGGGACGCATCGAGCCTGCCAAAACCTTTATTACAAAGGCGCTTGAAGCCGGCAAACACGTTGTTTCTGCGAATAAGGATCTGATTGCCACACACGGCAGGGAACTGATTAAATTGGCAAAGGATCAGGGCGTTGCTTTTTACTATGAAGCGGCTGTTGCCGGCGGTATTCCTATTTTGCGGACCTTGGCCAATTCTTTGACTTCTGACAAGGTAACACGCATTTTAGGTGTGCTTAACGGAACATCTAATTTTATGATGACCAAGATGGTTGATGAAGGATGGACCTATGAAGCTGCTTTGGCAGAAGCGCAGGCTCTGGGCTATGCCGAAAGTGACCCAACTAATGATGTCGAAGGGATTGATGCCGCCTATAAAGCGGTTATCTTAAGTCAGTTCGGCTTTGGGATGACCATTGATTTTGATCAGGTAGCCCATCAGGGTATTTCAAGCATTACGCCTGATGATGTCAGTGTGGCTCAGCAGCTGGGCTATGTGATTAAACTGGTAGGCTCTGTTGAAGAAACCGAATCAGGGATTTTTGCTGAGGTTTCACCGACCTTCCTGCCCAAATCTCATCCGCTTGCCAGTGTCAACGATGTGATGAATGCTGTTTTTGTGGAGTCTATCGGCATTGGCGAATCCATGTACTACGGACCGGGTGCCGGACAGAAACCGACAGCAACCTCTGTGACGGCAGATATTGTTCGCATTGCCCGCCGCATTAAAGACGGTAACGTCGGCAAGCCTTTTAATGAATTTGTTTGCGATACTCGGATTGCGCATCCTGATGATGTTAAGAGCCACTATTACTTTGCCATCAATACTGCAGATGAAAAAGGCAAGATGCTGCGCTTAGCTGAAATTTTTAATTCAGAAGATATTTCGTTTGAACAAGTTCTGCAGCAGAAAGCTAATGGCGAAACAGCGCGTGTGGTCATTATTACGCACTCTCTGAGCAAAACGCAGTTAGCCAATGTGACTGAGAAACTGAAAGCCGTTGCCGATTTTGAATTGGTCAACACCTTCAAAGTGCTGGGGGAATAGGATGAAAATTACAGTACCTGCAACATCGGCTAATGTCGGACCGGGTTTTGATTCTGTCGGTGTCGCTCTTTCCAAATATCTTTCTATCGAAGTTTTAGAAGCAGCCGACTCCTGGGAAATTATCCATGATTTGGAGAACATCCCGAGCGATGACCGTAATTTATTGATTGTGACAGCCTTGAAGGTTGCCCCTAACCTGCAGCCTCACCGGTTGCGGATGACCAGTAATATTCCTCTGGCAAGAGGGCTTGGCTCGTCAAGTTCTGTTATTGTTGCCGGGATCGAGCTGGCGAATCAATTGGCAGATTTACAGCTGACAGCCGGTGAAAAGCTGAATATTGCTACAGCTATCGAAGGTCACCCTGACAATGTGGCGCCGGCGATTTTGGGCAATCTTGTGGTATCCAGCTATGTCGATGAGAAGGTCAATTATGTTGCCGCTGATTTCCCTCAGTGTTCTTTTGTGGCCTTTATTCCTAACTATGAGCTTAAGACTAGCGACAGCCGCAATGTTCTGCCAGATCAGCTGAATTACAAAGAAGCCGTTGCAGCCAGTTCAATTGCCAATGTAGCTGTTGCAGGACTTCTGACAGGTGATTTAAAGACTGCCGGTAAAGCGATTGAAGGCGATCTTTTTCATGAACGCTTCCGCAGATCCCTTATTAAAGAATTTCCGGCGATTAAAGCAGTTGGTGAAAAAAACGGCGCCTATGCGACCTATCTTTCAGGAGCGGGGCCGACTGTCATCGTTTTAACTGATCAAAACAAGGAAGAAGCAATCAAAGAAGCGATTGATTCTTTGGAATTGGATGGCAGAACCTATCTTTTGTCTGTCGATACTGAAGGAGTGAGGGTTGAAAGAGACTAGACGGGGACTTTTATTCGGTTTAGAAGCATATGTACTATGGGGAGTTATCTCCCTTTTTTGGAAGGAGCTGTCAGGGGTCAATGCCTATGCTGTTTTTTCCTACCGTATCCTTTGGACCCTAGTAACCATGCTGCTTTATATGGTTTTATCTAAACGTCAGAGCATTTATAAGCAGCAGGTAAAAGGCTTAGTAACAGATAAAAAAGCAGGGGCTGCCGCAGTTCTGGCTAGTTTTTTAATTGCTGTTAATTGGCTTTCTTACATCTATGCTGTCACTAACCAGCAAGCCACCCAAGCAAGTTTGGGATATTATGTTATGCCCCTGGTTTCTGTGCTCTTATCACTAATCTTTCTGGGGGAGCATTTGGACAGGTGGACGGCTTTTTCAGTGAGTTTAGCTGCTTTAGGTGTTGGTGTTCTTATCTATCATACGGGAGACATCCCTGTGATTACTTTTTTGCTGGCCTTTTCTTTTGCTTTTTACGGATTGATTAAGAAAAACGTCAAACTTTCCAGTGATGTCGCTATGCTGGTGGAAGCCGCTGTTATAGCACCTTTGGCACTGATTTATCTTCTCTTTTTCAGCCGTGAAAGCCTGTTTGATTACAGTCTTTGGGAGAATGTTCTGCTCATGGTTTCCGGATTTGTAACTGCTGTTCCGCTCTTGCTGTTTGCAGAAGGAGTTAAAAGAGCGCCCCTTAACCTAATCGGATTCATTCAGTATATTAACCCTACCATACAGCTCTTGATTGCTCTTGTGGTTTTTGGCGAAACCATCACTGTCGGTGAACTGCGCGGTTTTATTTTTATTTGGCTGGCGGTTTTCATTTTTATTCTGGGGCAGCTCATAATGATGAAAAGAAGCAGGTAAGTGCATAGCAAAGACCATTTCATAAATTCTAAAAAGAAAGCAAAGCAGGCAGATTTTTAATCCTTAGCCTGTGAATTGGAGAAACAATGAACTATCAGGAAGCCTTAGCCTGGATAAATGACAATTTAAAATTTGGTATCAAACCGGGTCTGGAACGGATGGCCTGGATGCTTGAGGAAATGGGCAATCCCCAGCAAAATATTCGCGGGATTCACGTTGTCGGTACTAACGGTAAAGGGTCGACAGTCAATTACCTGCAGACTATTTTTAGCAAAGCGGGTTATGATGTCGGGACCTTTACCTCCCCTTATATAATTGATTTCAGGGAACGTATCTCTTTGAACGGCCAAATGATCAGCCAAGAAGAACTTATCAATCTGGTTCAGCTGGTTAAGCCCGTGGTCGAACGTCTGCCGCTTGAAACCAGTCTTGAAGCGGCAACCGAATTTGAAATCATCACACTGTTGATGTTTGTTTATTTTGGTCAGATTCATCCGGTTGATCTGGTGATTATTGAAGCGGGCATGGGCGGCCTGTATGATTCAACCAATGTTTTTAAAGCACAGGCAGTCATCTGTACCTCAATCGGGCTGGATCATCAGACTGTTTTGGGAAATACCCATGCTGAAATCGCTCAGCAAAAGGTCGGCGTTTTAAAGGAAGGCGTGCCCTTTGTTTTTGCTGAAAAGCGCAGCGATGTTAAGGCTGTTTTTTATCAAAAAGCACAGGAAACCAGAAGTCCTCTGTATCAGCTGGGAGAAGATTTTAAGATTTCAGATAAGGGAGACGTATTTGATTTCAATTATGGTTATGAAGTCATCTCTGATATTCGTCTTGCGATGAAAGGACGGCATCAGAGAGCCAATGCTGCCTTGGCTGTTATGGCATGTCTTTTGCTGCAAAAAAAATTCCCAAATGTGACCAAAACCGTTATTAAAAGTGCTTTGGCAGTCAGCCGCTGGGCAGGCAGAATGGAGTTTGTCGAAGAAAATCTCATGATTGACGGGGCTCACAACAATGAAAGTGTCGCTGTATTAACGGATCTCTTAAAAGAGCAGTACGCTGACAAAAACGTTCATATTCTTTTTGCGGCTATTGCAGGCAAACCAGTTGACAGTATGCTTGTGCAGCTGAGTCAGTTTGCGGATGTGACAGTGACAACATTTCCTTATCCCAGAGCCCTTGCTTTGGAAGATTATCCCTCGAAATATGAACAGGTTCCTGATTTTTCGGCTTGGCTGCAAAGGCTTAGGAATGCTCGGCAAGAGGATCTCTTTGTTATCACGGGATCGCTCTATTTTATTTCGCAGGTCAGAAAAGACCTTTTGAAAAATAAAGAAATAGGCTATAATAGATTGTATTAAGAAAAAATGGGTGAGAAAGTAAATGTCAGACCAAAAAAAGATTGAAGAGGCTGTTTATCAGCTTTTAGAGGCACTCGGTGAAAATCCAGAGCGCGAAGGGCTGTTAGATACACCAAAGCGTGTTGCCAGAATGTATCAGGAAATGTTTTCCGGATTACATGAGGATCCTAAGGATCAATTTACAGCAGTTTTTTCTGAAAATCATGAAGAAGTTGTTTTAGTTAAAGATATTCCCTTTTACTCCATGTGTGAACACCACTTGGTTCCTTTTTACGGAGTGGCTCATGTGGCTTATATCCCAAGTGACGGCCGTGTAACGGGACTCAGTAAACTGGCGCGTGCTGTTGAAGTGGCCAGCAAACGTCCGCAGCTGCAGGAGCGTTTGACTGCTCAAGTGGCTGATGCACTTGAAGAGGCGCTAAAGCCTAAAGGTGTTTTTGTGATGATTGAGGCGGAGCACATGTGCATGACCATGCGGGGGATTAAAAAGCCCGGCAGTAAAACAGTAACCAGCGCAGCTAAGGGCACTTGTCGGTCTGACAAAGAAGTCCGGCAGGAAATTATTTCCATGATTCACAATTAAGGAGTTAGCATGAAGATCGGCAAACATGAATTGACAGATCAGGCAGTCATTATGGGAATTCTCAACGTGACCCCGGATTCTTTTTCAGACGGCGGGCAGTACCTTTCTGTTGACCAGGCACTCAAGCAAACAGAAGAAATGCTGAATGCAGGGGCGAAGATTATTGATGTTGGCGGAGAGTCAACCCGTCCGGGAGCTGTTTTTGTTTCCGCCGAGGATGAAATAAAGCGGGTTGTGCCGGTTATCAAAGCGATTAAAGAGCATTTTGGCTGTCTCATCAGCATTGACACCTATAAGACCGAAACAGCTCAGGCAGCGCTTGAAGCAGGCGCCGATATTCTTAATGATGTCTGGTCGGGGCTCTACGACGGCTGCATGTTTGACTTGGCAGCAAGAAAGGATGTGCCCATCATTCTCATGCATAATCAAAAAGATGAGGTCTACAGTGATATTACTCAGGATGTCAGCCGCTTTTTGCTGGAACGTGCAGAATTAGCAGCAAAAGCCGGCGTCAAAAAAGAAAATATCTGGCTTGATCCCGGCTTTGGTTTTGCTAAAAATATTGAACAAAATTTAAAATTACTAAAAGAGCTGGATCAGATTACAAGTCTTGGCTACCCTGTTTTGTTTGGTATTTCCAGAAAACGTGTTGTTGACAGTATGCTTGGCGGCAATACAAAACCGCAGGAACGCGACATGGCAACAGCTGCCTTATCTGCTTATGCCATTGGTAAGGGCTGTCAGATTGTCCGAGTGCACAATGTGCCGGTCAATAAAGATATTGTCAAGGTGGCCAGCCAGTTAATGTGAGGAATTATGGATAAGATTATTTTAAAAGGCTGTCGGTTTTACGCTTATCACGGGGCCTTTTCTGAAGAGCAGACTCTGGGGCAGATTTTTGTCGTGGACGCTGAATTAACAGCCGATTTAAAGGCTGCATCCGAAACAGACAATCTGGAAGATACAGTCCACTACGGCAAAGTGTTTGAGGTGATCAAACACCGTGTTGAAAACAGCCGCTATGCCTTGATTGAAAGGCTCGCGGGTGCTGTCTGCCAAGATATTTTTGAACATTTTCCTGCTATTTTGGCTGTTACCGTCCGAATCAGCAAAGAAAACCCGCCTATTGCCGGCCATTACGATGCTGTTGGCGTGGAATTAAAGCGTGAACGCCCATGACCGGTGTTTATCTGAGCCTGGGCAGCAATATTGAAAATAGGAAAGCTCACTTACAAAAAGCTTTGGCCGGTCTGGCTGATCTGCCTCAGACCCGCCTAATTAACCAATCTTCCATCTATGAAACTGCAGCTTGGGGCAAAACAGATCAGGCCGATTTTTTAAATCTGGTCTGTCAGCTGGAAACTGATTTGTCACCGCAGGAGCTGCTGCACAGTTGCCAGATGATTGAAAACCGCCTGGGCCGTGTCCGCCATGAACACTGGGGTCCAAGAACCATTGATATTGATATCCTCTTTTACGGCTCTGAGATTATTGACGAAGAAAACTTGCAAGTGCCTCACCCTTATCTGCAGGAGCGTGCTTTTGTTTTGGTACCTTTAACTGAAATTGCCGCTAGCTTTATCCACCCGCTGCTGAAGAAGTCGGCAGCGGAGTTGCTGAAAGCAGCAGATAAGTCCGGGGTTAAACGTCTCAAGGACTGATCTGCTACTGGCGGGCTTTTTATCAGGCATGGCTTTGGGCAGAGAATGATGTATTAAAAATCATGTCTTCTGTCGTCAAAGTAACTAAAATTTGATATAATAAAATCGGTTTTAATTACCGATTTTTTAGTATCGAAAAGTATAGAATTGAGATTATCATGTTAGAAGAAATGAAAACAAGTTTAGAAGGTATTGACATTCGTTTTAATGAACCTTTGAAGAAGTATACCTATACCAGAGTTGGCGGGCCGGCTGATTTTCTTGCCTTTCCGCGCAACCGCTATGAATTGGCAAGAATTGTTAAATTTGCCAACAAGCACAATCTGCCCTGGATGGTTTTAGGCAACGCCAGCAATCTGATTGTCCGTGACGGCGGAATTCGAGGGTTTGTCATCATGTTTGACAAGCTTAATAGCGTTACAGTTGACGGTTATGTTATTGAAGCAGAGGCAGGTTCCAATCTAATTGAGACGACCAAGGTTGCTCAGTACCACAGCCTGACCGGTTTTGAATTTGCCTGCGGTATTCCGGGCAGTGTCGGAGGCGCTGTCTTTATGAATGCGGGTGCCTATGGCGGCGAGATTTCTCATATCTTGATTTCTGCGCAGGTTTTGACCAGAGACGGTGAGATTAAAACGATTGAAGCACGGGATATGCGTTTTGGCTACCGTCACTCAGCCTTGCAGGACAATAAAGAAGTCGTAATTTCGGCTAAGTTTTCGCTCAAACCAGGCGATTATACAGTTATCAGCCAGGAAATGCAGCGCCTCAACCACCTGCGGGCTTTGAAACAGCCCTTGGAACATCCGTCCTGCGGCTCTGTTTTTAAACGTCCCAGAGGGCATTTTGCGGGCCAGCTCATCATGGAAGCTCAGCTCATGGGGCATCGCATCGGCGGTGTGGAAGTCAGCAAAAAGCATGCCGGATTTATGGTTAATATTGACAATGGATCTGCCAAAAATTACGAGGATTTAATTGCGGATGTGATCCGCAGGGTTAAAGAAAATTCCGGAGTTACTTTGGAGCCGGAAGTTCGCATTATTGGCGAAAAAGAAGTACAAGCGGAGGACGCATAAGCATTGACTAATCCTATCATTGCCTTTAAAAATGTTTCGAAAGTTTTTGACGATAACGGTACAGTTGTTTTAAAAGATATTAATTTTGAGCTGGAAGAAGGAAAATTTTATACGCTGCTTGGTGCCTCGGGTTCTGGAAAATCAACCATACTGAACCTTATTGCAGGCCTGTTGGACGTAAGCAGCGGCGATATCTTTCTTGATGGCAAGAGAATCAACGATCTGCCGATCAACAAACGTGATGTCCATACAGTCTTTCAGTCCTATGCGCTTTTTCCTCATATGACTGTTTTTGAGAATGTCGCTTTTCCGCTCAAACTGCAAAAAATAGCCAAAAAAGAAATTGAAAACCGAGTAAGAGAAGTCCTGAAAATGGTCCGTTTGGCCGGTTTTGAAAATCGCTCTATCCATAAATTATCAGGCGGCCAGAAGCAGCGCGTGGCTATCGCCCGTGCCATCATCAATCAGCCCAAGGTCGTTTTGCTGGATGAGCCGCTGTCAGCTCTGGATTTAAAGCTGCGAACCGAAATGCAGTATGAACTGCGGGAATTGCAGCAAAGACTGGGCATTACTTTTGTATTTGTCACCCATGATCAGGAAGAAGCCTTGGCAATGAGTGACTGGATTTTTGTCATGAATGATGGTGAAATCGTTCAATCCGGAACCCCGGTTGATATCTACGATGAGCCCATCAATCATTTTGTGGCAACTTTTATTGGGGAATCGAACATTTTGCCGGCAACCATGATTGAAGATTATTTGGTGGCATTCAACGGCAAGCAGTTCGAGGCTGTTGATGGCGGCATGCGCCCCAACGAGCCTGTTGAGGTGGTTATCCGGCCGGAAGATTTGCAAATCACACTGCCGGAAGAAGGCAAGCTGCAGGTTAAAGTAGACACGCAGCTCTTTCGCGGAGTTCACTATGAAATCATTGCCTATGATGACCTTGGCAATGAGTGGATGATCCATTCGACCCGCAAGGCTATTGAGGGTGAGATCATCGGACTGGATTTCAGGCCCGAAGATATTCACATTATGCGTCTTAATGAAACTGAAGAAGAGTTTGACGCCCGCCTTGAAGAATACGCTGAAACCGAAGAACACGAAGATGGCCTGATCAATGCTATAGAGGAGGAGCGCTATGAAGAAAAAGTTTAATGCCTTTTCTCTCCCCTATCTTCTTTGGATAGGCCTTTTTGTTTTAGCACCGGTTGCTCTTATTCTTTACAAATCTTTTTTTGATATTGAAGGCCACTTAACACTTGGCAACTACCAGACTTTTTTTGCCAGCTGGACCTATCTGCGGATGAGTCTCAATTCGATTTTATATGCTGCTATCATCACATTGGTGACATTGCTGATTGCCTATCCGGCTGCTTTGATTCTGACACGTCTTAAGCAAAAGCAGCTCTGGCTGATGCTGGTTATTTTGCCGACTTGGATCAATCTCTTGCTTAAAGCCTATGCCTTTATGGGCATCTTTGGCCGTGAGGGCGGAGTTAATAATTTCCTGCAGTTTATGGGGCTTGCTCCTCAGCAGATTCTCTTTACAGATTTTTCCTTTATTTTTGTGGCTTCTTATATTGAAATTCCCTTTATGATTCTGCCGATTTTCAATGCGCTGGATGATATTGATCCCAATTTAATCCATGCCAGCCGCGATTTGGGAGCAACTGATCTGCAGACCTTTACTAAGGTTATTTTCCCCTTGTCTTTAAACGGCGTCAGAAGCGGTGTTCAGTCTGTTTTTATTCCCAGTCTCAGCTTGTTTATGCTGACGCGTCTGATTGGCGGCAACCGTGTGATTACACTGGGAACGGCTATTGAACAGCATTTTTTGACAACGCAGAACTGGGGGATGGGTTCAACCATCGGAGTGGTTTTAATTCTGACCATGCTTCTTATTATGTGGGTGACAAAGGAGAGAAATAAATGAAAAAAATAGCCAATCTTTATTTAATCCTTGTCTTTTTAATCCTTTATATCCCTATTTTTTACCTGATTTTTTATTCGTTTAATCAGGCCGGAGACATGAATCGCTTCACCGGCTTTACTCTGGAACATTACGAGAGCATGTTCGGTGACAAACGGCTGATGCTGATTTTAGCCGAAACCTTTCTTGTCGCCTTTTTAAGTTCTTTATTGGCAACGATTATCGGAACTTTTGGCGCTATCTTTATTTATCAAACAAAAAGAAAGTCGCAAAATACTATCCTATCAGTTAATAATGTTCTTATGGTGGCTCCTGATGTCATGATCGGCGCTTCCTTTCTGATTCTTTTCACCTTTATTGGCTTTAAATTAGGTATGATTTCGGTGCTTCTCAGCCACATTGCCTTTTCCATTCCTATCGTTGTTCTTATGGTGCTGCCGAGACTGAAAGAAATGAACGATGATATGATCAATGCTGCTTATGATTTAGGCGCCAGCCATTTTCAGATGCTCAAAGAAGTCATGCTGCCTTATTTAACACCCAGTATCATTGCCGGTTATTTTATGGCTTTCACCTATTCTTTGGATGATTTTGCCGTTACCTTTTTTGTCACCGGTAACGGCTTTTCGACCCTTTCGGTGGAAATCTACTCCAGAGCACGGCAGGGCATTTCACTGGAAATCAACGCTCTGTCTGCTGTAGTCTTTCTTTTCAGCATTCTGCTTGTCATCGGCTATTATTTTATTTCTCAGGATAAGGAGGACAGGCATGCATAAACTTTACTCTTTTATGGGGAGTGTCCTAGCCATTGTCCTCATTTTGGCCGGTTTGGTTTTTTACATGAATAAGCAGGCAAGCGGCGGCAAGTCTGATAAACTGGTCATTTATAATTGGGGGGACTATATTGATCCCGAGCTTTTAACCAAGTTCACCAAGGAAACCGGCATTCAGGTTCAATACGAGACCTTTGATTCTAATGAAGCCATGTACACTAAAATCAAACAAGGCGGTACAACCTATGATATCGCTGTTCCCAGCGATTACATGATTAGTAAGATGAGAGTTGAACGGCTTTTGGTAAAACTTGATCGGTCGCAAATTACAGGCTGGAATAATCTTGACCCGCAATTTCTCGGGAAAAGCTTCGATCCGTCAAATGCCTATTCGATTCCTTATTTCTGGGGAACGGTGGGAATTGTTTATAACAGCAAAATGCTAAACAAAGTTCCTAAACACTGGAGTGATCTGTGGAATAAGGATTATACCAACAGTATCATGCTGGTTGACGGTGCCCGCGAGGTCATCGGATTTGGCCTGAACAGTCTTGGCTACAGTTTAAACACTAAAAATACCACGGAGTTAAAAAAAGCTGAAAACAGGCTGAACCAATTAACTCCCAACATCAAGGCAATTGTCGGAGATGAAATGAAAGGGTATTTAATCAGAGGTGATGCTGCTTTGGGCGTTACTTTTTCCGGTGAAGCCAGCGAAATGCTGGATGCTAATGAGGATTTACACTATCTTGTGCCCAGTGAAGGCTCAAATCTCTGGTTCGATAATCTGGTCATTCCTAAAACAGTCAAGCACCAAAAAGAAGCCTATGCCTTTATTAATTTTATGCTGAAACCGCAGAATGCCGCTCAAAATGCCAGCTATATCGGCTATGCGACGCCAAATGCCAAGGCAAAAGAGCTGCTGCCGGCTGATATCAAAAACAATAAGGCTTTTTATCCCGATGCTAAAACGGTCAGCCGCCTGGAAGTCTATGATAATCTCGGTAAAAAATGGCTGGGTGTCTATAATGATCTCTATCTGCAGTTCAAAATGTACCGCAAGTAGCTAGAAGTGAGAAAGTCCGGATATTTTACTCTTGAGATCTGGTGGCCTCAGCACGGATAGCCTTATTTTTGCTTTGCCCTTGCGGTGAAATGGACTTCAGCTAGTGATTCCAGCGAAGGCTGATTCAGCTAGCCTCGTTGCTGCTGCGTCAAATATATAAAAAAGAAATGAGTTTTTATCCGAGCCCATGAGAAAGAATTCTTTACTTTTTATCATTTTATTTGATATGATATAAACAAATGCTCATTTATTAAAGGCTGAGGAAAATACTATGAAAATTGATAAAGTATTTAATAATAATGTCATTCAGGTCCTGGGGGATAAGGATGAAGAGATTATTGTCATGGGAAAGGGCTTGGGCTTTCAAAAGAAGCCCGGCGATGAGGTTGATCAGGCATTAATCGAAAAACGTTTTGTTTTGCAGGATACGGATATGGCAGGTGAATTATCACGTGTCTATGTTGATCTCGACAGTGACGAGATCAAGATGGTTCTTGATATTATCCATCAAGGACAGGAAGTTTTAGAACAAAACTTTGATATTTCGCTGTACATTGCTTTGGCTGATCACTTACACTATACTATCAATCGGACAAGAGAAGGGCTGACACTGCAAAATCCGCTGGCTTGGGAAGTGAGGAAGTTTTACCCCAGAGAATTTCAGCTGGGCAGAGAAGCTATCGCGTACATCAAAGAAAAGCTGGGAGTAGAGCTGGCTGATGATGAAGCAGCTTCAATTGCTCTGCATTTTATCAATGCCCAAAAAGACAGTGGTTTGCTGGAAAAAAACCGGTTAATATCCAAAATTGTGATTGATATTTTGGAAATTGTTCGCCTGCATTTTGGTCAAGTTACAGACGAAGAGTCGATCAGTTACAACCGTTTTGTCACCCATGTCCAATATTTTGCTCAGCGTGTTGCAAACGGTCTTGTTCAGGGAAAAAATGATGCTTTCCTCTATGATCAAGTTAAGGAAAATTATCCGC
This sequence comes from Streptococcus sp. ELY_90, assembly GCF_058314475.1. Lineage (NCBI taxonomy): Bacteria > Bacillati > Bacillota > Bacilli > Lactobacillales > Streptococcaceae > Streptococcus > Streptococcus sp. ELY_90. The sequence goes on from NZ_JBZFUJ010000004.1 coordinate 63,059, forward strand.
AGGCTTTTGCCTGTACCGAAAAAATTAAATCCTATGTGGCGTCCGGTTATGACTTTGCTATGAGTAAAGACGAGCAGGTTTATCTCACCATTCATATCCAGCGCCTGGAAGCTAGTCAGTAAGACTAGTTTTTTTAAATTATTTCATAAAAGCGCTCGCAAAAATAAAATGATGTGTTATAATACTATTCATAAAGGATTGTTACTGGTTAAGCAGGCAAAACCTAGATAAATACGAAGTGATTGCAAAGAGTGTGTCTTTGTCTGGTCATTTGGTATTTGTTTAGGTTTTTTTGCGTGTGAAACGGTAATTATTCTAAAAATAACTACGCTAGAGCCAGAACGGCTGAATTCGGTTATTTAATAGTGATAAGTTACTCACGGCTTAGCATCTTGTTTAATCGAACACGCCTACGACTCTTTGGAAAAAGACAACCATTTCCTAGATGCTAAGCATCTTCGTCATGGTTCCTATTTTCCTGTGAGTCGCTTAACGGCTTAGCATCTTATGAAAGGAGCCTAAAATGGCTAAAGATTATACTGAATTGGCAAATGATATTGTCAAGCATGTCGGCGGCAAAGATAATATTGTCAAATTAGTCCACTGTATCACCCGCCTGCGTTTTACTCTCAAGGATGAAAGTAAAGCCGACGAAGAATACCTCAAACAGCGGGAAGGTATTGTAACCGTGGTGAAAGCAGGAGGACAGTTCCAAGTTGTCATCGGCAATCATGTTCCAGATGTCTACGCTGCTGTCCTGAAAGTCAGCGGAATCACTGGTGAAGGCAGTGTTGATATTGATGAGGGCGATGTGCCAAAGGGCAATTTGTTTGACCGCTTTATCGCTTTGGTATCCGGGCTTTTCCAACCTATGCTTGGTGCCCTTTCAGCAGCAGGTATGATTAAAGGGCTGGTTGCTATTATGGCAGCGGTAGGCGTTCCCGAAACAGATGGTGCCTACGTTGTCCTTAACGCAGCAGGTGATGGGTTCTTCCAATTCTTGCCGCTCATCTTGGCATTGACCGCAGCAAAACGGTTCAAGATGGAACAATTCACAGCTCTGGCTATCGGTTTTGCCATGGTCTATCCAAATATAGCTGCCAGCTTTACTGCCAAAGAGCCGCTTTATACCTTATTCCAAGGCACTTTGATTGAATCACCAATTTATTCAACCTTCTTTGGTATTCCGATCATTTTCCCGGCTTCCAGCTATCTGCAAACGGTCTTGCCTATTATTGTTGCTATTTGGGCAGGATCTAAAATTGAAGGATTCTTTAAAAAGATTATTCCGGATGTTGTCAAGGTCTTCGTGGTTCCTTTCTTTACCATCTTGATTACTGTTCCTTTATCTTTCCTTGTTATCGGTCCTGTTATGAGCTGGGCTTCTGACCTTGTTGGTGCGATTTTTACAGGTATTTACAGTCTCAGCCCAATTATCTACGGTATTGCTTTGGGTGCTATGTGGCAAATACTGGTTATGTTTGGACTTCACTGGGGACTTGTTCCGTTGGCTATTTTGGAGCTGCAAAAAGGTCCCGGCTTTATCCTCGTTGCAACCGTAGCTATCTGTTTTGCACAAGCAGGTGCTTTGCTTAACATCATGATGCGTACCAAAGAAAATAAAGTCAGACAATTATCTATCCCAGCCTTTATTTCTGCTTTGTTTGGGGTAACAGAACCTGCTATCTATGGTATTACCCTGCCAATGCGTCTGCCCTTTATCATGACTTGTATTTCCGGAGCTATTTCAGGTGCTTACTTGTCTCTTTTCAATGTTAAAATGCAGGTTATGGGCGGTTTGGGACTCTTTGCCATTCCATCATTCATCAACCCTAAAGACTCAATGACTCTCATTCACTTCTTGATTGCGATTGTCATGAACTTTGTTCTCGGTTTTGTTTTAACTCAGTTTGTTAAAATTCCTTATCTTTACGGCCAACCGGGGGCTGAAAGTGCAGACGGCGTTTCAGAAGAAGAAACTGTTCAGGAACTAAAAGAAATCAAGCAAGAAATCATCGCCAGTCCTCTGATTGGTAAAGTCGTTAAACTGGAAGATGTTCCCGATGAAGTATTCGCATCAGGAGCTATGGGCAAAGGAATCGCTATCGATCCTGATGACGGTGCTGTTGTTGCTCCGGCCAAAGGAGAAGTCACCTTAGTATTTCCGACTAAACATGCGATCGGTTTGAAGACTGAAAATGGCGCTGAAATCCTGATTCACATCGGTATGGATACTGTTTCACTTGCCGGCAAAGGCTTTAAAGGTTTTGTTGAGGTTGGTGATAAGGTTGAAGCCGGTCAGAAGCTGCTTGAGTTTGATGTCAATACGATTAAAGCAGCCGGTCTGCCGGTTATCACGCCAGTCATCGTGACTAATTCAGACCAATACGAAGATGTCCTGACAACGCAGGAGCGAACTGTTGAAGCGGGCGATTATCTCCTGACAGCTGTCAAATAAAAATGAATTGTCTATATGATCGGAAAAAATTCCGGTCTTATTTTTATGTTATAAAATTCTTATAAGCTCTGTGCCTATTCTGATTCAATGGTATTAAAATACGAAAGAATGATATTATCCTATTGAAAGCAGCAGAAGTGCTTGAAGGCGGTGCTTGGCTTTGCTAAGATAAAGTCAGAGATTTTTTGATAAGGAGGGATTCCTATGAGTGGATAAAAAGGCAGTTACCAAGCTAAAATGAAAGCGTTTTAATTATGTGAGGTAAGTCTGATGAAAAAAGAAATGAAGAAATTACTTGCTTTAGGAGCCTTGAGTCTTGCTTTTATGTCAGCAGATCGTGCTTTGGCGTCTGAAAGCGAAAATCATATCAATGATGTTAAAATCATTATCAAGGGTTATGAGTTTGGACCTGCTGTTCCTAAGCTGCTTGTGAGATTAGACCAGAAAGTTTCAAAGGTATCGTCCAAAGGACTCAAAGTTGAGACTGCAGGTGTCAGCCGACGCGTTCAAAAGGTTTATTTGTCTGATAAAACCGGCAAAAAGAGCACAGTTAAAGAAAGCCGTTATTTAACGATTCAAATGCCTGTTACATATGATGCTGAAGATGCCGATAAAAATGCATCACCTTTTATTTACAACATGGATGTATTTCAAAATCAGTGGGTTAAGACATACCCTGTATCTATCAAAGGACTGAACGTCAGCCAAAATGGAAAATCTGCTCGATTAGATAGCACCAGTGATGCTGTTGATAAAAGACTTTCCCCGGATTCAGATGTTTTTAAGAACAGGGGTGATTTTTCGGGAAACTACACCAATCCTTTCACTAAAAAAGAAGAAAGCATCACTCTAAAATATGCAGCTTATGAGCCTGAAAGTCTGAAATCCGGTAAGAAAAATCCTTTAATTATCTGGCTGCATGGACAAGGTGAAGGCGGAAGCGACCAAGATATTACGCTGCTTGGCAATGAAGTGACTGCTCTTGCTAAAAAGAACATCCAAAGTCATTTTAAATCAGGAAAGCAAACCGGAGCTTACATTTTAACGGTACAGACGCCAACGTATTGGATGGATGAAGGGGATGGCACTAATGGTTCAGGCTCAGGTGTGTCACGCTATACTCAGGCACTGATGGATACAATCAAGCAATATGTAGCTGATAATAAAGACGTTGATCCTGATCGTATCTATTTGACAGGATGCTCGAATGGGGGATATATGACCATCAATATGGCTTTGCACTATCCCCGTTATTTTGCAGCTTTGGTTCCTCAAGCAACCGCTTATTCTTACTATGAACACGAACGAAATGCTGACGGTAGCTACAAAACAGTAGAAGATAAGAACAGCGTTTCCGGAAAATCACCTATTCGTACAGATAAGGTCTGGTTTGACAGCAAAAAAGTGAAAACCTTAAAGAATATTCCTATCTGGTTTGTTCATTCAGCGGCAGATGAAGTTGTCAATCCTGAAAATTACTCGCTGCCGATTTACAAAGCCCTGATTGACAGCGGTGCTAAGAACAAATGGTTCTCGTATTATAAAAATGTACAGGGATTTGATATGAAAGATACTGTTTACAACGGGCATTGGTCTTGGACATATTTCTTTAACGATCAGGTATCAGGCGTTCAAGACCCATCAGCTGTCAAAAAAGCTTCAAAGTTATCAGGATTTAAGCCCAGCAATAAGACAAAGGGTGGTTCTGCCACTGTTAAATGGGGCGGAAAAATCTATACGGATGTTTTTGACTGGCTGAATGATCAAAAGAAATAACATAATTGCCTGCAAAAATAGGCATCGTAAAAACGAACAAGTACGCTTGTTCGTTTTTCAGTTATAGATATTGGAGCTATACTATTTTAGCCGGACTTAACGGGTTTTTTAGTCGTTTTTCGGTATTGACTGGGGGTTATCTGATAATACCGCTTGAACTGGCGGTTAAAATTTGACAGATTATTGAAACCAACTTCGGTTGAAATTTCAAGAATGGGCTTAATTGAATTAACGAGCAGGTCACAGGCTTTGCTGAGCCGAAATTGGATAATAAATTCGGTACATGATGTTCCGGTATGCTGCTTAAATACCGTCATAAAATGGGTCTTACTGTAACCGAAGCGGTCTGCCAGCATTTCGATCGGAAGCTCTTCTTGATAATGCTGATGAATGTAGTCAATTAACTCGCGGATTTTTTCATTTTTTCGGTACATATCATCCGAATACTTGCGCAGAACATACTGGTGAAAATAGAGTAAGTAGACCAGCTCTTGCAGCCTAGCTTTTAAAAGCAGCTCAAAGTGCCGTCCTTGCTTATGGTAAATATCAAAAATAGTAAAGAGACAGTTTTTGATTGCTTCATAGCCGGACATGCCGGGTTTAATACAAGGAACCAGTTTAAAGCTGGAATTTTGCAGGGGCTGCAGATAACGAAGGCTTGTCTGGTCTAAAAGCGAGTAACCGACCATATCTAAATGGAACAGCAAAGTTTCAGCTTTTTGACTTTTATCGCCGATAGGGTGAATGGAATGCATGCCATTGGGACGTACGAGGATAATATCACCTGACCGGCTGTTGAAATAATCATAATCGATATGATATTGAGCGGTTCCTTCATAAATATAGGAAATTTCTAATTCGGGATGCCAGTGAAAAAGTGTGTCTGGACGCCCATTAGAAATAGCCGTTTCAAAAATTTTATAAGGCAGAAGCTGATTTTCAAAATCTGTTGTATGTTTAAAATTTTCGTCTGTTAAAAAATCTTTCATCCCTAGTCTCTCTTACTAAATCATAGGATAGTATTATTATAGCATATAATGGGCAGTAAGAGATTAAAAAGAAAATCTGTTTAGAAGAAATGTCTTAATTAAGAAATATTCTGTAATAAAATAGAAATAAAATTGTTGACTTTTGTAATATTTGCAGATATAATTTTTAGTATAAGACATTGCATGATAAAGCATCAAACGGGGATAAACGAAAGTGGACAAAAAGGACATTATTTTAACTGGTTTTTACAATGCCAGGCTAAACAGCCGGCAGGAAGCACAATTGATTTATAGTTTGCCAAATGAACATACAGTCAAAATGAGCAGTGAAGGCAATCCCTATACTGAAGGTGAGGCGGCTTGGTATATTTATAATCGTTGTGCCCAATTAGGTAAAGCCATTAGTCCCCTTTGGGGTGAAGCTGATGAGTGGGCTGACAAGGCTCAGCAAGAAGGCTGCTCCGTAGGAAGTGCAGCCAGAGTCGGAGCTGTCGCTTGTTTTTTAAGAGACGATGCAGATGGAAATAAAAAGGATCATCTTGCTTTTGTAGAATATCTCAACAGTGACGGAAGTTTCATCATCAGCGAAATGCCACAGCCTAAAATTCTTAATTGGCGCCGTATAACACCGCAAGTTCAAGCTGTTTTTATTTATCTATAAGTAAGCAGCTGCTGTAGCAGCAAAAAAAGACAGAGAATAACAAGAAAAGAGAATCAAAATTTAAAGTTGAGACTGCTTTTCTTGTTTTTTTGAATATCAAAGCATAGTATCAGTATTTCCAAAGATAGTGTCAGCCTTCTCTCTTCTAAAAATCATATAATAATAGTATCAAAACTTGAAAGGAAACTCACTATGCCTTACACATTTCCAGACGGATTCTTATGGGGCGGCGCTACAGCCGCTAATCAATTTGAAGGTGCTTATAATCAAGACGGCAAGGGTTTGTCAGTACAAGATGTGACGCCTAAAGGAGGTGTTGCTCAGCCCGGATCGTCAAGTCCCTTAATTACGGATGAACCGACAGAGGACAATCTTAAATTAATAGGAATTGATTTTTATAACCGCTATAAAGAAGACATTGCCCTTTTTGCAGAAATGGGTTTTAAGGTTTTTCGGCTGTCGATTGCTTGGACACGTATTTTTCCAAACGGCGATGATCAAGAACCGAATGAGGCCGGACTTGCTTTTTATGATAAGGTCTTTGATGAATTGGCAAAGTACAACATTGAACCTTTAGTCACACTGTCTCACTACGAAACCCCTTTGCACTTAGCTCGCAAATACAACGGTTGGGCTAATCGGGACCTGATTGGCTTTTATGAACGCTATGTCCGAACCGTTTTTACACGTTATAAAGATAAGGTTAAGTACTGGTTGACTTTTAATGAGGTTAATTCTGTTTTGCATGCTCCTTTTATGTCTGGCGGCATTATGACAGACCCTGAAAAATTAAGCAAACAAGATCTTTATCAGGCAGTTCATCATGAACTTGTAGCATCAGCCTTAGCAACTAAAGTCGGCCATGAAATCAATCCGGATTTTAAAATCGGCTGTATGGTGCTTGCCATGCCTGCCTATCCAATGACAGCCAATCCGCTTGATCAATTAGCGGTTCGGGAATTTGAAAACCAAAATTATCTATTCAGTGACTTGCACGCACGCGGCAAGTATCCAAATTATATTAAGCGCTATTTCAAGGAAAATAATATAGAGATACAGTTTGCTGACGGGGATAAAGAATTAATGCTGGAAAATACAGTTGACTTTATTTCATTTTCTTATTACATGAGTGTGGCAGCAGCACACAATCCTGAAGCCTATGAAAGCGGCCGCGGCAATATCATGGGAGGCATTGCCAACCCTTATTTGGAAGCTTCCGAATGGGGCTGGCAGATTGATCCGGTTGGCCTGCGCTTGGTGCTCAATGATTTTTACGACCGCTACCAGCTGCCGCTCTTTATTGTTGAAAACGGCTTAGGTGCTAAGGATGTTCTGGTTCAAGGTCCGGATGGACCTACAGTTGAAGATGACTATCGAATTGATTATTTGCAAAAACATCTGGTGCAGGTTGGAGAAGCTCTGCAAGACGGAGTAGAATTGCTTGGCTATACAACTTGGGGACCGATTGATTTGGTTTCAGCTTCTACGGCAGAATTAAGCAAACGCTACGGATTTATCTATGTAGATCGCAATGATGACGGATCCGGAAGCTTGGAACGCTATAAGAAAAAATCTTTCGATTGGTACAAAAAAGTCATCGAAACAAATGGAGCGAGTCTTTATGATTAAACAGGTAAAAGTAGTTTAAAAAATGCCGGGATTTTATCCCGGCATTTTTATGATGTATCTACAGTGTTTAATTACTGACTTATAATATCATTAAAAAATGAAAAAGTTTTATAAACAGCAGAAGAAGTACCCAAAATTGAAGTTGTCAAAGGAAGCAGAGCAAAAGCAGCCATTGCCTTTCTTTCTAATTCTGTCTGCTCACTGTTTTTAGGCTGGGAAAGGTAGGCCGCCTTGGAGGCAGCACCAAGCTGGGCAATTTTTAAATCCTGCATTATTGTGGTCTCGCTATCTATCTCCAGACTGTGTTTCTGACTGAAGAGATAATTCATTGATTCGCGCAGAACAGGATTTTCGCTGCTGATAATCTCATTATCAATGACTGAACGAATGGCCAGGTACTGAGTAGGATTCATTTGATTGGTTTTTCCGTCAGAAGTTTCAAGGTTACTGATGGTTTGCTTTGTAACACCAATCCTTTTTGCTAAATCTTCGGCAGTCCAATTGGCGATGTTTCGAAGAGAGGAAAGATTAACCTGTAATCGCTTGATGTTTTGATTAGAATGCGAAATTCTTTTGGGCATAGTACAATTACCTTGTTGTCAATTATTTTATACTATATTATATAAATTAAATAATAAACTGTCAATTATATTTTTATATAAAATAATAAATATGAGTAAATTATTTTATATTAAAAGGCAAAATTATCGTTTTGAGAAAGAAAACAGTGTGTTCGTTCTTTTCTCATGAAAGGGGTTGCTAAAATTAGAAAACAACTTTCGAAAATGAGAAGATGAAAAATTGAAAGGGCAGATGTATCAATGTGTTTTCATATTTCTTTAGTAAAAGATTAGAATTTTTTTAAAAATAACAAATTAACGACATTTAGAATTCTTCTATTAAAAACAATGTTTTTATGTTAAAATACGTGATGTAGATATAACATTTTGAAATATTCTACGAAAATTTTTAAGGAGAAATTCTTTTTATTATGAAAATGAAATGGAAACTTTTAAGCTTAGTTTCAATTCTTACTATTTTAGTAGGAGCTTTTTGGATGACAAAAACTGTAAAAGCTGACCAAGTTACCAATTATGCAAATACGTCTTCAGTTACCAAGTCAGACGGTACACCGCTTTCTGCTGATTCATCTATTCGCTATTGGGAACCGTTGGCAGTCAGTAACAGCATCACATTTCCGGATGAGGTGAGTATTAAAGCTGGTGATACCTTGACTTTAAAACTTCCGGAACAATTGCGTTTTACTACAGCTCTGACCTTTGATGTTTTGCATTCCAGCGGTCAGCTGGCCGGCAAGGCGGTTACTGATCCGGTAACACAAGAGGTAACTGTGACCTTTACAGATATTTTTGAAAAGCTTCCTCTTGATAAGGAGATGTCACTCAATTTCAACGTACAGGTCAATCATGACAACATAACAACTCCGGGGACGCTTAATTTCACCTACAACGGGGTAGCCTATACTACTACGGTTGAAGAAAAAGAGGTTGTACCAGTAAGTCCTGCTGTTTATAAAACGGGTTACCAAGATCCTAACGATCCAAGTATTATTCATTGGCAAGTACTGATCAACAGCAAACAGGCAGCGATTGATAATCTTACTTTAACGGACGTTGTTGGTGAAGGTCAGGAAATTGTCAAAGAATCTTTGCTGGCTGCGCGCTTGCAATATATTGAAGGTGATGATGTAGACAGTTTGGATGAGGCTGCTTCAAGGCCCTATGCAGAAGATTTTTCTAAAAATCTCTCTTATCAAACAAATAACACCGGTTCAGCGGTTGGATTTACTTATACCTTTGGCAGTACGACCAATAATGCTATCTTTATTTCCTATAATACACGTTTGACTAAATCACAGTCGGTTGGTAATGATATGACCAACACCATTGCAATTTCTGGAAATAACGTAAATTATTCTGATACAGTTGGCTACGCCCGCATTGAGTCTGCTTATGGCAAAGCCAGCTCAAGACAAAGAAGAGAGCTGCAAACGACAACAACTGCCGCTGAAACAACGACTTCGGCTTCGTCTGAGACAACAACTGAAGCCTCTACGACGGAAAGCAGCACTGCTACAGAGACGACAACAACGGAAAACAGTACGACTACCGAAGCAGCCGCAACGACAACAGGCAATGCATCAACAACAACTTCGGCAGAAACAACGACTGCAAAAGAAGAAACAACAAGCAACTCAGCAACGGCGACAACGTCAGAAGGTCTTTTGACGACAAACGCAACAACGACTTCTAAAGAAACAGTTAAGCAGAAAGTAAGACTTGTCCTGCCATCCACTGGTGAGCAAGCCGGTCTTTGGCTGACTGCTATTGGGATTGTTATTGTAATAGTAGCAGGAGTTTACTTCTATAGAACACGCCGTTAATCAAAGATATGAATAAGGCGGGAACTGATAGTTCCTGCTTTTTTTGATGAAAACTCAAACTTTGGCTTTGTTCACAAGTCATTTTTGCAGGAATTGTCTTTTTTAAGACAGGGTTTTTTATGATATAATAAGCTTAATAATCATCTAAGGAGGTTTATGTTATCAGTAGTAACAATACAGCCAAAAGGTTATTGAAAAAGGGCCGAAAAGGACTTTTAAGAGGGGTTTTTAGCCGAGCAACAATTATTATTATTCTATTTCTGATTCAAATTTTTCTGCTGCTGTCTACCTTTCTCTGGTTCAGTCACTACAGACTGCACTTGGAAATTGTAGAAGTCATTTTAATGACAGGAGCCGTGCTTTATCTGGTTAACAGTCAGATGGATACGCTTTCTATCATTACTTGGCTTTTGGTTATTCTGCCTTTTCCGTTTCTAGGGACACTTTTTTTAATTTATACGAAGCAGGATTGGGGCTATCGAGAGCTGAAAACGCTTATGAAAAAGTCAACTCAGGCGATTAAACCTTATTTTCAGCATGATCAGGAAATTCTGGACCGGCTGAAGGAGAGCCATGCCAGAACCTATAATCTAGCTCAGTATCTTCACCGAAGCGGCGGTTTTCCTGTCTACGAAAATACCAAGGTCACCTATTTTCCTGATGGAGAGTCGAAATTTGAAGAGATGAAAAAACAGCTCCTAAAAGCAGAGAAATTTATCTTTTTAGAATATTTTATTATCGCTGAAGGTCTGATGTGGGGAGAGATTCTCTCCATCTTAGAACAAAAGGCCAAAGAAGGCGTGGAGGTCCGTGTCATGTATGACGGCATGCTGGAGCTGTCAACCTTGTCTTTTGACTATGTCAAAAGGCTGAAGAAAATCGGAATAAACGCTAAGGTATTTTCTCCTATTTCACCTTTTGTGTCTACCTATTATAACTATCGTGATCACCGCAAGATTTTGGTTATTGACAACAAGGTTGCCTTTAATGGCGGAATAAATCTTGCAGACGAATACATCAATCATATTAACCGCTTTGGTTATTGGAAAGATACGGCTGTTATGCTGGAGGGAGAGGGAGTAGCTTCTTTCACTTTGATGTTTTTGCAGATGTGGTCCACGACCAATAAGGATTATTATTTTGAGCCTTATGTGAAAAATTCGTATAAGGTGGCGGCAAACGGCTATGTCATTCCTTACAGCGACTCACCGCTTGATCATGAAAAAGTGGGGGAAAATGTCTATATTGATATCCTTAATCAAGCCAGAGACTACGTCCATATTATGACCCCCTACCTTATTTTGGACAGCGAATTAGAGCATGCCCTGAAATTCGCTGCAGAACGCGGTGTTGATGTCAAAATTATTATGCCGGGTATTCCTGATAAAAAGGTACCTTATGCTTTGGCAAAACGCTATTTTCCCGCTCTGTTGGATGCAGGGGTTAAGATTTACGAATTTACACCCGGTTTTGTGCACGCCAAAGTTTTTGTAGCTGATGGTATCAAAGCAGTGGTAGGAACAATTAATCTTGACTATCGCAGTCTCTACCATCATTTTGAATGTGCCACCTATATGTATCAGACAGACTGCATCGTTGATGTAGAGAGGGATTTTCAGGAGACACTTAAGCAATCAAGACGGGTAACGCGATCAACTCTTAGAAAAGAGAAAATTTCTACCAAAATAATTGGTGTCGTTGTTAAATTGGTAGCTCCGCTTCTGTAAAATTTGGCAAATCACTATTCTTGTGTTACAATAAATATATGCGATGAGTCGATTGTGGCTATGCCACACGCGCTAAGGAGATCATAACGCAGGAGCGGATCTTGGCAAGCTGTGTGAACCTGCTTGTCACATCTTTTGATAAGGTGCCTTTTAAAGCCGGGATTTTGATATCCCGGCTTTTTGTTTGCAATTTCCCGTTATCGGTAACTGCAGACAAAAAGCTGTTAAAGTCTGTCAGTTTGCCCAAAGAGTAATTTTATATGCAGAAGCGAGACAGCAGTTATGATTTTCAGATGGCTGATCTTGCTCCTTTTATTTCAAATTCAGCCTTTACAGGGTTTTATTTTTAACTGAAAAGTAGTATAATTAAACCTATTAAACGAATAATAACAAAGAGGTAAATCAGACTATGGGATACACAGTTGCTGTCGTTGGTGCTACAGGTGCCGTTGGAACTCGTATGATTCAACAATTGGAGCAGTCTACGCTCCCGATTGACAAAGTACGTCTTTTGTCATCATCGCGCTCTGCAGGCAAGGTTTTGCAATATAAAGGACAAAACATTACTGTTGAGCTGACAACCGAAGAATCATTTGAAGGAGTTGATATTGCGCTTTTTTCTGCCGGCGGTTCTGTTTCGGCTAAATTTGCTCCTTATGCAGTTAAAGCTGGCGCAGTAGTTGTGGACAATACATCCCATTTCCGTCAAAATCCTGATGTTCCTTTGGTTGTACCTGAGGTCAATGCTCATGCCATGGACAAACACAACGGTATTATTGCCTGCCCTAACTGTTCAACAATCCAGATGATGGTGGCACTTGAGCCGGTCCGTCAAAAATGGGGACTTGAACGGGTTATTGTTTCAACTTATCAGGCTGTATCAGGAGCAGGCCAGTCAGCCATCAATGAGACGGTTCGAGAAATCAAAGAAGTTGTCAATGACGGTGTTGAACCCAGAGATCTCCATGCAGATATTTTGCCGTCCGGCGGTGATAAAAAGCACTATCCGATTGCTTTTAACGCTCTGGCGCAAATCGATGTGTTTACCGACAATGACTATACTTACGAAGAAATGAAGATGACCAACGAAACCAAGAAAATCATGGAAGATGATTCTATTGCTGTTTCAGCGACCTGTGTTCGTATTCCTGTTCTTTTCTCGCATTCTGAGTCTGTCTATATTGAAACAAAAGAAACAGCACCGATTGAGGAAGTTAAAGCAGCAATTGCAGCGTTTCCGGGTGCAGTTCTTGAAGATGATACCGACCATCAAGTTTATCCTCAGGCAGTTAATGCTGTCGGCAAGCGTGAAACCTTTGTCGGCCGTATCCGTAAAGATTTAGATGTCGAAAAGGGTATTCATATGTGGGTTGTTTCGGACAACCTGCTCAAAGGAGCGGCTTGGAACTCAGTTCAGATTGCTGAAAGCCTTCATGACCGCGGTTTGGTACATCCTACTGCCGAATTAAAGTTTGAACTCAAATAAAGCCGCAAACTAATCGCTACACACATGAAAGGGAGAGGTTATGTCAATTACCGATTTTAAAGATGCCAAAATTATTACAGCACTTGTGACACCGTTTAACGAAGATGGGTCTATCAATTTTGCAGCTCTTCCAAAACTTATTGAGCACTTGCTTACGCATCATACCCAAGGGCTTCTTCTGGCTGGAACGACAGCTGAAAGTCCGACCCTTACCCATGATGAAGAATTAGAGTTATTTGATGCTGTCCAAAAGATTGTTAAAGGACGGGTGCCTTTGATTGCCGGTGTCGGAACAAACGATACGCGTGATTCTGTTAATTTCGCTAAAGAAGTTGCGGCATTCGGCGGGTTCTCAGCCGGACTCGCTATTGTTCCGTATTATAATAAGCCGACTCAGGAGGGGCTGTATCAGCATTTTACAGCTCTTGCCAATGCCAGTGATCTCCCCATTATTATTTATAATATTCCGGGACGTGTGGTTACAAAGCTTGAAGCAGATACCATGCTGCGCTTAGCTCAGCATCCCAATATCATCGGGGTGAAAGAATGTACTGATCTTGATACTATCGCATATTTAGTTGAGAACAAACCAGATGATTTCTTGATTTATACCGGTGAAGACGGTGAAGCCTTCCATGCCCTTAATCTGGGAGCAGACGGTGTTATCAGTGTGGCTGCGCATACTAATGGCGATGAGCTGTTTGATATGGTTGAGGCGATTGGAAACAGTGACATTAAAAAAGCTGCACAGATTCAGCGCCGGTTCCTGCCAAAAGTGAAGGCTCTTTTCTCGGTTGCCAGTCCGGCTCCTGTGAAAGCTGTGCTCAATCATCAAGGCTTTGAAACAGGGCCTCTGCGTTTGCCGCTTGTAGCTTGTACAGAAGAAGAAGCCAAACGTATTATTGAAATTGTTGAAAATTAGAAAGTTAAGGGGGAGCGTTCTGCTTTCCCTTTGTTCTTTGACAGAGTAGTGTTTAATGGATTTGCTGCAAGAATCAGAGCTTTTTCATGCTTTGTCTTTTGACCCGAAGAAGGATTGTTCAGGTTAAAAGACTTGACAATTATTCAAACAATTTAGATAATAATATAAACGTTAAAAGCGCTGAACGAATTTTAGAAAGAGGTTTCTATGCAAGTTACCAAACGAAGCGGACAGGTTGTTGACTTTGATCCTGATAAAATTTATCAAGCTATCCTTAAAGCGGCTCAGACGGTTTACGCATTAGATGATGCTTTGCGTCAGGACTTGGCACAGGTGACAAAAAAGGTTATCGTCGATTTGGAAGAAGCTCACATAGAGCGTCCGACAATCAGTATGATTCAGTCTTTGGTGGAGCATCGTTTGCTGGATGCCGGTTATATCAATATTGCCGAACATTATATTTCTTACCGCCTTCAGCGCGATTTGGAACGAAACGGCTATGGCGACCATATCAATGTGCATTTGCATTTTGAACAGCTCAAATAATACAAGAAGAGTTCAGGACAAAATCAGTATTCTCTAAGAAATTGATTTTGTCCTTTTTTTTACAAAAATATTATTTAAGTTAGATTTAAAATGCGGTTAGAAAATCTAATGGAAAGAAGCTCCATGCTATAATAAAAAAGTGAAGCGGCTTTAGGAGGTTTTGCTTTATGATAAAAGAAAAAACGAAATAAGGACTTTGTCTTATATCTGGTTTTAGGACTTTGTTTTATCATTAATCAGCTGTAAGCCTGAGCTTACAGCTGATTTTTATAGTGCAAAAGCACGGCTTCTGAATAATTGCTAATTATTGCTGAAAGCGCTATAATCAAGCTAGGTAAGCACATCAATTATAAAATTGTCTGGAGGGCAAAAACTATGTTAGAAACATTTAAAGTTACAGCTAAAAAAACAGCATCCGGCTTGCAGGTAGAAGCCGATGCACGTGGTTTCAAATTTGTCTTAGATGAACCGGAAGAACTTGGAGGAACAAATACAGGAATGAATCCTGTCGAAGCTTTATTGTGTGCTTTTGGTGCTTGCCAATCAATTGTTTGTGCGTCGTTTGCTGAATCCCAAAATTTCAGCTATGATGAATTTTGGATAGAAGTTGAAGGCGATCTTGATCCGGAAGGTTTTATGGGACTGTCTGATGCTCGCAACGGTTTTCAGGAAATTCGTTACTCAACACATTTTGTGACAGATGAGCCTCAGGACAAAATTGATGCTTTTTCTGACTTTATGGACCAGCGCTGTCCGGTAAGTGACAACTTGCAAAACGGCGTCAAAGTTATTCGAACAGCAGCAGTCAAAGAAAGCAGATAAATCGTTCTTGGCTGTATTTTCTAATCAGCTAAATACTTGCCAAAAAAGCTGATGTCTTTAACTATTGCTAAAAACGGCTGCTTGTCATTGAGCGGCCGTTTTTGTGATATAGCAGTGAGCAAGAGTTAAACAGTCTTAAGCTGCCCCAAAACGTCGTAGAGTTTTTCCTGAGCTTCTTCAAGGCTGAGGCTGGTTTGCAGCAGCCAATAGCTGACAAAGGCAACAATTCCTCCAGAGAAAATGTGTATATAGGAACTGTCAGGTACACTTCCGATACTATTACCGGACTGCAGATTGGCAGAGACCAGCATCTCATGAAAAGCCGCTGAAAAAACGGCAGGCTGGCTGGTCAGTAATTGGTAAATAATAAAACGGTGCTGTTCAACAGCAAGGAGAATGTTGTCCAAAAACAACCGGCTTTCAGCTTCTGTGATCGTCGTCAAGTCTTTGACGAGAGGCCGGCAGGCCTCTTCGATAGAAAGAAGAATCTCTTTAAGCATACTTTCACAGAGATGCTCCTTTGTCTCATAATGCTGGTAAAAAGCATTGCGAGAAACCTGTGCCAGCTCACACAGCTCCTTGACAGATATCTTAGAGATATCTTTGCTTTGCAATAAGATCAGGAAAGCCTCTTGAAGGGCTTTTTCTGTTTTTTCAAAGCGTAGGTCTTGTTTCAAAGTGACAGTCCTTTCTTTTCTGTCATGTAAGTGACAGAATGTTTAAAGCTGTTTATTGACGATTTTAAATGACAATTGTAATATAAATAATATACCACAAAGAAAGCGAGAAAACAAATGGCAAATCGTATTACAGAAATTCTGGGGATTGAAAAGCCAATCATTCAAGGACCGTTGGCTTGGCTGACCAATGGTAGTTATGCCGGTGCAGTCAGTGCAGCAGGAGGCCTTGGGGTACTGGGCATCAGCGCCGGTCAGAAAGTGGCAGCGACAACTGTCGAAGAAACGATTGAAAACATGCGCCGTGAGATCCACATTGCGCGTCAGATTACTGACAAACCGCTAGGCATTAATGTAGCACCGGGCAGTGAGCTGACCGATATGTTTACAGGTCCGATGCTTGACCTCATGGCTGAAGAGAATGTCCAAGTCGCTATTATGGTGGGAGAGTTTTCGGCTTACTGGACTGCTAAATTTAAAGAAAAAGGCATTAAGGTTGTTTTCCGTGCGGAAACACCAACTGCCGAAAACACAGAAGAAGCCATTCAAGGCGGTGCAGATATTGTTGTAGCGACCGGCTTTGACGAAGGCGGTACAGTTCCCACCAAGGTTATCGGAACTTTCTCAATCGTTCCAATGATTGTAGATGCTGCGAAAGGCCGTGTGCCGGTGATGGCAGCTGGTGGGATTGCTGACGCGCGCACTGCCCGCGCAGCCTTTGCTCTCGGTGCAGAAGGTCTCTATGTCGGTACAGCTTTCATGATGTCAGAAGAATCTATTTTGGCACAAAATATCAAAGATATGGCGCTAAAAGCGGATGCTGCAGATCTCTTGCTTTATCGTACAGTCCCAGCTTATTACCGCTCGTTGCCGGGAGAAATTCCTGATAAACTTTTGAAAATGAGCCAAGCAGGAGCCAGTGAAGAAGAGATTTTTGAAGTACAGCGCGGCTATAACGGTATGCGTGACGGCATGCTCTTTGGAGACCTCAGCAAGGGCTTTGCATCCTTTGGTTTGGGCATTTCCATGATTGACAAGATTGAACCTGTAGCGGTAATCATGGATAAACTCATGTCTGGGATTGAGGATTTGGTATAGGTATGACAAAGCAAAAACAAATGAAAATTGTCTTGCAGATGGTGTCAGGCTACGACGGTGAATTTAAAACCTGGCGCCTGCCGGAAGCAAGAGCAGATGCTTACACGGATATGGACCTCTATGTTGAGATGGCGCAGCTAGCTGAAGCAGGTAAAATCCATGCCCTGTTTATGGCAGATACCCCTGCTCTTGCCAACGACATCAGCCGCGACACGCCTATGCATTCCATGGATCCCTTGGTTGCAATGGCGTCGGTTGCAAGAGCTACTAAAAACATTGGTCTTGTCGGCACCTTTTCAACGACTTTTAATGAGCCTTACAATCTTGCCCGCCATTTAAAGGCACTGGATGTCATCAGTCATGGCCGTGTGGGATGGAATGCCGTTACAACATCAACACTAGCGACAGCAGCAAATTTTGGGACACATTTGAAATCAAGCCGTGAGCGTTACGGACGGGCACATGAGATGATTGAAGCTGTCCAGGGACTCTGGGGATCTTGGGGAGAAAAGGCTTATCTTCATGATAAGAAATCCGGCCAGTTTGCAGACGTTAATCAAATCAAACCTCTCCGCTACAAGGGGGACTACGTTCAAACAGCAGGACCTCTCCCTATTCCGTCCTCTGAGCAAGGCCAACCGCCGATTTTCCAAGCTGGGCCAAGTCCTGAAGGGGTGCGTTTAGCCGGCCGGTTTGCTTCTGGTGTCTATGCTAATCCTTTCACTATCGAAAAAGCACGAGAGTATCGAGATGTTTTGAGAGAAAGTGCCGTTGCTTACGGTCGCTCGGCTGATGATATCACTGTTTTTACAGGCTTTATGTTTACCATCGCAGGCAGCAAGGAAGAGGCACTTGCCCGCCGCCGGGCAGTGCTGGAATTTGATAAGGAAGAATTGACGCGGCGCCTTGCTTATCTTGGAGCTATGGTTGGTCTTAACTTTCAAGAAATTGATCCTTATCAGCCGCTGCCGGAAAGCTGGCTGAAAATGGCGCGTGCCAATAGGCATGACCCACGTTCGCCTCATGCCTTAGAGGTTTTGAAAGAAGGTTACTCACCAGTTGATACTCTGGCACACGGTGTCATCAATTATCACCCTGTAGTCGTTGGAACGGCAAGAGATGTAGCAGACTTCTTACAGGAGTGGTTTGAAGCTGGTGCAGCAGATGGGTTCTCTATCGTACCAGACCTTGCCCACGATGGCGTACGTGCCTTTGTCGAACAGGTTGTGCCAATTCTTCAAGAACGAGGTATCTTCCATAAAGACTATGAAGGAGAAACTCTGCGAGAAAATCTTGAAATTCCTTACCAATACAGTATCAGAGAAGAAAAATGAGTTTCTTGACCTCTCTGGTGCAGCATTTTATAAGCAAGAAGGAAGCAGTCGCAATAGCGTGACTGCTTTGTATTTTAAAATATATTAACTATCGTTTTTCTGCTGGAAGGGTGCAAAGAATACTGTGAGCCGCAAGCACAATCGCAAGAAAAATGGTAAAATAGAACACAGCATCGAGAAATACTTTCACTCTTCCAATATTACCCAATAACTGCTCGACACATCAAAAAAATAATGAACTAGGCTGCAAAAAGCTTATAAAACAAGGAGAAAACACACTATGGCTACTATTCAATGGTTTCCGGGTCACATGTCTAAAGCCCGCCGGCAAGTGCAGGAAAATATCAAACATGTTGATTTTGTTACGATTCTAGTAGATGCCCGTTTGCCTTTTTCCAGTCAAAATCCTATGCTGACTAAAATTGTAGGGGATAAGCCTAAGCTCATGATTCTGAACAAGGCAGATTTGGCAGATGGCAGCCGTACCAAAGAATGGCAAGATTATTTTGAAAATCAGGGAATTAAAACTCTAGCTATTAATGCTAAAGAACAAAGTGCCGTTAAAAAAGTAGGCGAAGCGGCGAAGCAACTGATGGCCGCTAAAATTGCCAAACTGCGTGAACGCGGTATTCAAAAAGAAACCTTGCGGACGATGATTATCGGTATTCCCAATGTCGGAAAATCAACGCTGATGAATCGCCTGGCCGGTAAAAAAATAGCAGTAGTCGGCAATAAACCGGGAGTTACAAAAGGTCAGCAGTGGCTTCGATCTAATAAAGATTTGGAAATTTTAGATACGCCCGGCATTCTCTGGCCGAAGTTTGAAGACGAAAAGGTAGGACTTAAGCTGGCCTTGACAGGGGCAATCAAGGATAATCTTCTGCCCATGGATGATGTCACGATTTTTGGTCTTAATTATTTCAAAGACAATTATCCGGAACGTTTGAAAGACCGTTTCAAAGGAATTGATTTAAGTGAAGCAGCACCTGAGATGATCATGTCTCTGACACAAAAAACGGGGTTTCGTGATGACTATGACCGCTTTTATTCTCTTTTTGTCAAGGAAGTCCGTGATGGTAAATTTGGCAGATACACATTAGATGAGGTCAGTGAGTTAGATGGCGACGATTAAAGAAATCAAAGAGCAGTTAGCTGCGGTTAACAGCTTAGAGGATGAATTGTTTGAGGCTTTGGCAACAGATCAGCGCTCGGGCGTTCAGCAGGCAGTAAGGCAGCGGCAAAAGCAGATTCAGGCCGAAAAAGCAGAGAATGAGCGTTTGGAGCGCATGCTAACTTATGAAAAGCTGCTTTATGAAAATGGGTGTCAGCTTATAGCCGGAATTGACGAAGTTGGCCGAGGGCCTTTGGCAGGTCCTGTTGTTGCTGCCGCTGTTATTTTACCGCCTGAGTGTAAGATAAGAGGGCTTAATGACAGCAAAAAAATTCCAAAATCTAAGCATGAGGCTGTGTACAATGATATTGTCAAACATGCTGTTGCAATAGGCATTGGCAGTCAGTCAAACCGTGTGATTGATCAAGTCAATATTTATGAAGCAACTAAATTAGCCATGTTGGAGGCAGTAGAGAAGCTTTCTGTTCGGCCCCAGCATCTGTTGATAGATGCGATGGAACTTAGTACTGACATTTCTCAAACCTCGCTTATCAAAGGAGACGCCAAATCACTCTCTATTGCAGCGGCCTCTATTGTTGCTAAGGTTACGCGTGATCGTATGATGACAGCCTGCGATCAGGAATTTCCGGGTTATGGGTTTGCTCAAAATGCCGGCTACGGAACCAAGGAACATTTAAAGGGGCTGCAGGAAAGAGGAGTAACTCCGCTTCACCGGCAAAGTTTTGAGCCAATTAAGAGTATGATACATCAACAATAGCTGCCTTTAAGAAAGAGCTGTTTTTGTGGGTAGTTATGAGAAATAAAGGAGCAACATGACGACAGAAAAAGAGAAAATGCTGGCCGGGCAGCTCTATGATGCAGGTGACGCCGAATTGAAACAGCTGCGGTTAGCAGCGCGTGAAAAAATGGCGGTCTTTAATAGTGAGCTTGACCGCAGCAAGCGCCAGGAACTGCTCAAAGACTGGCTGGGAATGACCGGCAGCAACATTATGGTTGAGCCTCGTTTTGCCTGTGATTATGGCTGCAATATCCATGTTGGCGAAAATTTCTATGCTAATTTCAACTGTACCTTTCTTGACGTCTGTGAGATTCGTATCGGTGACAATGCGATGATCGGTCCCAATGTTCAGCTGTTAACCCCTCTGCATCCGCTGGATGCCAAAAAACGTATTTCCGGCCTGGAATACGGTGCTCCGATTACAATCGGCGACAACTTGTGGATAGGCGGCGGAGCAACTGTTTTACCAGGCGTCAGCTTGGGTGATAATGTTGTTGTCGGAGCAGGAAGTGTTGTCACAAAGTCATTTGGTGACAATGTTTTGATTGCCGGCAATCCTGCAAGAATTATTAAAAAATTATAATCTTAAGAGGCGGTGTAAAAACTCGCCCAATATTCCTGTTTTGGAATAAGCTCTTGACGCAGTGGTTGGGAGTAAGACTTGTTGGCTAGGCCAAGAAGTCTTACTCCTGCATAGTTCATTAGGTGCTTTATCACCAATGAACCACTGCTGGCTGGCTTTGCTTTTGCCACAAGGCCAAAGCGGAAAACCTAAACAAATGTGATGAACATCGTTCATCTTATTTCCAACCTCAAAAGGTCCCCCAGACCTTTTGAGCTGTGCGGGGGTGGGAGTGAAACGGTCTGGGGAGAGACCGTTTCAGGTCACCACCTTGAAACTAGGGAGTGGTGAGAACCAAAATTTTCAATTTTTAGGTTCTTTCCCACTCCTTTTTCGAATAGTTTAAATAGCGAGGTATAAAATGGATAATTTTCAACTATTTAAACTAAAAAAAGCGGGGCTGACCAACCTTAATATCTTAAATATTCTTGCTTATCAGAAAAAGAAAGAAAAATCTCTGTCTTTGCGTGATATGGCAGTTGTTTCCAAATGTAAGGAGCCGTTGATTTTTATAGAGCTCTATAAAAATCTCAAAAGCAAAGAGCTGCGCGATGAGTTCAATCGTTTTCCGTCTTTATCTATATTAGATAAAGACTATCCTTTGGAGCTTAAAAGTATTTACAACCCGCCTGTTCTTTTGTTTTATCAGGGGGACTTGGAACTCATGAGCAGACCTAAACTTGCTGTAGTTGGTTCTCGGAATGCCGGCAAAACCGGTGTCGATTCCGTTAAAAAAATTGTGCGTGAATTGGACAATCGCTTTGTTGTTGTCAGCGGTCTGGCACGCGGGATTGATACTGCTGCACATTTAGCCATCCTGAAAAACGGCGGAGCGACTATTGCCGTCATCGGTACCGGACTGGATAGATACTATCCAAAAGAGAACCGCCAGCTGCAAAGTTATATTGCAAAAAATCATCTGATCTTATCAGAATACGAGCCCAACAGTCAGCCGCTTAAATACCATTTCCCGGAGCGCAATCGCATTATTGCCGGACTTTCCCGAGGAGTTGTAGTAGCAGAGGCAAAAACACGCTCAGGCAGTCTGATTACCTGCGAGCGGGCACTGGAAGAAGGCCGGGATGTTTTTGCTGTTCCGGGCAATATTTTAGACGGACGCTCAGACGGCTGCCACCACCTTATTCAGGAGGGTGCCAAGTGCATTGCATCAGGCACGGATATCCTAAGTGAGTATGGACTGAGAAAGTAAGTTTTCCTATAGAAAAAGTTTGTTCTTGACAGTATTCTAAAAATGATATATTATTCTAGGAGTTTATAACTTATAGGAAGTGTAGAATATTGACAAGTAAAACTGCAGTAAAAACAAAAAAGATAGGCAAAAAAAGGACAGCACCTAAAAAGAATTTAGTCATCGTTGAATCCCCTGCCAAGGCAAAGACGATTGAAAAATATCTTGGACGGTCATACAAGGTTGTTGCTTCGGTAGGGCATATCCGTGATTTGAAAAAATCAAGCATGTCCATTGATTTTGACAATAACTATGAACCCCAATATATCAATATCCGCGGCAAAGGTCCTTTAATCAATTCTCTGAAAAAAGAAGCCAAAAATGCCAAGCAGGTTTTTCTGGCCAGTGACCCGGACCGTGAAGGGGAAGCTATTTCCTGGCATTTAGCCCATATTTTAGACCTTGATCCCAAGGGGAAAAACCGTGTTGTTTTTAATGAAATCACCAAAGATGCTGTAAAAAATGCTTTTGTTGAGCCGCGTCAGATTGATATGAATCTTGTTGACGCCCAGCAGGCGCGCCGTGTTTTAGATAGAATTGTCGGCTACTCCATTTCACCTATTTTATGGAAAAAGGTCAAAAAAGGCCTCTCGGCAGGACGTGTCCAATCCGTTGCCTTGAAGCTTATTATTGACCGTGAAAATGAGATTAAGGCTTTTAAACCGGAAGAATATTGGAGTATTGACGGCTTCTTTAAAAAAGGAAACAAAAAATTTCAAGCCAGCTTTTATGGACTTGACGGCAAAAAAGTCAAACTTAAAGACAATGCAGCGGTCAAGGAAATAC
This sequence comes from Streptococcus sp. ELY_90, assembly GCF_058314475.1. Taxonomy (NCBI): domain Bacteria; kingdom Bacillati; phylum Bacillota; class Bacilli; order Lactobacillales; family Streptococcaceae; genus Streptococcus; species Streptococcus sp. ELY_90. The sequence goes on from NZ_JBZFUJ010000004.1 coordinate 86,155, forward strand.
TGGCTCGTATTACAAGTGATGAATTTCTTGTCAGTAGGGTAGAAAAAAAGGAACGCAAGCGCAATGCACCGCTTCCTTACACCACGTCATCGCTGCAGCAGGATGCCGCCAATAAAATTAATTTCAGAACACGAAAGACCATGATGGTTGCTCAGCAGCTCTATGAGGGCATCAGACTGGGTTCCAGCGGCCAGCAGGGGCTTATCACCTATATGCGTACAGATTCGACCAGAATCAGTCCGGTTGCTCAAAGTGACGCCGCTAATTTTATTTCTGAGCATTTTGGAGATAAGTACGCCAAGCACGGCAATCGCGTCAGAAATGCGTCCGGAGCTCAAGACGCTCACGAAGCCATTAGACCTTCCAATGTCAACCAGACACCTGAATCTATTGCCAAATACTTAGACAAGGATCAGCTGAAGCTTTACACGCTTATTTGGAATCGCTTCGTTGCCAGTCAAATGACGGCTGCTGTTTTCGATACCATGAAGGTTAACCTTGAACAAAACGGTGTCCGCTTCACCGCTAACGGCAGTCAGGTGAAATTTGACGGTTACTTAGCTGTCTACAATGACTCTGATAAGAATAAAATGCTTCCCGATATGGCAGAAGGTGACACTGTTAAGAAGGTTTCAACTAATCCTGAACAGCATTTCACCCAACCGCTTGCCCGCTATTCTGAAGCGACGCTCATTAAAACTCTGGAAGAAAATGGCGTTGGCCGGCCGTCTACCTATGCACCGACTCTTGAGACGATTCAAAAACGTTATTATGTCAAACTCGCAGCGAAGCGCTTTGAACCAACCGAACTCGGTGAGATTGTCAATGGTTTGATTCTTGAATTTTTCCCGGATATTGTAGATGTCAAATTTACAGCCGAGATGGAAGGGAAGCTCGACCAAGTAGAAGAAGGTCATGAGCAGTGGCAGAAGGTTATTGATAGTTTTTACAAGCCTTTTGAAAAAGAGCTTGCCAAGGCTGAAACAGAAATTGAAAAGATTCAAATCAAGGATGAGCCTGCAGGTTTTGACTGCGATGTCTGTGGACATCCAATGGTTATTAAATTAGGCCGCTATGGCAAATTTTACGCCTGCAGCAACTTCCCTGAATGTCATAACACTAAAGCCATTACCAAAGAAATCGGCGTTACCTGTCCGCTTTGCAGTAAGGGTCAGGTGATTGAGCGTAAAACAAAACGCAACCGTATCTTTTACGGCTGCGACCGCTATCCGGAATGTGAATTTACATCATGGGATAAACCAGTCGGCCGGAACTGCCCTAAATCGGGAGACTTCCTGGTTGAGAAAAAAGTTCGCGGCGGCGGAAAACAGGTTATCTGCAGCAGCGAAGCCTGTGATTATAAGGAAGAAATTATTAAATAGCTCAAAAAGTTTGCATAAGAAAAATTATGCAAACTTTTTTGCTGCTTTTCTGCACCTGTCTGCCTGAAAGCAGCGGCCCAAGCAGGTTTTAAATATGGTATAATAACATATATTACTTTATAGAAAGATTTGAGGGAACAAGAAATTGCGCTGCACCATCGGCTAAATATTTGGAGCTGTGATGGCAGCACTGTCTGTGTTCCCAAGAGGTATTAGTGCTATGTCTCAATCTTACATCAATGTTATCGGTGCAGGACTTGCAGGAAGCGAGGCAGCTTATCAGATTGCTAAACGCGGAGTTCCTGTCAAACTTTATGAAATGCGCGGTGTTAAATCTACGCCGCAGCACAAAACGGATAAATTTGCAGAGCTGGTGTGTTCCAACTCTCTGCGCGGCGACAGTTTGACCAATGCAGTTGGACTTTTGAAAGAAGAAATGCGGCGCTTAGATTCTGTTATTATGCGAGCAGCGGAAAGCACCCGTGTACCCGCCGGCGGCGCTTTAGCCGTAGATCGTGATGGTTTTTCGCAAAAGGTGACAGATGAGGTCATGAATCATCCTCTTGTTGAAGTTATACGTGATGAGATCACAGAAATTCCCGAGGATGAGGTTACAGTTATCGCCACAGGTCCTTTAACAAGCGATGCTTTGGCTGAGAAAATTCACGCACTCAACGGCGGTGATGGTTTTTATTTTTACGATGCGGCTGCACCGATTGTTGATAAGAATTCTATCGACATGGAAAAAGTCTATCTCAAATCGCGCTATGACAAGGGTCAAGCAGCCTATCTCAACTGTCCGATGACCAAGGAAGAGTTTATAGCTTTTTATGAGGTTCTAATAACAGCAGAAGAAGCACCGCTTAATTCTTTTGAAAAGGAAAAGTATTTTGAGGGCTGCATGCCTATTGAAGTCATGGCTAAGCGAGGCATTAAAACCATGCTTTACGGTCCTATGAAGCCTGTCGGTCTGGAATATCCGGATGATTATAAAGGACCTCGTGATGGTGACTATAAAACGCCTTATGCAGTTGTACAGCTCCGTCAGGACAATGCGGCCGGAAGTCTTTATAATATTGTCGGCTTCCAGACACATCTGAAATGGGGAGAACAAAAACGTGTCTTTCAGATGATCCCAGGGCTTGAAAAAGCAGAATTTGTGCGCTATGGTGTCATGCACCGCAATTCTTATATGGATTCTCCCAATCTTTTAGAGCCTACTTTTGCAACACGCCAAAATCCAAATCTTTTCTTTGCGGGCCAAATGACAGGAGTTGAAGGCTATGTAGAGTCTGCCGCATCTGGGCTTGTTGCCGGTATCAATGCTGTCCGCCGCTTGAAAAAAGAAGAAGCAGCAGTCTTTCCTCAGACAACTGCCATTGGGGCTCTGCCGCATTACATTACGCATACTGACAGCAAGCATTTTCAGCCCATGAATATTAACTTTGGTATTATTAAGGAATTGGAAGGCCCGCGCATCCGTGATAAAAAAGAACGTTATGAAAAAATCGCTCAGCGTTCACTTCAGGTATTAACTGATTTCATCGTTATTTAACATTATTCATTGCTGTGGTTTTTAAAGGGTTAAGGCTGACAGTCTCAACCCTTTTATGATGGGCTTATGTACCTGCTTTTCAAAAAATGTTGAAAAAATTTGAAAAACGTTTACATTTTTAATATAAAATGATAATCGTTGTTTTTTGATTAGAAAAGTGTTACAATAATGACGTTTTGTGAAAAAACATCTTAATTTGGGAGGTTCCTAATGGACAAGAAAGTGCATTATAAATTGCGCAAAGTTAAAAAAAGATGGGTAACCGTTTCTGTTGCATCAGCAATGATGACTTTAGCAGCGCTGTCAGGCGGGCTGGTCAAGGCAGAGTCAGCTGAAACAGTCAGTCCCTCAACGGATTCAAATGCCAATGTTGTTACCACGGCAGAAGAATCTGCTGTAACATCTGCTGATGATGTTACAGCTAACCAAGAAGTTACAAGTCCGGCTCAAACAACAGCTGCTGATACCCTTGTTACTTCTGCTGAAAATCAGACTCAGGCGGTAAACGCAACAACTCAGGCACAAACAAGTGCTCAAAAAGAACAAAGCTGGACCGCAGTACAGACAAATCCTGCTGAGACAGCACGTGATGCTGTCAGCCGTCCGGCACAAGCAGCAGATACTTCTGCTGATGTCAAAGTTCTTGAAGGTATGGCCAATGTCAAGAAAGTTAATGGTAAGTATTACTATTATAATGCTGACGGGTCTGTTCAAAAAAATTACACAGTAGCTGTCAACGGAAAAACCTTGTATTTCGATGAAACCGGTGCTTATACCGATACATCAAGTGTCAAGGTTGCTGCAGAATCTTCTTTGGCAACCGCTGAAAATTCTTTTGCTAAATACAATCAAGTATACAGCACTGCGGCTGAAAACTTTGAACAAATTGATAACTATTTGACTGCGGAATCTTGGTACCGTCCTAAATATATCTTAAAAGACGGCGTGACTTGGACTGAATCAGAACAAGATGATTTTCGTCCGCTTTTGATGACTTGGTGGCCGGATAAAGAAGTACAGCGTCAATACGTTAATTATATGAGCAGCCAGCTTGGACTTGATAAAACTTACAGTGATTCAGCCAGTCAGGCAGAGCTGAATTTAGCTGCACAGATGGTTCAAGCTAAGATTGAAGAAAAGATTTCTGTCATGCAAAATACACAATGGCTGCGTGAGACAATCTCTGCTTTTGTTAAAACACAGTCAGCCTGGAACAGTGACAGTGAAAAACCGTTTGATGATCACTTGCAAAACGGTGCTTTGCTTTATGATAACGAAAGCTCATTGACACCGTATGCGGACTCTGCTTACCGCATTTTGAACCGCACACCGACTAATCAAACCGGTCAAAAAGATCCGCGCTATACAGCCGATCCGACTATCGGCGGCTATGAATTCCTGCTGGCTAATGACGTCGATAATTCCAACCCAGTTGTTCAGGCAGAGCAATTGAACTGGCTGCATTTCTTGATGAACTTTGGTTCTATTTATGCAAATGATCCTGATGCCAATTTTGACTCTATCCGTGTTGATGCCGTGGACAATGTTGATGCTGACTTGCTTCAGATTGCCGGCGACTATTTAAAATATGTCCAAGGGATCAATAAGAGTGACAAAAACGCTAATGACCACTTGTCTATTTTAGAAGCCTGGAGCGATAACGATACTCCATATCTGCATGATGATGGCGATAACATGATCAATATGGACAATAAGCTCCGTTTGTCTTTCATTTGGTCATTGGCACGGCCTTTAAATGTTCGTTCAGGTCTTGAACCCTTGGTTACCAACAGCTTGGTTGACCGTACAAATGACAGTGCTGAAACAGCTGAGATTCCGTCTTATTCCTTTGTACGTGCTCATGACAGTGAAGTGCAGGATCTGATTCGTGATATCATCAAGGCTGAAATCAATCCAAATTCATTTGGGTATTCATTCACAGAAGAAGAAATTGAAAAAGCCTTCAAGATTTACAACGATGATCTGAAAGCAACCAATAAGAAATATACTCACTACAATACGGCTCTTTCTTATGCCCTGATTTTGACCAATAAATCCAGTGTTCCGCGTATTTATTATGGAGATATGTTTACTGATGACGGTCAATACATGGCTAACAAAACTATTAATTTTGATGCCATCGAAAGTCTTTTGAAAGCTCGTATTAAATACGTTTCCGGCGGTCAAAGCATGAAAGTAAACTACCTTTCCAACACCGACCGTACAAAATGGGATCAAACTGTTCTGACATCTGTTCGCTACGGTAAAGGTGCAATGACTGCCACTGAAACAGGCGACCAATTAACGCGTCAGTCAGGTATTGCCGTTATTGAAGCTAATCAGCCAAGTCTTCGTCTCAATCAGGATGAACGCTTGGTAATCAACATGGGTGCGGCTCATAAGAACCAAGCTTACCGTCCTTTGATTTTGACAACGGACAACGGTGTTGCAACCTATAATACCGACCAAGAAGCAGCAGCACTGGTCCGCTATACCAATGAAAACGGTGAGCTGATCTTTACGGCTGCTGATATCAAGGGTTATGCCAACCCTCAGGTATCAGGCTATTTAGCTGTTTGGGTACCGGTAGGTGCCAGTGAAGATCAGGATATCCGTGTTGCCCCTAGCGAAACAGCAGCAACAGACGGCAAGTCTATCCATCAAAATGCAGCTCTTGATTCACGTGTCATGTTTGAAGGCTTCTCTAACTTCCAAGCATTTGCCACAACAAGAGAAGAGTACACCAACGTTGTTATTGCTAAAAATGCAGACAAATTTGCTGAATGGGGAATTACTGATTTTGAGATGGCGCCGCAATATGTCTCATCTACTGACGGAAGCTTCCTTGACTCTGTTATCCAAAACGGTTACGCTTTTACCGACCGTTATGATTTAGGTATTTCAAAAGCTAATAAATACGGTACAGCTGATGACCTTGTCAATGCTATTAAAGCTCTTCACAGCAAGGGAATCAAAGTCATGGCTGACTGGGTGCCGGATCAAATGTACGCTTTCCCTGAAAAAGAAGTTGTTTCAGTAACGCGTGTTGACAAATACGGCAATCCTGTTTCAGGATCTCAAATCAAAGAAAGCCTTTATGTAGTTGACAGCAAGAGTTCAGGAAATGACCAGCAGGCTAAATACGGCGGTGAGTTCTTGGATGAACTTCAGGCTAAATACCCTGAATTATTTGCCAGAAAACAAATTTCAACCGGTCTGCCCATGGATCCGTCTGTGAAAATCAAGCAATGGTCTGCTAAATATTTCAACGGTACCAATATTCTTGGACGCGGTGCCGGCTATGTCCTGAGAGATCAGGCAACCAACACTTACTTCAGCCTTGATGAGGATCATCTCTTCCTGCCAAAACAATTGCTGAATCAGGAAAGTCCAAGCGGCTTCGTTTATGACGGCAAGGGTTATATCTATTATTCAACCAGCGGCAATCAGGCTAAAGCTGTCTTTATCAGTGAAGGTGATAACTGGTATTACTTCGATGCTGACGGTTACATGGTAACCGGTGTTCAGGTTATAGACGGCGACAATTACTACTTCCTGCCAAACGGTGTGCAGTTAAGAGATGCTATCTATGACAACGGCAATCAGGTTCTGTCTTATTACGGCAACGACGGTAAACGTTATGAGAACGGATATTATCTCTTCGGCCAACAATGGCGTTATTTCAAAGATGGTGTCATGGCAGTCGGACTGACTGAGGTTGATGGTGATGTTCAATACTATGATGCTTCCGGCTTCCAAGTCAAAGGTGAATTTGTCACTACGAAAGATGGTGAAGTAAGGTACTTTGATCAAAACTCCGGTAATCAAATCACTAATCGCTTCGTCAGAAACGCTCAAGGCCAATGGTTCTACTTTGGTGCTGACGGTGTTGCCGTAACAGGTGCTCAAACAATCAACGGACAGCACCTCTACTTCAAAGCTAACGGTGTTCAGGCTAAAGGTGAGTTTATCACGGATCGCTACGGCCGCTTGAGTTACTACGATGCTGATTCAGGTGATCTAATTACTAATCGCTTTGTCCGCAATGCTCAAGGCCAATGGTTCTACTTTGGTGCCAACGGTTTTGCCGTAACAGGTGCCCAAACAATCAACGGACAGCACCTCTACTTCAAAGCTAACGGTGTTCAGGCTAAGGGTGAGTTTATCACGGATCGCTACGGTCGCTTGAGTTACTATGATGCTGATTCAGGTGATCAAATCCGCAACCGTTATGTCAGAACATCTGATGGCAGACTGTACTATTTCGATAATAATGGCTATGCTGTAACCGGCTGGAATACCATTAACAATCGCAGATTCTATTTTGACCGTAATCATCAATACCGTCACGGAGGTCTCTCACGGCAGAGAGATGCCTTCCGCAGTCAATATCGCATCAGCCGTGGTTACAATACCTTTGGCAATCTCTATCATTTCTTTTACCCGTTCTTTTAAGAAATGAGCAGAAGCAGTGCAAGCCCATTTTATCAGACCGTTCTGCTTAACCTTACAATTATGTAAGATTAAGACATCCAAGTGTAAGGCTTGGATGTCTTTTTTGGTATAGAATAAAGGTATCCAAAAGGAAGTGACCTTCCAAATGAATTAAGGTATAATGAAAAAAGGAGACATTATGTTTTTAGAAATTAATCATTTAGAAAAAGTCTTCCGCACGCGTTTTTCAAAAGAGGAAACACGCGCCCTGCAGGATGTCGATTTTAAAGTTGATAAGAGTGAATTTATTGCCATCATGGGAGAGTCCGGCTCTGGTAAGACGACCTTGCTGAACATTTTGGCGACTCTTGAAAAGCCGACTAACGGAACGGTTATTTTGAACGGCAAAGACATTACCAAGATTGAGGAAGGAGAGTTGGCCGGCTTTCGTCTGAAAAATTTAGGTTTTGTCTTTCAAGAATTTAATCTGCTGGATACGCTCTCTGTCAAAGACAATATCTTTTTGCCGCTGGTTCTGGACCGCAAGAGTTATAAAGAAATGGAGAAGCGCCTGCAGCGCATTGCGTCAAAGCTGAGAATTCAGGATTTATTGGAAAAGCGGCCCTTTGAGCTTTCCGGCGGGCAAAAGCAGCGTGTTGCTATCGCCCGCAGCTTAATTACCAACCCGCAGATCCTCTTGGCAGACGAACCGACAGCAGCTCTTGACTACCGTAATTCAGAAGATCTGCTGAATTTGTTTGAGACTATTAACGCTGACGGTCAGACCGTTTTGATGGTGACCCACTCGGCCAATGCAGCCAGCCATGCCAAGCGTGTTCTTTTTATCAAGGATGGGCGGATTTTTCACCAAATTTATAAAGGAAACAAAAACAATCAGGAATTCAGCAAAGATATCTCACTGACCATGTCAGCTCTTCTAGGAGGTGAGTAGGATGTTTTATATCAAATTAGCTCTCAATAATATCAAGCAGTCCTTCAAGCATTTTGCCCCTTTCTTTCTGGTCAGTGTCACAACCTTTTTATTCAGCGGTATCACACTGCTCATTTTGCTGAGTCCGGCTGCTAAAAGCATGGGGACTGGTACGACTGCCTTAGGATTGGCCAATGTCGTTCTGACTATTTTTGCCGCTATCATGTGTCTGTACAGTTATAATTTCCTCTTAAAACAGCGCAATCAGGAATTTGGACTTTATAATATTCTGGGCATGAACAAGAAGCAGATCATCTGGCTGTCAACGATAGAGTTAGCTATCGTTTATCTGGTAACTATGGTTTTGGGCGTTATTTTAAGTATGGTTTTTGCTAACTTTTTTAACCTGATTTTTGTTAATCTGGTACACTATAACCAACTGAATTTTTCCATCAATCCCAAAGCGTTTGTTGTAAATATTCTCTTATTTGCAGTTATTTTTGTTCTGCTTGAAGCAGTCAGTGCCATTAAAATCCACCGGGCATCGGCGCTCAATCTTTTCGGCAATCAAAGCCAGGGTGAGCGTGAACCCAAAGGCAATATTCTATTAGCTGTTATCGGTGTTTTGGCTCTGGGCTATGGTTATTATTTGTCTGTTTCTTCAGTACATTTGAGCGCTCTCACAGGGATTGTGCGCTTTTTCCAAGCTATCTTAGCGGTTATTTTGGGAACCTATTTATTTTATATCAGTTTCATCACATGGTATTTGAAATTCCGCCGCAAAAGCAAACGCTATTTTTACAAGCCTGAGCATTTTGTTACAACATCGCAGATGATTTTCCGTATGAAGCAAAATGCTGTCGGGCTTGCCAACATTACACTCCTTGCTATCATGGCTTTTGTAACGGTTTTTTCAACAGCTGCCCTTTATACCAGCAACGAAAACCTTGTTCAAATGAGTTATCCTAAGAATACGATGATTGATTTTTATCATATCACTAACCGTAAAGAAGCAGAGGAGCAGATTGAGACAAAGGCTGTTCTTCCGCTTAAACAGGCAGACAAAAACTTTCATAAGTCCTTTGATCAATACCAGTCAGTGGACTTCGCTGTTCCTTACGGCCAGTCTAAAACCCTCAATGTAAGACGCTCATTTGTTTCGAACAGTCCTTCTTATAAGAATATTGATAAAGTCGGTGCGATAGAGATTATTACTCAGGATGATTTCAGAAAGCTGGGCAACAAGGTCAAGCAGCTTGCTGCAGATGAGGTTGCTTTTTATAATAACAACCAGAACCAGTCCTTTCATTTTGATAAAGTTAATTGGCTGGGCCAGCATTATAAAAAAGTTGCTTCTGTTAAAAGCATCAAAAATATGAAGACTTCAAATATCGCTGTTCCGGCAGGGCTCCTCATCGTTTCTGATGACAGCGTAATGGCAGCTATGACGAAAGCCTATAATCAATTAGCCCGAACGCCATCTACTTATTCTTACTGCGCTTATGCTAATCTGTCTAAAAAGGAGCAGCAGGTCCTAACGGATCTCTCCAAGAAAAACGGCGGTGCTCTCGTCAATCAAAAAAACGGCCTGTTTGCCGCTCTTTCAACTGCCCAGGGTTATCGCGAGGAAGTCTTGAAATTGTCCGGCGGTTTTCTTTTTACAGGTTTCTTACTGGGGATAGCCTTCTTGCTAGGAGCCGCTTTGATTATTTACTATAAGCAATTATCTGAAGGAACGCAGGACAAACGCTCTTATAGGATCCTGCAAGAAGTAGGAATGAGTTTAAAACAGGTTAAAAAGACCATCAATTCACAGATTATCCTAGTCTTCTTTATGCCTTTAGCTGTTGCTATTATCCACTTTATCTTTGCGCTGCCGATTTTAAAACAGCTCCTTCTCTTATTTGGTGTGCAGAGCGACCGGCTGATTTATACAGTCAGCGCACTGACTATTTCCGGCATACTAATCATTTACTTTATCATTTACAAAATCACCAGCAGAACGTATTACAAATTGATTGAAAGATAGAAGAAGTGGCGATTTTTCGCCGCTTTTTTGGTAGAATAAAACTATGAAAAAGCATGGAAAAATTTATATCGTTGAAGATGATATCACCATCGTCAGCCTGTTAAAAAATCATTTAGGACAGCACTACCATGTCAAAAGCGTGGATAATTTCAGGGCTATTTTGCAGGAAGTCACCGAATTCAAACCGGATGTAGTGCTCATGGATATTACCCTGCCTTACTTTAACGGGTTTTACTGGACAACCGAAATCAGAAAGCATCTGCTGACCATGCCGATTATTTTTATCTCCAGCGCGGATGAAGAGATGAATGCCGTTATGGCAATGAATATGGGCGGCGATGACTTTTTAAGCAAGCCGTTTTCGCTACCAATCCTCGATGCTAAAATCGCGGCTTTTCTGCGCCGGGCTAATGAATTTACCAAACAGAGCCATCAAATTGAGGACTTCGAGCTGACGTTGGACGGGGTGCTTGCCAATACTGAAACGCAGGAAAAAATTCAGCTGACACCGACAGAAACAAAGATTCTCTCTTTGTTGATTGACCACAAGGGTGAAGTGGTGACGAAAGAATCTCTTCTTAATCAGCTGTGGGAAGGCGAGGAATTTATTGATCAAAACACGCTCAGCGTCAATATGACCAGGCTGCGCAAAAAGGTGCTGGCACTGAATTTTGACAAAATTCATACAGTCAGAGGAGTGGGGTATTTAATCAAATGATCAGAGCGTTTTTTAAAGAATACAGCTCTTGGTACAGCCTGTACTTAGTGCTTAGTTTAACTTTTTGGCTGACCTTTTATCTTTATCATCTGCCGTTTTCTTACTTTATCAGCAGTTTCATTTTTAATCTTACCATTTTGCTTATTGTCAGTTTGTATTGGTACTGGAAATTTTATCAAAAATTAAAAAGCCTGCACCATTTTCTGACGGTCAGGGAACTGAAAAATTTGAGTTTTCTGCAGGCCCCCAGCGATTTGGCTTATCAGGCAGCACTTGCAAAAGTGTTAGAAGAGCAGCTGGATGACAGACTTTCTTATAGAACGCGGGAAGAAAATTTGCAGCAGCTCATCAAAATGTGGTCCCATCAGATGAAAGTGCCGATTTCTGCAATTTCCTTGATGGCACAGACCAACCAGCTGAAACAAAGTGATGTGCAAGGCCAGCTCTTGAGGCTGGAAAATGATTTAGCCCGCCTCTTAAACTATGTCAAATTCAGTCAGAATCAGAGTGATTTCCGTTTTGAAAACTGTCAGGTTCGTGAGATACTTATTGACTTGATTAAGAAAAATCAGATTTTCTTTTTACAAAAAGATATTTCGGTAAATATCAAGGGTGACTGGGAGCTTAAATCAGATAAAAAATGGCTGAGCTTTGTCTTTTCGCAAATTTTGGATAATGCCATTAAGTATAATAAAAATGGCGGCCGTATCACTATTTCGATTCAAGAAAATCAGGTGCTTATTGAAGATACGGGCATGGGGATTCTAAAAGAAGATCTTCCCAGACTTTTTGAGGAAGGTTTTACGGGTTACAACGGGCATGAACATCAAAAAGCCACGGGATTAGGTCTTTATATGGCTAAAAAGATATTGAACAGTCTTGAGCTGGACATTGCTGTTGACAGTCAGATTGACCGGGGAACTCAAGTTTACATCACAAGGAAAGGAGCATTTCCCCTTTCGTGACGGCAAATGCTGTCTTGCCCTGAATATTTTAGAAATCGGGCAGTTAAAAATTAGACAGTCGTTCGGAATTTCAGCGACTGCCCTTATAAAAAGAGACTAAAAGTGTTGGTATTCTTTGCTAAGAATTCAAACTTTCGGTCTCTCTTTGTTTATTTGGACTAATAGTGGATAACATTGGCTTCTTTTTGAATCTTACGGATAAGCGGCTGGGCTTCAGGGCTCAAAAAATAGCTTAGACTTGTCGGAGGAAGGAGCTCTTTTAAGATGTCCATATTGCCTTCCTTGAGAGCCTGCCGGACGGTTGAAGCACTGATTGGACCGCTTTTATAAGCTTTGCGAGGAATCACTAGGCACTCAATACCGTGCTTAGGAAGTTCCTCAAGCATGATCTGATTGTAAATACCGGTAACCAGACTTGTCGGCTCCTCACCGACATAGCGCTTTTGGATGCCCAAATGCTGGGCGATACGCGTAAAAATGGCCAAATCAATGCGCGCCTGACTTTCAATAACAGCTGCCTGATCTTTTTGGAAATAACTTGGGAAAGTTGATTTGCTGATGATATAAGGACCGGTTTCATGGTAGCAAATATTGGCTAGATGAGCAGTTCCTTCTAAAATCAGTCGTTTGCGAATTTCAAAGGGGATAAGGCTGCTGTCTTCGCTGACCATAAACAGGTGGAGAACATCATTGTCAGCAGCTGCTTTTTCAACCAGATACTGATGTCCCAGGGTGAAAGGATTGGCGTTAATTACTAAGGCAGCAGCAGTTGAAGCTTTACGTTCCAGCAGCTGAAGGCTTTTGAGGTAACGGGTGAAACCATCTTTCTTATTTTCCATGAACACAATTTGATTATCAGCTCTGGCAATCTCGTAAAAACCTAAGTCACCAAAGAATTTGGCCGTACAAGGTTTGGTATAAAGAAAGATATGGGTGTTGCCGCGCTCGAACTGAATGTTAATGAGATGGGTGACAATTTCATTGAGCAACCCCTCACCTTGGTAACGGCTGCTGACGCTTAAACAGCGAAGCGTATTGCCAAAACAGCTGCCGGTCGCAATAACATTGAGGTCATTATCAAACATAGCACAGGTATAATCCAGATTGGCATCCCGGTGAATGCCTTCTTGTTCCAGCAGGGCATCAATCTTTTGCAAACTGTTTTTATCAGAAGGGTAAATTTTTGAAATCGGATAAGTTGACATGGCTGCTCCTTTATAAATAGAGATTGTTTGCAAGCAAAACGAATGCAATTAAGCGCTGACATTTCTTCTATTTTAACACTAACTAAGCATTTTTTAAACACAAACAGGCATCCGAAACACTTTTAGAACCTAAAATGCCTTTATAAACAGTTTTAATTGTGTCATAATAAAAAGGAAGCAGTGGTGCTTGATTTATTTAAGTAAGAAGGAAAAATGATGATAGAAATTGCTTTTACGCTTTTAATAGGCCTTCTGGGCGGACTAGCTGCCAAAAAGCTGCAGGTACCCGCACCGTTTATGATTGGCAGCATGGTTGCTGTGGCTGTTTTTTCCATCCTTACCGGAGAAATGAAAATGGAAGCCTCCTTAAAAATTTTTGCTCAGATTGTCAGCGGTGCCTATATCGGACAGCAGGTTTCCAAAAAAGATCTGCTCAATCTTCCTAAACTGGCCGTGTCTATCGCCTCTTTGATGCTGCTGTTTACTGTCAATATGATAGTGATGGGTTTTGTGTTTATCCTATTTTTTAACATGGACGCTGTAACGGCCTTTTTATCCTGTCTGCCAGGCGGAATTGTTGATGTCTCTCTCATGAGTATTGATATGGGAGCGCAGTCGGATATTGTTGCTACCTTGCAGTCTGCCCGGCTGGTAGGAATCTTAATCATTTTGCCGATGTGGGTCGCTTTTATCACGAAACGTTTTGCTCCTGATAATCAAAAAAACGAGACTGTTCTTTCTTCTTCAGATATGGTAAAAACGGACATGTCCGAAGAAACGTTCGAAAATAAGCGGTCTTTAAAAGAGGAGTGGCTGAATAACGCCTTGATTTTGGCAGTTGCCAGTGTTGGCGGCTTGATTGGACTGTGGCTGGATATTCCGGTCGGTGCCTTAATTTTCTCTCTTATTTTTTCCAGTATTCTAAAGATTAGCAAAAACACCGCTCAGCTGACAAAGGCTATCCGCTATGTGGCGCAGGTCTGTGCCGGTTCACTCATCGGCATTAATTTCACGCAGAAAAGTCTGATGGAATTACGCCATTTAATCATCCCCATCATTTTGCTGCTGACGAGCTATCTGATTATCAATGCTTTCTTTGGCTTTGTTATGTACAAGAGGGGAATCTTAGATTTGCAGTCTGCCCTTTTTGCGTCATCGCCGGCTGGGGCAACAGATATTTCCCTGCTTGCCGGAGAATTAGGCGGGGATATGCCTAAAATTGCAGGGATTCAAATCAGCCGCACCCTTTATACTGTTATTATCATGCCCATCTTAGTAAGATTCATTGTGCATTTTCTGTAAGGACAAAAAGAAAAATTAAAAAAACGAACATGCTGAGGAGTCCTCAGCATGTTTGCGCTTATTTCCAAGTAATAACTGTACCGGTTATTTTAAGAAGATCGCTATGGATTAAAGAAGGCCTTCCAAAAAAGCAAAGTAGAAGGTCAAAGACAGCAAATCAGCAGAGCCTCCCGGGCTTAAATGGCGCTCAATCAGCTTTTGGTTGTAGGCACTCATCCGACCGGCCAGATCTTTAGACGGTGTGTTTTTTAAGAGAATCTCAGATTCCTGTTTGACCTCTTTCCAAGCGGTAATCCCGCCGCGGTGAATGAGATTGCCGTCCTCAACGAATGACATAAGGTAAAGCAGCAGTTGGAGCTGTACGGCATTTTTGTCTGTTCCTTTTCTCAGCTCCTGTCTTAAAAACGGCAGGGCTTTTTGCGTCAGTGAAGCATAGCCGCTAGCGGCTTCTCCGCGGGGACCCTTGATGCCGTGTTCAAGAAAAAGGCGTTCGCCGTGAGTCAATTCAGATTTCTTTTCCAAATGGTTTAAATCATGGGCAACCAAGCGTTTAGTCATGCCAGCGGCTAAGGTGCAGACAGCTTGACTGTCAGCAGGAGTGAAACACGGTCTTCTCTGCAGCAGTTCAGGATGCTCAGCCAAATAAGCTCCAGTAGCGCCGAGCAGCAAAGCAAAGGAAAAGTTAACTCCTTTGTGGGTATTGATCCCTAAAGTAGCAGTAAACATAGCCGACTCGGCCTTAAGGCCTAAGGCTCTGAGACGATGAAAGAGCTGTTCAGGATGTTCGCTGTGATAGGTCCAGCCGGTTTGAATATAGAGGCGAAAAAAAGGTTCAAGTGCCATAATGCTGTCTGTAAAGGTATAAAAGCCCATATCATCATGGGCACCTGTATCATAACGGTCTACCAATCCGGGCTTTGGAGACAGAGCCAGTTCATATAAAAGAGCCTTGACAGCCAGGCTGCTGACACACTCAAGGTTTTCGTTAATGGTGCCCATCTTGCCGGCTTTCCATTTGCTGCAGGATAAATTCTAAAGAAGAATTCAAATGTTCATGTGTAATCAGGGTAATTTGTTCAACATCTCTGTTGCGCATGCCGCGGTAAATAATCCAGTGCTCTTTTAAAGCGCGTTTACGTCTTTCTACAGAGCCAATGGAGATTTCCCTAAAGTATCTGAGATAAGTCTGCAGCTCCGTCACAATCTCTCTCAGACGCAGCATCTGACTTTTGCGGTAGATGAGGTCGTTAAACTGGTTAAAGTTATCCAGAATGGTTTCGATATCGCCGTCATCAATAAATCCTTCACAGTCGGTCAGGATTTTTTTCATCTCTGCAAAGTCTTCCTCGTTCATCAGATACATAGCCTTGGTTGCTGCTAAGGTATCCAAAGCCTTGCGAATATCAAAAATCTCGATAGCATCTTTTAAACTAATGCCGCGCACAATAATACCGCGTTTGGGAATATGCTCAACTAATTTTTCTTCCTGCAAAACCCCCAGCGCATAGCGAATCGGTGTCCGGCTGATATTGAGTGCTGTTGCCAGTTCTTTTTCATTGATGCGGGAACCGGCAGGAATCTCGCTTAGGATAATCGTTTTTCGCAAGGCCTCGTAAAAGGCAACTTTCAAAGGAACATTCTGTGATAAATCTAAATTATTCTTCACAGCATTTACAACTGAATTCATGAATTCTCCCTATGTTTTTAATCTTAATTTTATTATACCGAAAATAATCAGCTTTTTCCAAAAATATTTATAAAAAGGACTTAGGGCAAACTGCCCCAAGTCCTTTATTAAGAGAATCGGCTGCAAACAAGCTGCGATTTTCTTATTTGCAACTATACAGTTATTTTTATTGCGGAATGTAGAACGGCAGACGTCCGATAAGCAGGATTGTTACGATAAAGATGGCAAACACAACAACTGCATATTTAGCGGATTCTCTTTGCCATTCGCCCATATCCAAACCTGTCAAACGAAGCAGCAGGTAGATGAAGGCAACCAGCGGACTCAATAAGTGGAAGGCTTGTCCCATCAGGGAAGCTAAGGCCATGGCCATATTGTCAAATCCGTATTTGGCACCAGCTTCTGCCAAGACCGGCATGATACCGTAGTAGAAGCCGTCGTTTGAAAGGAAGAAGGTACCTGGTGCAGAGATAAGGGCAATAACCACACCCCAGAAACCAGCGAGTTGTTTTGGAATAATTGTTGTAAAGCTTTGAGCAAGAGCACCAGCCATACCGGAACCTTGGAAGAGTCCCATGAAGATACCTGCAGCAAAGACCAAGATAACAACTTGAACGGCATCGCCGCCGTTTTCACCGATACGTTTTGATTGATCTTTTAATTTAGGATAGTTGACCATCAAGGCGATACAGGTGCCGACTGCAAAGAGGAAGAGTGATGGCATTTCAATAGCCGGGATAAAGGATCCGGCAACCAGCCAAGCAATTAAGACAATTGTCAGGATGCCATTGAAGACAAAGTTTTGAGGACGGCGGATAGCCATTGTATCAGGATCATTAGTTTCGATTAAGGATGAAATTTCATCTTCAGATAACTCGGTGATTCCCAAGCGTTTGCGTTCTTTTTTACCCATGCTTCTTGCAACGAAGAAGATGACATAAAGGAGTGACAAAATCATACCTGGTGCAAGATAACCAAGAATTTCAGAACCAACATTTAACACGGACATGGCACGGGCTGTCGGTCCGCCCCAAGGAAGCAAGTTCATGATGGTGTTTTGCAGAATAATCAAGACACCGAGGTTCATGACTCTCATGTTAAGTTTTTTATAGATAGGAAGAAAGGCCGAACAACAAATAAGAGTAGTTGTTGTACCGTCACCGTTTAGCGAAACAGCAGCTGCAACGACAGCAGTGGCCATCAAGACTTTCATTGGATCGCCTTTAGCAAAGCGAATCATCTTTTCTGTGATAGGATCAAAGAGACCTGCATCCAGCATCAATGAGAAATACAAGATGGCAAACAGGAGCATAATCCCTGTGTTAGCAGTATTACTGATCCCGTATAAGATCATAGGACCAATAGCTGTCAAGTTGTTTGCTATTTTATCGTCTCCCAGGAATTCGACAAAACTTTGGTCAGCTTTAAAGTCTGCGACTCCTGTCAGAATAACAATAATAGTAGCCACCAGAGGAACTATTACCAATGCCGTGAAAGGCGACATTTTCTTCTTCATGACAACATACATGAAGACGATAATCATAGCATACGCTAAAATTGTTAATAACATAAGTTATCTCTCCTTTTTAATCTTTCTTATCTAAATCCAATGAAAAACACAGAACTTAAACAAGAAGCAAGATTTTTTGTACAAGACTAGTATAAATGAAAGCGCTTAAAAAAGGAATAGCCTTTCTGAAGAAGAACACAAAAAAAACATTTTGAAAGGGCTTTAAAAAAGAACACAAAAAAGCCATGAAAATTTTCAAATCCAGTATATAATAGGCTTAGAAGCATTGTTTCGGCAAAAAATACTTGCCTGCTGCCCAGTTAAAAAGAAAGGAGAAACAGATGGGTCTTTTTACGCGGTTGTTTCATAAATCACAGGAACCTGTTGAAAAAGTAAATGATAACAAGTCTGAAAATAATTTGAATTCCTTTCAGACCGAATGGGAACCTATTCCTGCTTTTATACCAGCCGATAAATCTGATTATCAGCTGGTCAGTGTTATCGCGACAGCCATTGCAGCCGGTGATTATCCTGACAGTCAATTTGCTGTTAAAAAGATTTTACAGCGCAATCCTGAAGCTTTAAAGGTTTCACTGATTGCAGCCAGTATCGCAGCCGGAGAGTCTTCGGACTGCCAGTTAGCTGTTAAAAATATTTATCAAAAGAAATAAAAAGGAGGCATTTATTAATGTTACGTAAATTTAAAATCTCAGTAGATGGTAAGGAGTACCTGGTTGAAATGGAAGAAATCGGCGGTACACCAGCTCCAGTTCAAGCAGCGCCTGCGGCTCCTGCACCTGTTCAGGAAGCACCAAAAGAAGAAGTACAGGCACAGCCTAGTCCGGCTCCAGCTCCCACAGCAGCTGCACCTGCCAGTGCTGATGCTATGCCGGCTCCAATGCCCGGAACGATTTTGAAAATCCTTGTTAATGTCGGTGATGCAGTTGCTGAAAATCAGCCGTTGATGATTTTGGAAGCCATGAAGATGGAAAACGAAATTGTCGCCGGATCAGCTGGTACCGTTTCAGCCATCCATGTAACACCGGGACAAGTTGTCAACGCCGGTGACGGCTTAATCACAATCGCTTAGAACAAATTATATTAGAAGGAAGTGAGTTTGTGGAAACTTTAATTTCAGGAATTACATCCATTACACTTCCCCAGATTATTATGATGCTCATCGGAGCCGTTTTGATGTATCTGGGGATTAAAAAGGAATATGAGCCGACACTTTTAGTACCTATGGGACTTGGAACGCTCTTGGTAAATTTCCCCGGCACTGGGGTTTTGACCCAAGTCGTTAACGGTGTTAAACAAGAAGGGGTCTTTGATATTCTCTTCAAATTCGGGATTAATACAGAGCTTTTCCCCTTGCTGATTTTCATCGGGATTGGTGCTATGATCGACTTTGGTCCCCTGCTTCAAAATCCGTTTATGCTGCTTTTTGGAGCGGCGGCTCAATTCGGGATTTTCTTTGTCGTTGTCGTAGCTGTCATGGCCGGTTTTGATATCAAAGAAGCCGCTTCAATCGGTATTATCGGTGCAGCAGACGGGCCGACATCCATTTTCGTCGCCAATCAGCTGGCCCCCAAATTGTTAGGGCCGATAACCGTTGCAGCTTATTCCTACATGGCTTTGGTTCCTATCATTCAGCCATTTGCTATTAAACTGGTAACGACCAAAAAAGAACGCCAAATTCGCATGACTTACAAAGCAGAGAGCGTTTCAAAACTGACAAAAATTCTGTTCCCTATCCTGATCACGATTGTTGCCGGATTTATCGCACCTATTTCCCTGCCTTTGGTTGGATTCCTGATGTTTGGG
The DNA here is from genome assembly GCF_058314475.1 of Streptococcus sp. ELY_90. Classification (NCBI taxonomy): domain Bacteria; kingdom Bacillati; phylum Bacillota; class Bacilli; order Lactobacillales; family Streptococcaceae; genus Streptococcus; species Streptococcus sp. ELY_90. The sequence goes on from NZ_JBZFUJ010000004.1 coordinate 105,697, forward strand.
AATCTCCTGCGCGAATGCGGTGTATTGGACAGACTGTCACAGACCGCACAAAATGAATTGGTCAACATTGTCAGCATTTTGCTGGGCTTGACCATTTCGGTTAAAATGCAGGCTGATTTGTTCCTGAATGTACAGACTCTGCTGATCATCTTGTTTGGCCTGGTAGCTTTCATCATGGACTCGGTCGGCGGTGTTCTCTTTGCTAAAATTTTGAATATCTTCCGTCACAAAAAGATCAATCCAATGATCGGTGCAGCCGGAATCTCAGCCTTTCCAATGTCCAGCCGGGTCATCCAAAAGATGGCGACAGACGAAGATCCTCAAAACTTTGTTTTGATGTATGCAGTAGGAGCCAACGTTTCAGGACAGATTGCTTCTGTTATTGCCGGCGGTTTGCTGCTGTCATTCTTCAGCTGATAACCCTGATAAAAAGAGAGGTAATGATATGAATATGGAAGATTTGCTTCAGGCCTTTGAACTGATGGGCTTGGGGATGGCCGGTATCTTTATTGTACTAGGTATTTTGTACATTGCTGCAGAAGCCCTTATAAAGATATTTCCGGTTGATAAGTAAGGATAAAGATTTAACGAGCAATCCAATATTATTGCGACACCCGTGAGAGCTATCTCACCAGCGCCGCCTATCAAAATATGTGAGGTGAAATTATGGATATCAAACAAACAGCTGTTGCCGGTTCACTTGAATCAAGCGATATCATGGTGACAGTAAACCCTAGCGATGCTCAAGGCATTACTATCCAATTGGAAAGCAGTGTTGAAAAGCAATTTGGTCAACAAATTCGTAAAGTTATTGAAGAAACGCTTAAGCATTTAGATGTAAAAGCAGCAGCAGTTGAAGCAGTGGACAAGGGAGCTTTGGATTGTACTATTCAGGCTCGGACAATCGCTGCCGCTCACCGCGCCGCTCAAGTAGAGGCTTACAACTGGAAGGAGATTGACTCATGGAACGTTTAAGAAGAACAATGATGTTTGTCCCTGGTGCTAATGCGGCTATGCTGAGAGATGCCCCGCTGTACGGAGCTGACTCGATCATGTTTGACTTGGAAGATTCTGTTTCTCTCAAAGAAAAAGATACTTCAAGAGCTTTGGTCCATTTTGCACTGAAGACGTTTGATTACAGCAAGGTAGAAACTGTTGTCCGTGTCAATGGTTTGGATACCTGCGGTGCCTTAGATATTGAAGCTGTTATCCTTGCGGGTGTTGATGTTATTCGCCTGCCAAAAACAGAAGACGCTCAAGACATTGTCGATGTTGAAGCGGTTATCGAAAAAGTTGAACGTGACAACGGCATAGAAATCGGCCGAACTAAAATGATGGCAGCTATCGAATCCGCTCAAGGCGTTCTTAATGCTCCTGCCATTGCCAAAGCTTCTGATCGTTTAATTGGTATTGCATTGGGTGCTGAGGATTATGTGACAAATATGAAAACGCGCCGTTATCCTGATGGACAGGAGCTGTTCTTTGCGCGCAGCATGATTCTCCATGCCGCACGTGCAGCCGGCATCGCAGCGGTTGATACCGTTTATTCAGATGTCAACAATCCAGAAGGCTTCCAAAACGAAGTCCGCTTAATCAAGCAGTTAGGATTTGATGGTAAATCAGTCATCAACCCTCGTCAAATTCCGCTGGTTAATGAAATTTATGCACCAACTGAAAAAGAAATCCAAAACGCTAAAGAAGTTGTTTGGGCAATTCGCGATGCTGAAGCCAAAGGCTCAGGTGTTATCTCGCTCAAAGGTAAAATGGTTGATAAACCAATCGTTGAACGTGCAGAACGTGTCATTGCTTTAGCAAAAGCGGCTGGCTTGCTTACTGAGGAGGATATTTAAGATGGTAAAAAATAAATTAGGTCGTGATATCCCTCAAGAATACGCTGAGCGCTACGGTGTATTCGAAGGAGAACTCGCACATATTAAGGATTACAAGGAATCAAGCCGACATGTTAAGCCGGTCAAACCTGCTGATGACAAGCTGTTGTCTTCTATCCACGAAGCTATTGAAAAAACCGGTCTTAAAGACGGCATGACTATTTCTTTCCACCATCATTTTCGTGAAGGAGATTATGTCATGAATATGGTGCTGGATGAAATCGCTAAAATGGGTATTAAAAACATCTCTATTGCCCCAAGTTCTATCGCCAATGTCCATGAACCGCTGATTGAACATATCAAAAACGGTGTGGTCACTAATATCACATCCAGCGGTCTGCGTGACAAGGTAGGGGCTGCTATTTCAGAAGGCATTATGGAAAATCCTGTTGTTATCCGTTCGCACGGTGGCCGTGCCCGGGCTATTGCTGCAGATGATATCCATATTGATGTTGCCTTTCTGGGAGCACCAAGTTCCGATGCTTACGGCAATGCTAACGGAACAAAAGGTAAGGCAACCTGCGGTTCACTCGGCTATGCCATGATTGATGCCAAGTATGCTGACCAAGTCGTTATCATTACAGATACCTTGGTACCTTATCCTAACACCCCTATCAGCATTCCGCAGACAGATGTGGACTATGTTGTTATGGTCGATGCTATCGGGGATCCTGAAGGTATCGCTAAAGGGGCAACACGCTATACTAAAAATCCTAAAGAACTCTTGATTGCTGAATATGCTGCCAAAGTTATCACAAACTCCCCTTACTATAAAGAAGGATTCTCATTCCAAACCGGTACCGGCGGAGCTTCACTGGCTGTTACACGTTTCATGCGTGAACAGATGATTAAAGACGGCATCAAGGCTAATTTTGCACTCGGCGGTATTACCAACGCTATGGTTGAATTGCTGGAAGAAGGTCTGGTTGATAAGATTATGGACGTTCAGGACTTTGACCATCCATCAGCTATGTCTATGGATCGCAATGCTGAAAAGCACTACGAAATTGATGCCAATATGTACGCCTCTCCGCTCAGCAAGGGTTCTGTTATCAATCAGCTGGATACCTGCGTGCTGTCTGCTTTAGAAGTAGATACTGATTTCAATGTTAACGTTATGACCGGCTCAGACGGCGTTATCCGCGGAGCATCAGGCGGACACTGTGATACAGCCTTTGCTGCAAAAATGAGTTTGGTTATTTCACCGCTCGTTCGCGGACGCATTCCTACCTTCGTTGACAAGGTCAATACAGTCATTACTCCGGGAACAAGTGTAGATGTGGTTGTCACAGAAGTAGGTATTGCTATCAATCCTAATCGCCCTGATCTGGTGGAACACTTCAAAGATTTGAAAGTGCCGCAATTTACTATTGACGAGCTGAAAGAAAAAGCTTATTCAATCGTTGGCAATCCGGAACCTATTCAATATGGCGACAAAGTTGTTGCGCTTATAGAATACCGTGACGGCAGCCTGATTGATGTTGTGCACAATGTTTAACATGCTGAGCAGCCAAACCGTTTTTGACGGACCGCAAGTTGACTTAGAGGATATGATGGCTGCACGGGAAAAGCGCAGCTTCAGGCAAAGAGCTCTTCTTGAAAAATACAAAGGACAGAGCTTGCTTTGTTTGACCATGAATATCCCAGGTCCTGTAAAGACATCTCCGGTATTAAATCAGGCTTTTGAAGAGATTGTCACGGACATCAGGCATCAGCTGAATGAAGACACTGTATTTGATCATTTGCTGATGCTCGATACGGGCTGGGAATATTATCTGATAAGCAGTTTGCTTCCTGAGACATTAAAAAGAAAAATGATTGCTGTAGAAACCGCAAAACCTGTCGGCCGCCTGATGGATTTAGATGTGCTTGCTGTTAAAGCCGGCTTAGTTCAGCCGATCAGCCGACGAGAACTGGGTTTTCCTGCAAGGCAGTGCTATATCTGTCATGAGGATGCCAAAGTCTGCGGACGCTCGCGCAAACACAGCATTGAAGACATGCGCTCAGCTATCGTCAGCCTGCTTAAACAGCATTAAACGAAACTGTAAGCCGAGTAAAAACCATCAGTTTCCTTAGAATTTTTAATGATTCTTTATGAAACTGATAATTGCTTTGTTTGCTTAATAACCCTTATTTCTTATGAAAGGAGTAGAAATGACAAAAATCCGTATTACGGAGACGGTTTTAAGAGATGGCCAGCAAAGCCAGATTGCAACACGCATGACGACTGAAGAAATGCTGCCAGTTCTCAAAACTTTAGATGAAGCCGGTTACCACGCTTTAGAAATGTGGGGCGGCGCCACCTTTGATTCCTGCCTTCGATTTTTAAACGAAGACCCTTGGGAACGGCTGCGCACCATTCGCAAACACGTCAAAAACACCAAACTGCAGATGCTTTTGCGCGGACAAAATTTGCTTGGTTACCGCAACTATGCTGATGATGTGGTGACTTCCTTTATTCAAAAATCAGTTGAAAACGGCATTGATATTGTACGTATCTTTGATGCATTGAATGACCCACGCAACCTGCAAACAGCCGTTCGTGCAACCAAAGAAGCCGGCGGTCATGCACAAGTAGCTATTTCTTACACCACAAGTCCTGTCCATACAGTAGACTATTTTGTAGATTTATCAAAACAATACGCTGAAATCGGTGCAGATTCTATCTGTATCAAAGATATGGCCGGTGTTTTGACACCGCAGACAGGCTATGATCTGGTCAAACGGATCAAAGAAGCCGTCAGTCTCCCTTTGGAAGTGCATACGCATGCGACCAGCGGTATTTCAGAGATGACTTATCTGAAAGTAGCTGAAGCAGGAGCTGATATTATTGATACAGCTGTTTCTTCCTTTGCCGGAGGAACCAGTCAGCCGGCTACAGAATCCTTGGTCATTGCTTTAGAAGAGCTGGGCTTTGAAACAGGCATCGATTTGAAAAAGGTCGAAGAAGCAGCAGCTCATTTTAATACCGTGCGCGATTATTACCGTAAAGAAGGCATCCTCAATCCTAAAGTTAAGGATGTTGAGCCTAAAACATTAATTTATCAAGTTCCCGGAGGTATGCTGTCAAATCTGCTCAGCCAGCTGACTGAACAGGGCCTGGCAGATCGTTATGATGACGTTTTGGCAGAAGTGCCGCGTGTCAGAGCCGACTTGGGCTATCCGCCTCTGGTAACTCCGCTGTCACAAATGGTCGGTACCCAGTCCTTGATGAATGTTATTTCCGGCGAACGCTATAAGGTCGTGCCAAATGAAATTAAGGACTATGTCCGAGGACTGTATGGCCGTCCACCTGCACCGATCGATCAGGATATTAAAGAAAAAATCATTGGTGATGAAGAGGTCATCACTGTACGGCCGGCAGATCTCATCGAACCTCAGCTGCCAACCCTGCGCCAAGAAATCGCCCAGTACGCTAAAAGTGAAGAAGATGTGCTCAGCTATGCCTCCTTCCCTCAGCAGGCTAAAGATTTCTTAGGCCGCCGTGAAGATCCATTCTATGATGTGCCTGTACAGACAGTAGCTGTCAAAATTGATTTTGACTAATAATGAACAGTAATAAAACCTGAGAAGATTTTTCTCAGGTTTTATTTTATATGAGTTTGTTTTACATAATTTAAATTATGTGTCAAAGTTTATCTAAAGCGTTCTTTTGCTCGTCATTGACAATATGTGTATAGAGGTCGGTTACCTGAGTACTGGCGTGTCCCAGTTGATGGCTGACTAAGACCTGAGATTTAGTAGCATCATAGAGCCTTGTCGCCAGTGTGTGCCGCAGTTTATGGGGAGTCACACGGATTTTAAAGTCTTCTGAGTATTTGGAAACCATTTTTTCGATAGAAGAAGCATCCATGCGATTAGGCAGACCGCGGTATTCCGATAAAAAGAAAGCAGTATCCGTCTTTTCGGCCTTGTAGCGCGCCTGGCGGATGCTGATATAATTTTCTAAATAAGGCTTGGCAAAAGCAGCCACATTGACAGAATCTCTTTTACCGCCTTTACGAGTCACTTCAATGACCATCATTTTGAGATTGACATCTTTAAGATCAAGGTTGACCGCCTCCGACAAACGCACACCGGAAGCTAAAAGCAGGGCGATAATAGCCAAATCGCGTTCCTTATTTTTTCGGAAAGACGATAGAGCTCTTTTAGAAAGTTTGTTTTGATAATCATTATCAACATAGTCTAAAAATTCCATGGTTTCATCGCCCAAGAAAAGCTTTTGTTTAATATTTTCAGCCCGGGCTGCCAAGGTTTCTTTTTTCTTTTTAGTCGAAACTTTTTTCATGACATTTCGGTAAAAATAAGGTTCCCCATCAGCATTTTCAACCTCCTCGGTCAAATATTTGTAAAGACTGGATAAGGCTGACAGCGTGCGATTGATAGTCGTCTGAGAAACACCCTGACGCTTGGTGTTGGAGTTTAGCAGGGTCCGTTCTCGTAAATAAAGTATAAAGGATTCCATATCTTTCTTACTGAGGTTTTCAAGGGTTTCCAGAGGGATGTCAGCAAGTTTTTCAGCATCCGAAACACCGGCATCAATCAGCCATTCAAAGAAACGCCGATATTCTTTGAGATATTCGTATAGCGTCGTAAAACTGTATGGAACAGTTAATTTTGACTGATAGTAATCCAAAACATACCAGGGCATAAGCTCTTTTAGTTCATCAATTTTTTCAAGCAGCAGTTCACGTCTCATGTTTATCTCCTAAATAAAAAGTCATTGATATTTATCTAATAATAGGAGTATATCACACCCTTATATAATTTTCAAGAAAATTACAGTTTTTCGGAAAGATGTTAATGGCTATGTCACGATAGCAAGTGCTAAATCATAAGTCTAATAGTCATTAAAGTTAAATAAGTCAAAAAAACATTTAGCCCAATAATACTTTCTTAGCTTTATACGAACAATCCCCCGCAGCAAAACTGTTACGGGGGATTGTTGATCTGATGATTAACCTGTCAGAGAGATTATTTGGGTTGTTGGCCGGCTTTTATTTCTCGATAGTTAAATTTTTTAATTGTTCCTCAATTGCTGGCAAATCTGCTCCTGCTTGTACAAGAGCGGCTGCTGCGTAAGTTCCTTCAACGATTGGAACCTTATTTATAATGATATTTTTGGCTGAGAACTCTGCGGCCATTTCTAAGTTCATTTTGGCAGAACCCAAATCAAAGAAAGCTAGAAGAGTTTCTTTAGGGTTGTCTTCAATGACTTTTTGTACCTGGTCAAAACCGGTGCCGATTCCGCCGTCTTCCTTACCGCCAGTATAGGTAAAGGCGACATCTTTAGCAACTTCTTGAATCAAGTCTGCCACACCTTGTGCAATATTTTTTGAATGTGAGACAATGACGATTCCAATTTCCGACATTACAATGCACCTGCTTCTAATAAAGATTCAAATAATAAACCGGAAGAGTATGATCCAGGATCGATGTGTCCAATGGAGCGTTCTCCTAAATAGGAAGCGCGGCCTTTGGTAGCTCGTATATCCTTTGTCTTTTCGACATAGGATTGTATACTTTCTTTGGTCAACCGACCGGCTTTAATATCTTCCAGTACAGGAGCCCAGACATCGACCATCGTCTTTTCATTGACTTCGGCTTTGCCTCTTTGTTTAATCATATCTAAACCGGCTTTTATCAGATCATAAACGAAACCTTGAGCTGTTTGGGCTTTGGTGATTCCCATGAAGGCTGATCCGTATAAAGGTCCCGAAGCACCGCCGACTTTGCTGATCAATTGCATAGAAACAGCCTTGAAAACATCAGCTGCTGAGTCAAACTCTTTAGTATTGAGGCTTTCCATGACAGCTGTCATGCCGCGAGCCATATTGCCGCCGTGATCTCCGTCGCCGATTGGTGTATCAAGCTGAGAGAGATAGTCTTTATTTGCCTGGATTTTATCATTAAATAATGTCATCCACAGTTTTGCTGTTTTTACTTCCATAATCGATTTCTTTCTCCTTACCAAGCAGGTGTTTCAACCGGACTGTTCAGGGCTTCCAGCCAATCATTGTCTTTGAGTTTTATAAGGGTGAGTGAAATCCCTGCCATGTCAATCGAGGTCATGTAATTACCGATTTTTTTATAAACTACTTCAATGCCCTTTTGGCTGAAGGAGTCTTTAACATCATTAGCAAATATATACTGCTCCATGAGAGGGGTCGCTCCCATGCCATTGATTAAAACACCGAATTTATCGTCGGGCTGGACAGCGAAAGACGCTGCTAATTTTTCAACTAATTCCTTGGCTAATGCTTTAGAAGGCTGCATTTTTTCTCGGCGATAGCCAGGCTCACCATGAATGCCGATACCAAATTCAATCTCGTCATCGGCTAAGGTAAAGCCTGGTTTACCGACTTCCGGAACCGTTGCGCCGCTGAGAGCAAGACCGACTGTATGGATATTTTTCACCAATTCATCTGCCAACGCCTTGATTTCTTCAAGTGATTTTCCGTTTCTGGCAGCATCTCCCAGGATTTTATGAACCAGAATGGTACCGGCAACACCGCGGCGGCCTTGGGTATATAAGCTGTCTTCCACCGCAATATCATCGTCCACAACAACGCTCATAACTTTGATGCCTTCCATTTCTGCCATATCCTGGGCCATTTCAAAATTCATAATGTCTCCGGAATAATTTTTTATAATGAGAAAAACTCCAGCACCCTCATCAGCTTCTTTGATAGCTTCAAAAATTTGGTCTGGAGTCGGTGAAGTAAACACCGCACCGCAAACAGCAGCTGAAAGCATGCCTTGACCGACAAAACCGGCATGTGAAGGTTCATGACCGCTTCCGCCGCCTGAAACGAGACCGACTTGTCCTGATTTTTCTGCCTTGCGGATAATGACATCAAAGCCGTCCAATCTACTGACTAAATCATTGTGCATATAAGCAAAACCATCGATCATTTCGGTCACAACTTGTCTGGGATCATTGATAATTTTTTTCATCTGCTCTACCTCCGATTTTTTCTATGATGAATGAATAGGGTGTTTTGAAAAATCAGTTTTCTTTTTCTAACATGGCGACTTTATGCTGATAATGTTTATACAAGGCTGCATAGCGGCTTTTATAGTCTTTGTTCCAAGGTTTGTCTTTACCGCAGAAATGCAGGAAAACGGTGTTTTTGATAACCCAGTCAAGATCCCATTCTCCCAGACTGCGGGTGAAATAAATGATATTGTATCTGGCGTCGTAATTGTAGATTTCATCCGGAATTTGGCTTGTTTGTGAGCCGTACAGGGCATTGAGAACATCTTGATCAGGCAAAAGCAAGGTTCTTCCTTTTTTAGCGATATAATCCATAATGACCTGACGGTCTATTTGCTGACGGCACTTCTCTAAGTTCATCAGTAAAACGCCGGTATTGAAATAACTTTCTGCCTCAAAATTATTTAAGCGCAGCTTATTTACAATATCTGTTATACCTTTATCTGATACATGGCTGGCGGCAGCGTATAAATTGCTCCCCATTTCCATCCGGTAAAGAGAAACAATGTCATTAAGGCAAAGGATATCAGCGTCTAAATAAAGAATTCTTGACAGGTGCTGAGGAAGATATTCCTGGGCCAAGAGCCGGTAATAAATCGTTTCGGGATAGCGATCGCTGACTGGAGCGTCTTTAAAGTCATCTTTGCTGATCACAATCGGTTGATAAGCAATTCCCAGCCGACGGCAAAAGGCTGCAATCTCGTCATGTCTGTCCAAAAGTCCCTTTTGCAGAATATAAACCGTCAGCTGCTTGCAAGAGCTGTTGATATATAAAGAATAAAGGGTCACCTTAAATTGATCTACAAATCGGTCATTAATCGCGAATAAAAGATTGATATTTTCTGATTCCTCCATAAGGATTAAGACGCTTCTTTCTAATTCAAATCTCTGTCAACCGGCTGAGGGCCAAAACTTTGTGATGTTGGCATCATTTCAATGCGGTTAATATTGATGTGTTTAGGCTGCTGATAAACCCAGAGAACAGTATTTGCTATGTCCTCCGGCTGAATACTGTGAGCACCTTGATAGAGCTGATCGGCACGCTCATCATCCCCTTTAAAGCGCACATTTGAAAATTCTGTTCCGCCGCAAAGACCGGGTTCGATATTGGTGACACGCACCTTGGTTCCGGCCAGGTCTGCCCGGAGATTAAGGCTGAATTGTTTGACAAAGGCTTTGCTGGCCCCGTAAACATTTCCGCCGGGATATGGATAGGTTCCGGCAATCGATCCGATGTTGATGATATAGCCTGATTTTCGCTCTACCATAGCCGGCAATACTTGGCGTGTCAAATAAGTTAAACCGATAATATTGGTAGCAATCATTGTCTCCCAGTCTTTGAAATTAGCTTCGTAAGCTTTATCAAGCCCCAATGCTAAACCGGCATTGTTGATTAAAAGTTCAATTTGCGACCATTCTTGAGGAAGGCTTGCCAAAGCCTTATCGATAGATGCTGTATCTGTCATATCCATTTGTAAGGGATAAAAATTTTCTCCTAGGACTGTTTTAAGGTCGTTTAACTTTTCCAGACGTCTGGCGGCCCCAATAACACGATATCCTTCTTTGACAAAGGTTTCAGCCATTGCCTTGCCAAATCCCGCTGAAGCGCCTGTAATCAATACTACTTCTGCCATTTTCAATCTCCTTTATTTTTTAGTCTTGTCATAGCATATTATACCTTTTTTCTGGGAAAATATCAGTGCTTGGAAATCTTTGCTGCATTTTTTCAAAAATAGGGGTTTCGTTTGTATGACTTTAGTAGTATAATAGTTTGTAATTAAGGAGGGATTTTTATGATTAGATTTGAACATGTTTCCAAACTATATGGGGAGACCCGAGCATTGAGCGATTTGAACCTGACGATTGAAAACGGTGAAATTTTCGGTCTAATCGGTCATAACGGTGCCGGTAAAACAACTACCATCAATATGCTGACATCGATTATCAATGCCAGCTACGGTGATATTTTTGTTGATGATTTAAAATTGACAGATCATCGTGATGACATTAAAAGGCGAATCGCCTATGTACCTGATTCTCCTGACATCTTCCTTAATCTGACAGCACAGGAATACTGGCTGTTTTTGGCGAAAATTTATGGTGTAGACTCTAAAACTGCTGAGGACCGCATTGCTAAGCTGGCCGGTCTCTTCGATATTTTTGACCGGCGCTTTGAAACGATTGAGAGCTTTTCTCACGGGATGCGTCAGAAAGCAGTTGTTATCGGTGCTCTTATTCCTAACCCTGATATCTGGATTTTAGATGAACCGCTGACCGGACTTGATCCTCAGGCTTCATTTGATTTAAAGGAAATGATGAAAGAGCATGCTCATAAGGGAAATACTGTCCTTTTTTCAACCCATGTTCTCTCTGTTGCTGAACAGCTCTGCGACCGTATTGGCATTTTGCGTCAGGGAAAACTCATTTTTGTCGGGACTTTGGATGAATTAAAAGCCAATTACCTGGATCAAGACCTGGAAAGTATCTACCTGCAATTAGCCGGACGCAAAGACAGCTCAAAGGCAGGTGATGAGCTATGAACTACAGAAATATCTGGGAAATGATCAAAATCAATATCCTTTATTCTAATCCTCAAACTTTAACCAATATACAGAAAAAACGGGAAAAGTATCCTGACAAACACTTTTCGGCTTACAAAACAGTTCTGTTTCAGCAGATTTTATTGGTTGTCTTGTTTTTATTAATCTACCTTAGCCTCTTTTTGGTTATCGATTATTCTAAAGCGAGCGGATACTTTTCTTTTCAGGTAGCCCTTTTTAGCATTGTTGCTGTCATTTCAGAATTTTCGATGCTGTTTGCCGTCTTTTATGATAGCGATGATACAAAACTCTATCTTCCGCTGCCGGTTAAGGAAAAAGAGGTTTATTTTGCTAAACTCATTTCCTCTCAGGGTGGGTATCTGCCGTTTCTTATGCCGGTGGTTTCCCTTTTTGCCATCACTTACTGGCAGCTTACCCACTCTGTGATAGTTACTGCTGCTGCAGTTATTATTAATTTTTTGATTTTGCTGCTTGCCATCAATACAATCAGTATTATTTTAATCTATTTTATCGGACAGGTTTTGGTCAAAAGTTCACATAAAAAAACGATTTCGACAGTACTTATGGTCATTTCAACGGTAGCTGCGGTAGGGACTATATTTTACCTGCAGTTTACCAGCAATTCAGTGAACGAAAGCGGCAGCGTTGCTGAAATGGCAGATCTTCCTTATTTTAGAGGATTCTACGATGTTATCCGCTCTCCTTTTTCAACAGCCAGTCTCTTAAACTTTTGGCTGGGTATTGCCATAACTGCTATCCTCTTAGTCTTCATTTGGCGCAGCATTATCTCCAATTATTTCAGACAATTCTTATCCATTCAGACAACTCAGCCGGCGGAAAGAAAAATCTCCAAGAAGACATCCAACGGCAGCCTCAGACAAACACTGATCAAACATCATTTAAATACGCTTAAAAATGCACCCCTGATTGTTGAGAACTATTTGATGCCCTTAGTCTTTGCTGTGGCTTTTATCGGTCCTAACCTTTCTTCGGGAGATTCTTTCATGGCAAACCTTGATTCACGTTTCTTTGGTGTTGCACTGCTCATCGGTAGTATTTTGGGAAACTTCACTGCCAGCCCCAGCAGCTTTTTAGGAGTCGGTATTTCCTTAGAAAAAAATAACTATACCTTTATAAAAACCTTACCCATTTCTTTTAAGCGTTTTTTGCGGCAAAAATTCTACTGCCTTGTCTTCATGCAACTCAGCTTGCCGATTTTGATTTACTTTGTTTTAGGACTTACTGTACTGAAAGTTCCCTTGGCTTTGCTATTGAGCTTTCTTTTCGGAATGGTACTGTCAACCGTTGTTATCGGTGAATTGATGTATTGGCGCGACTACCGTCTTTTAACCCTCAATTGGCAAAACGTAGCACAGCTGTTTTCAAGAGGAGGCGGACAATGGCTCTATATAGGAATCGTTTTTGGCAGTTTGATTTTTGGCGGTTTCTTAGTTGCTTTAGCTGTTATCGTTTCTTTAAAAACATCTGTTTTAGGGGTAGGAATCGGACTGACGCTGCTTTCACTTGCAGTATTGGGAATACTTCATTATTATATTCAGCAGCGCTTTTGGAAAAAAATAGATTAGATCATAGCCACCCATCAAACGGGTGGTTTATTTGTTTGCAGTTAAAAGTTCAAAATGGATTAAAGCTCACATAAAAAAAGTGAAACAACTGCTTTGTCTCACTTTTTATGTCATTAATCATTTTCAATAGTCTGTGCAGCGGTAATGATAGCAAGTTTATAAATATCCTCAGCACTGGAGCCTCGCGAAAGATCATTTACCGGACTGTTAAGCCCTTGCAGAATCGGTCCGATGGCTTCAAACATTCCCAAACGCTGAGCAATCTTATAGCCGATATTGCCAGATTGCAAATCCGGAAAAATGAAAACATTGGCATGTCCTGCAACATCACTGCCCGGCGCTTTGATGGCTGCTGTATCAGGCACAAATGCTGCATCAAACTGAAGTTCGCCGTCCAGCGCAATGTCCGGACGAAGTTCCTTAGCAATACGGGTTGCTTCTTGAACTTTTTCCACCTGAGGTGCCTTAGCACTTCCCTTGGTTGAAAAGCTGAGCATAGCAATTTTAGGGTCGATGTCAAAAATTTTTGCTGTATCCGCTGTATTGACAGCAATCTCAGCTAATTCCTGCTCATTAGGATCAATATTGATGGCACAGTCGGCAAAAATTAAACGCTGTTCAGTGTTTTCGCGGTTCATCAGGAAAACACCTGACGTCCGTGAAATTCCCGGTTTGGTTTTGACAATTTGCAGAGCCGGACGAACAGTATCAGCCGTCGAATGAACAGCCCCTGATACCATGCCGTCAGCTAAGCCTAGCTTGACCAGCATAACACCAAAATAGTTAACGTCTTTAAGAAGTTTGTCAGCATCTTCAAGCGTTGCTTTCCCTTTGCGAATTTCCACAAATTCTTCTTTCATCTTTTCGAAATCGGGATAATCCTCAGGATTGATAACCGTATAATTTTGATCAGCAAAGCCCAGTTTTGTCAGCAGGCCGCGGACATCAGCTTCATTTCCCAAAATAATCGGCTCAACCAAACCTTCAAATTTAAGGCGGGCAGCTGCACGCACAACGCGCTCATCATTTCCTTCCGGGAAGACGATTTTGATATTTTTACCAACAATTTTTTCCCGCAAACCGCCAAATAAAGAACGAATACTCATTATATAAACCCTCTATCTATTTTTTAAATCTATGATAACGCTATCAAAGTCATCTGTCAAGAAACTATTGTACTCCTTGTGTTCTTTTGAAAAAGGATCTTCAAAGGCCAGGTAATGACAGTGAAGCGCTTGTCTTTTGAGGCCATAACTCATATCACCGCCGTACAGATCATCACCTAAAAGAGGAAAACCGATATGGGCAAAATGGACACGTATCTGATGGGTGCGGCCGGTATGCAGGCGGATATCGACTAAGTGGACATCTCCATAACTTGCTATAATTTCATAGCTGGTATGTGCATATTTGCCGGAAGGATGGACACACCGTGTAATAATACTGCTATCATTTCTGGCGATAGGCGCAATAATCTCCCCCTTTTCAGAGAGCTTTCCGTGGCCGGATACCAGGGCATAATAGCGTTTTTCGATGCTTTTTCTCTGAAGCTGTTTGTCCATCCGCGCGTGAGCATAACCGTGTTTGGCAAACAGCATGAGTCCGCTCGTGTCTTTATCCAGCCTAGTGACAATGTGAATCTGTTTATTTGGGTAGTTATTTTCCAGATAGTAGCCCTTAACAAAATTGGCCATGGTATTTGAATGCAGTATGCTGGGAATGCTGGCATAGCCAGCCGGTTTATCTAAAATTAAAAAATGATCATCCTCATGAACAATATTAAGGTCGTGTTTGATTGGTTTCAAACTGTCATGAGATTCTTCATCAGGAATATCAATGACGACTTGATCTCCTTTGCTGAGCAGATAAATGGCATTTTCTTCTTTGCCGTTGACCAGTATAGAACCGCCTTTGAATTTAATTTTAGCCAGCAAAGCTTTGGAGATGTCATGACCTTTTAAAAATGTCTTAACCTTTGTCTGCCGATCGGCAGCAAATTCAAATCTCATGAATCGCAGTCTCCGATGAAAGAATCCTTAACCCGCTCCCAAAAGCTGGTATGGCTTGGCGTTGCAACAAAGCTGATTGTCTTATGATCAATTTCATACTCAATCTTAGCAACATTTCGGTGCGTATAGGTTTTATTATCGACAGACAGGATGTAGGATCCCAAGCGTTTCGGAATAATTTCGATCTTATCCTTCTTAGGAACAATAATAGAACTTCCCAAGGTTCTGAAAACACGGTTGTTGAGACTGGAGATTTCTGTCAGCTGTAATGCTTCGATGGTCGGATGCAAGACAGCTCCGCCTAAAGATTTATTGTAGGCAGTGCTGCCGGTTGGTGTCGAAACTGAGATACCGTCTCCGCGAAAGCGTTCAAACTGAACATGGTTAATGATGACATCTGCGACCATTGTTTTTTCAAATCTTTTAATCGTTGCCTCATTAAGAGCCCTGGAAGTCAGCTGACGACCGTCACTTAACGTAAGTGTAACTTTTAAAATCGGGTAAGAAACCTTCTCGCCCTTATCTGAATGCAGATTATCCAGCAATTTATCAACTTCAAAATCGCGATAATCCGTATAAAAGCCCAAATGTCCTGTATGGATACCGACAAAGCGAACAGTATCCAGATGCTTTTCATACATGTGAAAAGCGGACAAAAGCATACCGTCTCCGCCGATAGTAATAACGATATCGGGATTTTTCTTAGTCAGATAAAAATCATCATCATCTCTTAATGCCGAAAAGAGCTTGCTTGCGACTCTCTTGCTTTGATATTTTCCATTTGCGATTATGGCAACTTTCGTTATCTTATCGGTAAAGTTCATCTGTGTCATCACTATTTCCTACACCATCATTTAGTTTTCTTTTTTCCGCATCAAATAATAGCTGAGCTTCTTTAATATCATCGCGGATCTGCCGCATTTCTTCATCCAGCTGAAAAGCAATTTTGGCAGTCAGCTCTAAACGCTTTTTGATATCATCCGGAAATTCTCCATGGTATTTATAATTCAGAGAATGTTCAATAGTCGCCCAAAAATTCATGGCCAGTGTTCTGATTTGAATCTCAGCGAGGATAATTTTCTGACCGCTGATGGTATCAACCGGATACTCAATAACAACATGATAGGACCGGTAGCCGCTGGGCTTTAAATTATTGATATAATCCCTTTCCTGTACGATTTTCATATCTTTGCGCTGACGCAGAAGCTCCAATACATCATCAACGTCATCGACAAACTGAACCATGATTCGCAGGCCTGCGATATCCTGCATATCCTGAGCAAGATTTTCCCGCCTTATTCCACGCAAAGCCATTTTTTCTTTGATGCTTTCAATCGGTTTGACACGACCGGTCACAAATTCGATTGGCGAATGGCGGTTTTGCTTACGAAACTGTTTGCGGATTCCTCTGAATTTAATCTTTAATTCTCCTACTGCCTGAATATAAGGATCCAGAAATTCCTCCCAGTCCATGTCCATAAACGCTGCCTCCTTCCTTGTCAAAAATTAGACTTTTTTATAGAATTAAACTAATATCTTATTATACCATAATACGCTTAACAAAGGAAAAAAGAATGAATCATCTCGAAATTGAATATAAGACGCTGCTGACCAAAGAAGAATTTGATCGTATCAAAGCCCAAATGCCGCAAATTGAAGCAATCAAACAGACAAACTATTACTTTGATACGGATAACTTTGACTTAAAAGCCAATAAAATGTCACTGCGTATCAGAACCTTTGCTGATAAGGCTGAATTAACTCTCAAAGTACCTCAAGAAGTTGGTAATTTGGAGTATAATCACACGCTGCTGCTGGATGAAGCCGAAAAGATAATCTGCAAGCTACAGCTCCCGGACAGTGAGATTAAACAGTTAATCTGTCAAGCCGGTATTGATTTAAATGATTTGAAAGTTCTTGGAAGTCTGACAACAGTACGCCGTGAAATTGCCACTAAAATCGGACTGATGGCTTTGGATCATAATCGTTATGCTGGGATTGAAGACTATGAACTCGAACTGGAAGTTTCCCAAGCTCAAAAAGGAAAGGCCGATTTTGAAACTTTTCTCAAAACGAACCGTATTCAGTTCAAATACGCCAAAAGCAAGGTGGCTCGCTTCAGCCAGACTCTGCCGAAAAAATAAAGTTCAGGAGCAGAAATTATTAAAATCACCTGAAATTTCTCATAATATTTGGTAAAATAAAGATACTAATGTAAAGGAGCACCAAAATACCATGGCAGAACGTTACGCCGACAAACAAATTAAACTTTTTTCCCTAACGTCAAACACCGACATCGCCGAAAAAATTTCTAAGGCTGCCGGACTACCGTTAGGGAAATTGTCTTCTCGCAAGTTTTCTGACGGTGAGATTATGATTAACATCGAAGAAAGTGTCCGGGGAGATGATATTTATGTCATTCAATCTACCAGCTACCCTGTTAACGACCATCTCTGGGAACTCTTGATTATGGTAGATGCCTGCAAACGTGCCAGTGCTAACAGCGTCAATGTTGTTATCCCTTATTTTGGCTACTCACGTCAGGACCGCATTGCTGCTGCCCGTGAACCGATTACTGCTAAATTAGTAGCCAATATGCTGGTTAAGGCCGGAGTTGACCGTGTTTTGACCTTAGACCTGCACGCTGTTCAGGTACAGGGCTTCTTTGATATTCCGGTTGATAATCTGTTCACTACTCCTTTGTTTGCTGAACATTATACTAAATTGGGTTTATATGGGGAGGACATTGTAGTTGTCAGTCCTAAAAATTCAGGCATCAAGCGCGCCCGCAGTTTAGCTCAGTATTTGGATGCTCCGATTGCTATCATTGATTACGCTCAGGATGATGATTCCTCGCGTGAAGAAGGTTATATTATCGGTGACGTTGCAGGCAAGAAAGCCATTCTCATTGATGATATTCTAAATACCGGAAAAACATTTGCAGAGTCTGCTAAAATCGTTGAACGCGGAGGCGCTACTGAAATCTATGCTGTCGCCAGCCATGGATTGTTCGCCAGCGGAGCCACAGAAATTTTGCAGGCTGCTCCAATTAAAGATATTTTGATTACAGATTCTGTTTACACTGATCAAAAGTTACCTGATAATTTGCATTATCTTTCTGCCAGCGAACTGATTGCAGATGCCATTATCCGTATTCACGAAAGACGGCCTGTCAGTCCTTTGTTTGCTTATGACCGTAAAGGAGATGAATCCTAAATTTGATTTATTTTGATAACGCTGCAACTACTCCTCTGACACCTTCTGTTGTTCAGGCTATGACTGAAGTGATGACCGATACCTTTGGCAATCCTTCCAGCATTCACTCTTACGGCAGGGCTGCCGGCAAACTGCTGCGGGAATGCCGGCAAAGTGTTGCTCAGGTGTTTGAGGTTCCATCAAGAAATATTATTTTTACGTCCGGCGGAACAGAAAGCAACAACACTGCACTCAAAGGTTATGCTCTTGCTCATCAGGATCAAGGAAAACATATTATTTCAACAGCTATTGAACATCATTCTGTTTTAAACAGTCTTCATTATTTGGAAAAGCGTTTCGGTTTTGAAGTGACCTATTTGAATCCTGTTGACGGCTGCATTTCTGCCCGGCAGGTTAGAGATGCTTTGCGTGAGGACACTGTTTTAGTATCGGTTATGTTTGCTAATAATGAAACAGGAGATGTGCTGCCAATCGAAGAGATCGGCAGCCTTCTTAAAGACCATCAAGCTGTCTTTCATGTTGATGCTGTCCAAGCTGCAGGCAAGATTCCTATTCATCCTAAGGATTTAAACATTGATTTTCTGTCAGCCTCTGCCCACAAATTTCACGGTCCTAAAGGAGTTGGCATCCTCTATGCTGATGATCTTCATTTTGACAGTCTCCTTCATGGCGGTGAACAGGAGGAAAAACGTCGGGCCAGCACGGAAAATCTTATCAGTATTGCAGGTCTGACGCAGGCTTTAGTCGATGCCCAAGCTCATCAACAAAAACATCTGGAAGATGTCAGCAAGCTCAAAAAGATATTCTTAGAGGGCTTAGAGGGAGTTGATTATTATCTCAATTCAAACGAAGATGCCTTGCCTTATGTGATTAATATCGGATTTCCCGGATATAACAACGGAATTCTGCTGACTCAGTTAGATTTGGCTGGTTTTGCGATTTCAACAGGTTCTGCCTGCACAGCCGGCACTGTTGATCCCAGTCATGTTTTAGCAGCAAAATACGGATCGGAGTCCCCCCGTCTGCAAGAATCTGTTCGTATCAGTTTTTCAGATTTGAACCAACCAGATGAGGCCAAAGCTCTATCCGCAAAAATAAAGGAGATTGTAGGAAAATAAAATGGCTTTTGAAAAAACAGTAAATTTACCTGATTGTAAATACAGCTATACCATCAGTCCCAGCGTAAAAAGATTCACTCTGCGGGACACTGCCTTTACTCAAAACAAGCTGGGAAATTATGAACTCAGCCGCCTTTTAGAAAAGGTCCCCAACAGCGGCGACGGCTTTTCTCTGAAAATTACCATTAACAAAGATTTGACCGGCTTTAAACTGACCATTACAGACAAATCCGGACTGCGACCCGTTAATATCTTTAAATCCGAGAAAAACCAAATCATCCAGGATAAGTTTTATTTCTTGATGAACAGTTTGGCTGAGCGTGACATCTTTGTGAAAAAGGAAAATTAAGCTGACTTCAGCACAGTGCTTCTGCTGCCTGCTGAAAACATATTTTTAATAAAACAAGGGAGAGGGTGGGCTGAAACTTCGATAGCTTTTCGGAGTTCCAGCTTCCTTCTTTTTACGTGTATAAGTAAAACTGAAATCCTTTTATAAGAAAAACTTATGCCCACTTCAAAGAAAAGATGTTGCAATTTTCACAATCTTTTTTTAAAATAGTAGTACATAGCAAAGGAGATAAGTATGGTTACTCTTGACAAATCTATTCCCAAAGCGACAGCGAAGCGCCTATCACTTTATTATCGTATTTTTAAACGATTCCATTCGGAAAATATTGAAAAGGCAAGCTCTAAGCAGATTGCTGAAGCGATTGGTATTGATTCAGCAACCGTTCGCCGTGATTTTTCTTATTTTGGCGAGCTGGGACGCCGCGGTTTTGGCTATGATGTCAAAAAATTAATGAATTTTTTTGCAGATATTCTCAACGACACTTCTACGACTAATGTGTTGCTTGTCGGGGTCGGCAATATCGGCCGTGCTCTTCTCCATTATCGTTTTCATGAGCGCAATAAGATGAAAATAGCTATGGCTTTTGACACCGACGACAATGAGCAGGTTGGCCAGCTCACTGATGACGGTGTCCCCATTTACGGTATTTCCAGTATCAAGGAAAAATTAGCCGGAACAGATGTTAAAACAGCAATTTTGACTGTTCCCAGCAGCAAAGCCCAGGAAGTTGCTGATACGTTGGTTGAAGCCGGTATCAAAGGAATTTTGTGCTTTTCACCGGTTCACCTGTCACTTCCAAAGGGAGTTGTTGCTCAGTATGTTGATTTAACCAGCGAATTACAGACGCTATTATATTTTATGAATCAAGAAAAAAATTCGAAGAATTGACAAAGTAAGGAGGGTCTATGACCAAATCCAGACCAATTATCGGTATTTCGGGTAATGAAAGACCACACGCAAAATTTCCTGATATACTGTGGTCCTATACACCATCCGGCTATGTTAAGGGAGTACAGAAAGCCGGCGGTCTTCCGCTCGTGATTCCTGTCAGTGAGCCGGATCTTGCCGCATCTTATGTTTCCATGGTTGACAAGCTTATTTTAACAGGCGGTCAAAATGTCGACCCTGTTTTTTATGGGGAAGATAAGGATACCAGCGACGATGATTTTTATTTAGCGCGTGATTTGTTCGAATTTGCTCTTGTTGAAGAAGCCATTAAACAGGAAAAACCGATTTTCTCTGTCTGCAGGGGCACACAGCTGATGAATATTGCTTTGGGAGGAACACTCAACCAAGATATAGAAGACCACTGGCAAGACGAACCGAGTGACTATCTCAGCCAAAACATGCTGATAAAGGCTGATACTGCCTTGGAAAAAATTTACGGTACTTCTGCCTCTATTAATTCCTTTCATCATCAGAGCATCAAACGGCTGGCCGATGACTTAGAAGTCATTGCCTATGATCCTGCTGATGACACTATTGAAGCAGTAACATCTACTAATCCCGATATTAATTTTTTGGGGGTTCAATGGCACCCTGAACTGTTGTTTGAGTCACGAGAAGAAGATCAAAAACTTTTTGACTACGTCGTTAATGAACTTTAAATAAGATCCGTCTCTTCACGGAAACTGTAATATTCCTTCTTCCCGACTATAATATGATCCAAAAAAACGATTCCTAAATCATCACAGGATCGTTTTATTTTTTCTGTAAACGCCAAGTCATTTTCACTGGGATAGGTTGAACCTGAAGGATGGTTATGGACAACGATAAGCGAGGTTGCCATACTTTTGCAGGCATAGTGCAGAATTTCCCTGGGTTCGGCAACAGAACGCCTGACGCTGCCGATAAAAATGATTTTCTTTTTGATAATACGGTTCTGTGTATCAAGATAAATGGCAACCAGATGTTCCTGTCTTTTATCGCCCAGTTCGGCCATCATGACTTTTGCTAAGCGTTCGCTGCTTAAAATGCGTTCTTTAAAACTATATTCTGATTGATTAATTCTCTTCGAAAATTCCAGAATGGCCTTGATTTCTATTGACTTCAACTGACTGATACCTGCAATCGTCTGCAGTTCCTCAATTGATAAGGTGCGAAAATCAGCTATGCTGTCCAAACGCTCTAAAATGTTGTTGGACAAATTTAAAACATGGTCTTTTCTGTTACCGGTCCTTAGTATAATCGCCAACAGCTCCTGATTGCTGAGGCTTTCAGGACCATAAGTCAGTAGGCGCTCCCGCGGCAGCAGAGCTTCTTTTGTAAATTCTATACTGTACATTCATTTACCCTCCACTACTACTATTCGTATTTGTTCCTATATTTTCTCAGTAAAAATCAAAGAGGCTTCTACCGGTACCCGGTAGAAGCCATTTAATCATATTAGGCAAAGGGCATAGACTGCCAAAACACTGATAATACTGAAGAGGGAGCCTATGAGATAGTATTCTGCAAAAGCCTGATTTTTAGAAATTTTATCATAACGGGCAATTGACTTGGCCGTAAAAACCAGACCGATAGAGGCAAACTGGCCAAATAGAAGAAATATTCCCATAATCAAACGTTCCAACAAACCGATGGTTGCCCCTGCTCCTGTAATGGTTTCATCATCATTGGTATTTTTTACCTGATACTTGCTGAAAAACAGCTTAAAGATGATATTAATCGGTTTGGTAATAAGAACCACAAACAAAATCAGCTTAAGACCGTGCTGCATATCGCTTACCCATTCAACAGTGATCGGTTCACTAAACAGATAAATCGTGGTAATCGCCAAAAGATGCATCGCCTGATCAAGAAGAAAAGCAGCCTTATCCAACTGCCGCTTATGGTAAAAAGGATAGAACAAAAATTTAGCACTGTCAATCACCGCATGGCTGGCAAAAACCAGCAGTGCCATAGCAAAAGCGTGCGGGACACAAAGACTGATAACAATCAAAGGCAGAGCAACAATGCAAAGATGCTTACACAAATACCGCCAATCATAAGACTTCAAATCTGCCATTTTTTGGCTTTGCCATTGAAAATCAGCTAAAAAATGGGCAATGAGGAACACTGTCAGCATAGGGTTATGCGACAGAAAGTGAGATACAAGATTAAAATGAATCATCTGCCGCTTCTCCTTTAGTTTCAATAGCACTTAGCAATAAATCGACAGCTGCTTTTTTATTTCTCAGGTAAATTTTTAAACCGCCGGATTTGAGACGTTTGTTAAAACTGCTCGGGCTTAACTGAAGCAGCTCGGCCATCTCCTTGTGAGAAAACTTTTCTTCATAAATTCCTTTGCGCAGCAGACCGATAAGCAGCTCAGCCTGAGTAGCCGTCCATTTTGACTTAATAAATTCACAGGCAGCTAAGACAGCATTGATTTGCCGGGCAGCAAAGGTATCATCCAGAGCTACCGCCAAATGATTGCTGCCATAGTCGTTCTTATCATGGATATAATCAATGGCAGCTCTGGCATGCCAGTAGGCAGGACCGTCCGAACCGATGCTTTGCTTAGGATTAACAGCTGTCAGCATACTGCCCGCTCCAATTCCAAACCTGATTTGGTAGGGCTGAAACCCCATCGCAATATCATCAATAATCTGGAAAATCTGTGTATTGGGGCACAGCAAAGCTTGAAATTCATCCCCTGTCGTTATGGTAAAGGGAGATTCCAGCACAGCTTGATAGCGGGAATTGATCTGATTTAAAATTTCCTGAAGTTTTTCTTGACTTTCAGGCCGATCTTTTATTTCTCGCGAAGCAATAATATCTCCAATAATCGCAATATGGGTCATTTTATTCCTCCTTATAATGTCTATTATAACGGAAATTTTATAAAATGTCTATTATAACGGAAATTTTATAAAATGTCTGTCTCAGTGACAATTCCGGCAAAGACACTATCAAATGGCAAGAATCCTTGTGACTGCTATCTTCTTCTTTTCTTGGCCTTCTTCATTTTTTTAGCCATCTTTTTCATAGATTGCTTCATGGCAAATTCTCCGACTTTGCCTTTGAAGCCACCGCCAAACATCTGACCCATATCCATGTTGCCGCCGAGAGCTGACATATCAGGCATTCCGCCCTGCCCCATCATTCCGTCAAGGGCAGATGCATCCATATTTTTAGGCATATTATTAGGATTAAGACCCATTTGCTTCATCATTTTATTCATATCGCCAGACAAAACGCCCTGCATCATTTTTTTGGCCTGATTGAAGTCTTTGATAAACTTGTTAACATCAACAAAGGTGTTGCCCGATCCTGCTGCAATCCGCCGCCGCCGGCTGGGATTCAAAAGATCCGGATTTTCACGTTCAGCAGGAGTCATTGATGATACCATAGCTCGTTTTCTGGCAATATCACGCTCATCAACCTTAACATTAGCAAGTGCAGGATTATTAGCCATTCCCGGAATCATTTTAAGAATATCTTCCATCGGCCCCATATTTTGCACTTGGTCTAACTGATCAATGAAATCATTGAAATCAAAGGTGTTTTCGCGCATTTTTTCAGCAAGTTCTGCTGATTTTTGCTCGTCATAGTCCTGACTGGCCTTTTCGATCAGGGTCAGAAGGTCTCCCATACCCAGAATACGCGAAGACATCCGATCCGGATGGAAGGTTTCAATGTCAGTAATCTTTTCTCCGGTACCTGTAAATTTAATCGGTTTGCCGGTAATTTGCCGGATAGAAAGCGCTGCACCGCCGCGTGTATCGCCGTCAATCTTAGTCAGAACAAGACCGGTTATTTCCAGCTGATTGTTAAACTCTCGAGCTACATTGGCAGCTTCCTGCCCGATCATACTGTCGACAACTAAGAGAATTTCATTGGGATCGGCCAAGGCTTTGACATCTCTCAGTTCAGCCATAAGCTTTTCATCAATTTGCAGCCGCCCTGCTGTATCAATTAAGACATAGTCATTGCGATTTTCTTTAGCCTGAGCCAGACCTTCCCTTACAATCTCAACTGCCGTGTGATCTGTTCCCATTTCAAAAACAGGTACATTAATTTGCTGCCCGAGCGTTTTTAATTGGTCAATGGCAGCCGGCCGGTAAATATCAGCAGCAATCATCAGCGGCCGGGCATTTTCTTCTTTGACCAGCTTATTAGCCAGTTTTCCGGCAAAGGTGGTCTTACCTGCCCCTTGAAGTCCGGCCATCATAATGATTGTCGGAATCTTAGGGGATTTTTCAAGTTCAGCTGTTTCAGACCCCAAAATTGCCGTCAGCTCTTCGTCAACAATTTTGATAATTTGCTGCGACGGATCTAATGTATCGATGACTTCATGTCCGATAGCACGCTCACGCACACGCTTGATAAAATCTTTTACAACCGGAAGAGCAACGTCAGCTTCAAGAAGGGCCAGACGGATTTCTTTGGTGACTTCCTGAACATCTTTTTCTGAGAGTTTTCTCTTGCCGCGTAGATTTTTAAAAACACCTTGCAGGCGTTCTGTTAAACTTTCAAAAGCCATTTATTTTTCTCCTTATTATTGGAAATACTAGAACATTAATCTCGATTGTCAATACTGATGAGAACAGAAATTTTTTCCTGCAGATAAGCGTCCTCGGGATACTTATCCAAAAGATCATCAAAAATTTCACTGCGAACAATATAATCAGAATACATATGCAGTTTCATCTCGTAATCCTCTAAAATTTTTTCAGTCCGCTTAATATTATCGTAGACTGCCTGGCGGCTGACCTTGAATTCTTCGGCAATTTCAGCCAGACTGTAATCATCAGCGTAATAGAGCTCAATGTAGTTCATCTGCTTATCTGTCAGCAGCGCTGCATAAAACTCAAAAAGGGCATTCATACGATTGGTTTTTTCAATTTCCATAAGCTTTATTTTATCATATTTGAGCCCTAAAATCATCCGGTGAAGAAAATAAAATGAGATTAGAGCCGAACGACGCCTCAAAAGTCAGACAGAAAATCTAACGATCGAGGCTGCAGTTCATTCCTAACCTCATTATATTTTTATATACGGCAAATCATTTTATTTACTGTCTGTCCAAGAAGCAACTTTTTTAGGATGATTTTTTATCCATTTTTTAGCAGCTTTCTCAGGAGAAGTACCGTTACTGATATCGAGCATGACCGATTCCATATCGCTCTGCGACCAATTAAAGCTGTCGATAATTTTATTAACCTCAGGCATATCCTTTTTCAGCCCCTTGCGGGTAATTGAATGAATACTTTCGCTGCTGCCGAAGGATTTTTCAGGATCCTTTAAGTATTTTAACTTATACTTGGCAAATATCCAGTGAGGCGACCAAGCGGTAACAACAATTTCTTTTTTACTGTTATACGCTTGATCCAAACTGGTCGTCATAGCTCCTGTTGAAGAAGACACGACTTCCCAGCCAGACAGATTATTATAGGCTTTTTGTGCCTTTTGAGCAGATTTCATGATACCGGCACCAGGCTCAATACCTGTAATTTTTTTATCGGCTTGGTCGCTTAAATCTTCAATGCTGTTGACATTTTTCATATAAGTTGGTACAGCAAGACCCAGCTTAACACCTTTAAGATTTGATCCTAGATCAACAACATCCTGCTTATACTTCTTGTATTGGTCTGCATGCGTATTTGGCAGCCAAGCGCTGACGGTAGCATCGGTTTCACCTTTAGCGATTGACTGCCACATAACAGCATTGTCAAGCGGCGTCATTTCTACTTTATACCCCTGTTTTTCCAAAACCTGAGCTAATACGTTGGTAGAAGCAACTTCTGAATCCCATTCAACATAGGTCAGCTTGACTGTCTGTCCGGCACCTGCTGAGTTGCCTTGCACAAATACACGGGCAAGGGCAGAAAAAACAAATAATGCAAGAGCTGCGACAGCAATGTAAGTATTTGCTTTTGAAGATTTCTTCTTAGCATCTGTGACTTTTTGGTTGGCAGTCTGACTGAAGCGGTCAATGATAATTGCTAAGATAACCAAAGCCAGTCCATTGACGAAACCTGAACCGATGTCAGCATGCTGCAGGGCAGACAGGACACCGCGGCCAAGACCGGGTGCTCCGATCATAGAACCTGTAACAACCATGGAAAGCGCCAGCATAATCGTCTGGTTAACACCGGCCATAATTGTATTTTTGGCTAAGGGCAGCTCAACCTTGAACAATTTTTGCCTTGGAGTGCTGCCAAAAGCATCCGCTGCTTCAATCAGCTCTGTCGGAATTTCGCGAATAGCAAGATTGGTAAACCGAACAGTCGGAGGCAAGGCAAAGATAACAGAAGCAAATACCCCCGGAACAATACCGATACCAAAGAAAGCAACAGCCGGTATCAGGTAAACAAAGGCAGGCATGGTCTGCATGAAGTCCAAAATAGGGTTGATCACTTGTTTAACGGTATCATTCTTTGCCATCCAAATTCCCAAAGGAATCCCGATAACAATGGAAACAAAACTGGATACCAGAACTAAGGTGAACGTATTGATCAAATCTCCCCACAGGCCTTGATTATAGATAAAGAGCAGGCCGAGCAGGGTAAATGACGGCAGTGTCCACTTCTTTCCAGCTAAGAAAAAGGCGGCAGCGGTCACTAAAACAATTAAGAGCAAAGGATTAATAAATGACAGGGTATTGGTAATCCCATCCATGATAAAGTTCCCGACCGACTGGATTAAGTTAAATAAACCAGAAAAGGTGTGTGTCAGCCAGTTGGTGAATCCTTCAATCCAATCAGCAACAGGTAATTTTCCTATCAAAAGTACATTCAAAACTATTCTTCCCCTCCTTCTGCATCATCTCTGGTGTTAGCGAGAGCTTCGATAACACGGCCCTTGATAATGACACCTAAAAGCCGGTTATTATCATCCGTAACTGCGATTGGTGCAGCTGAGTCATAAATCAGAGGCATAATATCTGTAATAACAGTATCTTTAGAAACTGTTCGCACATCGCGGTCAACGACATCGGCCAAAGAAAGTCCTTTGCGTCTTGCTTCGATAGCAGCTTCTGCAGTGACCGATCCTACTAATTGACGGCGGCGGTCAGTAGCCATCAGCATGCTGACTTCTTCATTGTGCATTCTTGTCAGAGCCACCTGAGGACCGTCAACTTCAATAGCTGTTGTCAGCGGTTTGATCATGATATTTTGAGCTGTTAACACTTTAGAACGGTCAACATCTTCAACAAATTCGCGGACAAAATCATTAGCCGGTTTGGTCAAAATTTCTTCACCGGTACCAATCTGCATGATTTGCCCATCCTTCATCAGGGCAATACGATCGCCGATTCTCAGCGCTTCATTCAGATCGTGAGTAATGAAGATAATTGTCTTTTGAACCTTTTCTTGCAAGTCCAGCAGTTCATCCTGCATTTCCTTACGGATCAACGGATCCAAAGCCGAGAAAGCTTCGTCCATCAAAAGAATCTCAGGATCATTAGCCAGAGCACGCGCTAAACCAACACGCTGCTGCATACCGCCGGAAAGCTGATTCGGATACTGATCTTTAAAAGCCAGCAGATTCGAATTGTCAAGAGCACGTTCAGCCAGTTCAACCCGTTCTTCTTTAGGAACGCCTCTCAGCTCCAAACCAAATTCCGTGTTTTCTAAAATGGTTTTGTGAGGAAAGAGTCCGAAATTTTGGAACACCATATTCAGTGTATGCCGTCTGACTTCACGGAGTTCTTCGGCATTCATCTTAGATATATCACTGCCGTTGATGTAGATATCTCCTGAGGAAGGTTCAATTAAGCGGTTTAAAAGCCGAATCAGGGTTGACTTCCCTGAGCCGGAAAGTCCCATAATGACAAAAACCTCACCTTCTTTGACATCAAAACTGACATCATAGACACCTACTGTAGCGCCTGTTTGTTCTAAAATTTCTGTCTTGCTTTTTTGTTTTTTGATCATCTCAAGCGCTGCTTTTTGCTTTTTACCAAAAATTTTGGTGAGATGCTTGACTTCAAGTTTGTTCAAGTATATCCCTCATTTCTAATCTATTTCCAAAAATCAACTGACCACACTATTATATAATTATATGGTCAGTATGTCAAAGAGAAAGGCAGGCAGACGCCTGCAATATTTATTAAATTATTGTGTCATAAAATGTCAAAAAGATTTTTCATCCGAGAAAAAGAGCGGTCATCACCGACAAAATAAAGAGTATCGCCTTTTCTGACGGTAGCATAGGGTCCCGGCGATAAAAGCAGCTCTCCTTGACTTTTAAGAGCTACTACTGTTGCTCCCGTCTGATGCCACAAATTCAAATCCACTAAGCTTTTATCAAGGTTAGAGCTGTTACTATCAAGAACCAATTCAAACGGTTCAAAGGGAAATTTCTTGCGAATCAGACTGGCCTGTGATAAAAATACTTCAACCATCTCATTCATCGCTTCCAGCTCTTCTTTTTGTCTTGTTAAACTGGCCTGAATATTCTGCTTAATTTCCCGTAAGCCTGAAGTGGCCTCAAACTGCTCTAAAAATTCAATTGCCTTGTCCCTGGAAACAACAATAACCCCGCTTCCCTGCTTGACTGAAACGATATCTAAATCAGCCAGTACATTGATTGCCTTTCGGGCAGTCTCAGGAGAAACATTGAAATAGCTGGAAAGGGTTGAACGGGATTTTAATTTTTGCCCCAGAGGAAATTTACCATCAACAATACGTTGAGCAATTCCGATAGCTACTTTTTGATAGCGAGGATTGCTGACCATTTTTTCTTTTGCTGCCATTATACTTACTCTACTTATTCTCTAGATAAAATTCAAAACGATCGCCGACATACTGGCTGCGGACATACTCAAACGGCCTGCCATCTTCAAAAAAGGAAATCTGTGTCAGGCTTAAAACCGCATGACCGCGCGAAATCGCCAGATAATCCGCAGTCGTTTCGCTGGCATTGCTGGCCGAAATAGTCTGCTGGCTCTTACCGATGACAAAGCCGTTATCTGTCAGGGTCTGAAAGAAATGTTTGGTAATATCTTCTTTTTTGAAATTCTTTATAATTTTTTCAGGGATCGCTGCTACTTCAAAAACAACGGGAATGTCGTCCGCATACCGCACACGCTCCATCCGAATCACGTAGGCGTTGGGCTTAACGTCCAAAAATTTAATTTCCTGCTCGCTCGGGTGTACCCGCTTATAGGAAACGACTTTCGTTGAAGGTGTTTTGCCTTGTGATTTGACAATTTCAGTAAAGCTGGTTGTTCCCCGCATCTTTTCTTGGACACGGCTGCTGGCAACATAAGTACCGCTTCCCACACGGCGCTCTAAAATCCCCTCCTCAACAAGCAGCGTTATAGCCTGTCTGAGTGTCATCCGACTGACTTCAAAGCGGTCTGCCAGATCGCGCTCACTGGGCAGGCGGGTACCGATTTTCCACAGACCTTCATCAATCTCCTTTTTAATCTGATCATGGATCCGAATATAAGCTGGTAGCATCCTTTCTCCTTGTCAATAAAACGGTTTTGTATTTATAGTACCAAATTTACAGACCTTTTGCAAAAGCTCCTGACTGCTGACTGAGCTTTCTGGCCAGGTTTTCCTGAAAATCTGCTGTCAAATTCTGCAAATTGTGCTAAAATAAAGTGATTATGTCTTTGCTAGCTGGCCTAGTGAAACAGTGAAAGAAAGGGAGACAATGACTGACATTAAAGACATTCAAAAAATCATTGTACTTGACTACGGCAGCCAGTACAATCAGCTTATTGCCCGCCGCATCCGCGAGTTCGGTGTCTTCTCAGAGCTGAGAAACCACCGAATCACAGCTGATGAAGTTCGGGCTATTAACCCCATCGGTATTATCCTATCCGGGGGACCGAATTCTGTTTATGCTGATGACGCTTTTGGAATTGATGAAGGTATTTTTGAACTCGGCATTCCCATTCTTGGAATCTGCTACGGCATGCAGCTGCTGACAGATAAACTCGGCGGTAAGGTCCTTCCGGCCGGTCAGACCGGAAACAGCGAATACGGTCAGTCGCTTCTTCGTTTAGCAGCTGATTCAGAGCTCTTTAATGGAACACCTAAAGAGCAGACTGTTTTAATGAGCCACGGCGATGCTGTTACCGAGATTCCACAGGGATTTGAGCTTATCGGTGATTCTACAGACTGCCCTTATGCGGCTATTGAAAATACCGACAAGAAAATTTTTGGCATCCAGTTTCACCCTGAAGTCCGTCATTCCGTTTACGGCAATGACATCCTGCGCAATTTTGCTCTTAATATCTGCGGCGGCAAAGGAGATTGGTCCATGGATAATTTCATTGACATGGAAATTCAAAAAATCCGTGAGCAAGTCGGCAGCCGCAAGGTTCTTTTGGGACTTTCGGGCGGAGTTGACTCATCAGTTGTCGGCGTTCTTTTGCAGCGGGCTATCGGTGATCAGCTGACCTGTATTTTTGTTGATCACGGCTTGCTTCGCAAAGGTGAAGGCGACCAAGTTATGGAAATGCTCGGCGGCAAATTCGGTCTCAATATCATCCGAGTTGACGCTTCAAACCGCTTTTTAGACCTTTTAGCCGGTGTGGAAGATCCCGAAAAGAAACGAAAAATCATCGGCAATGAATTTGTCTATGTCTTTGATGATGAAGCCAGCAAACTCAAAGGTGTTGATTTCCTAGCTCAGGGAACACTCTACACAGACGTTATCGAATCAGGGACCGAAACTGCTCAAACCATCAAATCACACCACAATGTCGGCGGTCTGCCGGATGATATGCAGTTTGAGCTGATTGAACCTTTGAACACACTCTTCAAAGATGAAGTCCGGGCACTTGGCACTGCCCTTGGTATGCCTGATGAAATTGTCTGGCGCCAGCCTTTCCCGGGACCGGGTCTTGCTATCCGTGTCATGGGAGAAATCACCGCAGAAAAATTAGAAACCGTCCGTGAATCCGATGCTATTCTCCGCGAAGAAATTGCTGCAGCAGGTTTGAGCAGAGACATCTGGCAGTATTTCACAGTCAATACAGGTGTCCGTTCGGTCGGTGTTATGGGAGACGGCCGCACTTATGACTATACTATCGCCATTCGGGCTATTACGTCTATCGATGGTATGACAGCGGACTTCGCCCGTATCCCTTGGGATGTTCTTCAAAAAATTTCTGTTCGCATTGTCAATGAAGTTGACCACGTCAACCGCATCGTTTACGATATCACCAGCAAACCGCCGGCAACGGTTGAATGGGAATAAATGGCTAAACTAATTTGAAATGAAATGGTTGGTTTAACAGCATTTCTAAGTGTTATAAAATGTGAAAATAGAACTAAATTGATTTGGTCCCCCGTTAAAACCCCATCAGAAAATTATTTCTGATGGGGTTTTAACATGCTCTTAGTCCACTAAAACTTGATAGCTAGCCAGTTTTGTCATATATTTGCGAACTTTTTTAGCAAGTGCTGTTTGATGATTTTTCGTATGATAAATTATCGGAAAGTCCTAAAATAAGGATTTCAAACCCAAACCTGACATCCGCTAAATTCAGACTGTTGTTACCATATGGCTGCAAATCATAACCAAAGACCCTCTGAAAATTTTTCAGAGGGTACTTCTCATGTCTTATCGGATATGTATCAGTTCGCAGTAGGCTGTCATCCCCAAACTTCGTCGAGAATTTCCTTTACCAGAGCCAGCTTCTTCCACTGATCCTGTTCGGTGATAAGGTTACCTTCTTGGGTTGAAGCGAAGCCGCACTGTGTGGCCAGCCAAAGTTGGTCCAGCGGCAAAACCTTTTGAGCTTCGCGAATGCGTTTGATGATAGCCTCCTTATCTTCCAATTGGCCGTCTTTGGTAGTAATAAGTCCCAGTACAGCCACCTTATCAGGATTTTTAAAAGCTGCTAAAGGTTCAAATCCGCCAGCTCGATCAGTATCATATTCCAGAAAATAGGATGTGGCATTTTCACGTCCAAACAGTGTTTCAGCAACAGCTGTATAAGGACCGCTGGTCGCATAAGTTGATTGATAATTGCCGCGGCAAATATGAGTGTTGATGGTCAAATCATCCGGAAGATTTTCCAAAGCCTTATTATTGATGTAAAGAAGGCCTTCGCGAATAGCGTCCTTGTCTACTTCTCCTTTGGTAACCGTCTTATAAAACTCATCATCCATGATGATACCCCAGGTGCAGTCATCTAATTGGACAGTTCGGGCACCTTCTTCATAAAAAGCGAGGATAGCCTGATGATAAGCTGTTGCTAAATCCTCAATGAGTTCTTGCTGGTCAGGATAGACAGCCAAAGCTTGTTCGATATTTTTACCCCTTTGCAATTCGACTAAACACTGAGCGGGAGCGGGTATGGTTATTTTAGCCTCTACACCGCGTTCGTCTGCCAGTTTCTTTAAAAATTGATAATGCTGGATAAATGGATGGTGATCTTTTACAAAACGGATTTTTCCACTGACAACTGCCGAGTCGTCGTTGGTTTCAACCCCTTGAAACAAGAGCCCTTGGCCATACTGAGAACGTTCAATACCGTCAAATCCCCAGAAAAAGTCCACATGCCAGTTCGCACGCCGAAATTCTCCATCTGTCACTTTTTCAAGTCCGGCAGCGACTTCTTTATCCACTAAATCTGTGATTAAGCGATCTTCTATGGCCGTCAATTCTTCTCGGGAAATTTTTCCGCTTTCAAATGCTTGGCGGGCTTCTTTTAATTCAGCCGGGCGAAGAAAAGAACCGACATGTTCAAAATATTTTTTCGTCATTTTATTAACCTCGTTTGTTTTGATAAGGCTATTTTACCAAGGGACTATATAGTTGTAAATTATATTTTTCTCATACAGATATATAGCTAATAACTATAGCAAGTGCTCCTGCTTGCCCCATGAAAAAACACCAACGAGAGTAATCATCAAGTTGGTGCGTTTCTTTTCCAGTAATTAAAAAACTATTTTCCCCAGAGGAAATCAATAAGAAGCTTATCCAATTGAGGATTTTCATGTAATTTACTGTGACTTGCTAACTCGCCGGTAAAGCGATGCTCTTTATATGATTTTGCTCGGTCAGCAATGAGGTATTTCAGTGTGCGAGAAGACTCATTGGTAACTAAACCATCAGAACCATCACCTATGTCACCGTAGAGATTCAAAACATGCACTTGGTTTTTGGGATAACGCCTGCGCAGTTTCAGCAAACGCTGATATGCTGAGGTCATCTTATTGGGACGTCCTGTTTTGCTGTCTACGGTCAGCCCTTCTGGCAGCTCATAGCCTCTAATACCATCAAAATGTCCGGCAATATCGACTTGTTTTTGCAGCTGAGGAAGTTTTTTATTTTGAGCGTTAGCCAGCAGGTAAAAATGAATAGCCATATTGCCCATGGAATGCCCTACCATGTTCATTTTCTTAAAATGATAAACAGCCTGGAGCTTACTGACAACTGCTTTAGCATAGCCGCCATCAACTGCATAATCGGTGTTGCGATTATCTGCAAAATTGACCTTAACAATCGGATTGACAGCATTTTTAGGGATGTCTCCAGCTAAAGTAACCTTTCCTTTTCGATCAACATTGGCAAGGATAACCGTTTTTGTGACACCGGCACTTTTGGCAGCTTCTACCATATGCGTTTCCGCATGGGCACTGCTTCCATAGCCATGAAAGAAAATTGTCGGCGTCTGTGATTGAATATAATTCACTTTATTTAGAGCATTAGCCTGGCTTTGATAGTAAAAAAAGGTCAAGGCCCCAGCAAAAGCTGTTATCAGACCGATAAGCAACAGTTTCTTTTTCATTTGCAGTACTTTCTTTATTAACTTGAACCGTTATTCTATCATATTTTTCGGAAAAATAGGGGAAAATTATGTTTCAAGTTTTTTAAAATCAAGAAAATAATTGACAGCATACTTTCAAAAGGGCAAAGAAAAGCGAACTGAATTTTATTTCAATTCGCTTTTCTTAAATGAAATGTTACCCACTTTCCCTTAAAACAATCCAAGCGCCGTTCCGTCAGCAGCGACATCCATGTTGAGCGCTGCCGGCTTTTTAGGAAGACCCGGCATAGTCATCACATCACCTGTCAGGGCTACAATAAATCCGGCACCTAATTTAGGAACTAATTCACGAATGGTGATATCAAAGCCGGTCGGTGCGCCTAAAAGACTAGGGTCATCAGAAAAACTGTACTGCGTTTTAGCCATGCAAATCGGCAGCTTGTCCCAGCCGTTTTTAACAATTTGTGCAATCTGAGTTTTAGCTTTCTTTTCAAAGACAACCTTGTCAGCCCGGTAAATCTCACGGGCAATCTTAGTGATTTTTTCTTCAATGGTTAAATCATTGTCATACAAACGTATATAGTCAGCCGGTTTCTCATCAATTGTTTTGACAATCGTTTCTGCCAGCTCGACGCCGCCTTCGGCTCCCTTGGCCCAGACACTTGCCAGCTCGACAGGAACATCAATTTCAGCGCACAGTTCCCGCAAAAGAGCAATTTCTTCTGCGGTATCCGTTACAAATTCATTGATAGCTACAACCGCAGGAATACCGTACTTGCGGATATTTTCAACATGGCGGGCCAAATTGGCAAAACCTGCTTTAACAGCTGCTGTATTTTCTTCACTTAAAGCATCCTTAGCAAGGCCGCCATTCATTTTAAGTGCGCGAATTGTAGCGACAATAACAACAGCATCCGGACTTGCAGGCAGATTAGGCGTTTTGATATCAAGGAATTTTTCAGCACCAAGGTCAGCACCGAATCCGGCCTCTGTTACCGTATAGTCAGCCAAACGCAGAGCTGTCGCAGTTGCCAGAACAGAGTTGCAGCCATGAGCGATATTGGCAAATGGGCCGCCGTGAACAAAGGCCGGCGTTCCGTAAATAGTTTGGACTAAATTAGGCTTGATAGCATCTTTCAGAATCAGAGCCAGTGCCCCTTGCACTTTCAGATCGCGGACGTAAACGGGTGTTCTGTCATAGCGGTAACCGATCATAATATTGGACAGACGCTTTTTAAGATTTTCAAGGTCTGTTGCCAGACAAAGAATAGCCATGATTTCAGAGGCAACCGTAATGTCAAAACCATCTTCGCGCGGAATGCCGTTGACCGGACTGCCCAATCCTACAGTCACATGGCGCAGGGCACGGTCATTGAGGTCGAGGACGCGTTTCCAAATAATGCGGCGCTGATCAATTCCCAATTCATTTCCTTGATGCAGATGGTTGTCAATGAATGCTGCTAAAGCGTTATTAGCGGTTGTTATAGCATGCATATCACCTGTGAAATGCAGATTAATATCTTCCATGGGCAGGACTTGAGCATAGCCGCCGCCGGCAGCACCGCCCTTGATTCCCATGACCGGCCCTAAAGAAGGTTCACGAATGGCAATCATCGCTTTTTTGCCGATTTTATTGAGAGCATCCGCAAGTCCGATAGTTACAGTTGACTTCCCTTCACCGGCTGGAGTTGGGTTGATAGCAGTCACCAGGATTAGTTTCCCCGGCGTGTTTTTCTCAACTGCTTTAATTTTGTCAAAGGTCAATTTAGCCTTATATTTGCCGTAAAGTTCGAGGTCGTCAAAGTCAATTCCCAGTGGTTTAACCACTTCAGCGATGGGCTTAAGTTCAGCACTCTGTGCGATTTCAATATCCGTTTTCATGATAGCTCCCATTTATATTTTTTCTTTATTATAACAAAGAATAATAAAAAACGCACTTTATTTAGATAGATAATTAATAATGTTCGGATTTTATATTGATTTCAAAAAATACTCCAGCTGTCAATCGGTTTTGAGCAGAATTTCTCTCACAATCTTTTTTAATTTACTAAATCTTAAATTTACAGTAAAATAACACTATGAAAATTTTGATTACATCCGGCGGAACAACGGAAAAAATTGACCAAGTAAGGGGAATTACCAACCACTCAACAGGCCGTCTGGGAAAACAGATAGCAGAGCGTTTTTTGGCAGCAGATCACCAAGTCACCTTGGTGACTACTGCTTCTGCCGTAAAGCCTCCTAAACAAGAAAGACTTTCGATTCTGGAAGTCTCCACAGTTGCCAGTTTGATTGACACTTTGGAACCCTTAGTTAAAACACATGATGTCCTAATTCACAGCATGGCAGTATCTGACTATACGCCTGTTTATATGACAGATTTGGAAGAAGTCGAACTTGCCGACAATCTGAAGCAGTTTTTGACCAAGAAAAATACACAGACCAAAATCTCATCCCAGGCAGACTATCAGGTGCTTTTTTTGAAGAAGACTCCCAAAGTTATCGGTTTGGTCAAACAGTGGAATCCGGCCATAAAATTAATTGGATTTAAACTGTTGGTAAATGTCGATAAAAAAGAGCTCTTTCAGGTAGCGCGCACCAGCCTAGACCGTAATCAAATGGATTATGTTCTGGCAAATGATTTAACTCAAATTTCAGCTGAGCGGCACACAGCCTATCTCTTGGATAAGACTGCGGCTTACAAAGCGCAGACAAAGGCTGAAATTGCTGATTTAATTTTTGAGAAGGTGACTGAAAATGACTAAGACTATATTGCTGGCTGTTTCCGGCAGCATCTCGGCTTATAAAGCTGCTGATTTAACCAGCCGGCTGACAAAATCAGGCTACAATGTCAATGTTTTAATGACAAAAGCTGCAACTCAGTTTATCACACCTTTAACGCTGCAGGTTTTATCAAAAAATCCTGTCCATACGGATGTGATGCAAGAGAATGATCCACAGGCTGTTAATCATATTGAACTGGCCAAAAAAGCCGACTTATTCTTACTGGCACCGGCATCTGCCAATACGATAGCTCATTTAGCCCACGGCTTTGCTGATAATATGGTGACCAGTGTTGCCTTGGCTCTGCCGCAGGAGGTTCCAAAACTCTTTGCTCCTGCAATGAATACCAAGATGTATGACGATCCTGCCACGCAGCATAACATGGACATGCTTAGGCAGTTCGGCTATGAAGAAATCGAACCTCGTTCCAGTCTTCTGGCTTGCGGTGATGTCGGACGCGGTGCTCTGGCAGATCTCGACACCATCATCCAAAAGGCGGAAAACACTTTATAAGACGTCATTGAAAAGCTTGTCAGATTGACAGTAAACCTGTATACTAAAAATACTTTATGCTTTCAAGGAGAATCTATGACTAAAAAA
The DNA here is from genome assembly GCF_058314475.1 of Streptococcus sp. ELY_90. Classification (NCBI taxonomy): domain Bacteria; kingdom Bacillati; phylum Bacillota; class Bacilli; order Lactobacillales; family Streptococcaceae; genus Streptococcus; species Streptococcus sp. ELY_90. Next base: position 143,474 of record NZ_JBZFUJ010000004.1, read on the forward strand.
AGAAGTTCATCTGATATCGCCGTTATTGCCATCTTTTTTGCAGTAATGCTGATTATTCACTTGCTTTCCAGCTTTATTTTTAATTTGTGGCCGGTTCCCATTAAACCAACCATTGTTCATATTCCGGTTATTATCGCTTCTATCGTCTACGGTCCCCGCATCGGAGCTATTTTAGGCGGTCTGATGGGACTTATCAGTGTTGTCAATAACAGTATTATTTTGCTGCCGACCAGTTATCTTTTTTCACCTTTTGTGGAACACGGCAATTTCAAGTCTCTGATTGTGGCTTTGGTGCCCAGAATTCTCATCGGTATTTTCCCTTATTTCGTCTATAAACTGCTGAAAAATAAGCTCGGCCTCATCTTAGCCGGTGCTGTCGGTTCAGCGACCAATACTGTTTTCGTCCTTACCGGAATTTTCATTTTCTTTGCTTCTGTCTATGGCGGCAACATTCAAACGATGCTGGCCGGCATTGTTTCTGCAAACTCGATTATTGAATTAATCATCTCTGCAGCCTTGAGCGTTATTATTGTTCCCCGATTGCTAAAACTGAAAAAATAATCACGTGAAAACGTGATTTTTTTTAGTGAAAGTGGTATAATGAAAGCGGTTAAACAATTTAACGGAAATTTTCAAAAAGGAGCTTTGCATTATTATGGCTTATCAAGAAACTTATCAAAAATGGTTCGATTACGCTGATCTTCCTGCCTATCTTCGCGAAGAGCTGGCTGCAATGGATGAAAAAACCAAAGAAGATGCTTTCTATACAAATCTTGAATTTGGCACGGCAGGTATGCGCGGGCTTATTGGTGCCGGTACTAATCGCATTAATATTTATGTTGTCCGCCAAGCAACCGAAGGATTGGCAAAATTAATCGAGACCAAAGGTGAAGCTGTTAAAAAGCGCGGTGTCGCTATCGCCTATGATTCTCGCCATTTTTCTCCGGAATTTGCCTTTGAATCAGCACAGGTTTTAGCTCAGCACAGCATCAAGGCTTATGTTTTTGAATCTCTGCGTCCTACACCAGAGCTGTCCTTTGCTGTGCGCCACTTAGGTACATTTGCAGGTATCATGGTTACAGCCAGTCATAATCCTGCACCATTTAACGGCTACAAGGTCTATGGTGAAGACGGCGGTCAAATGCCCCCTGCTGATGCTGATGCTCTAACCGATTTCATTCGTGCTATTGACGATCCGTTCACAATCGAGTTGGCTGACTTAGAAGCAAGTAAGGCTTCCGGTCTTATTGAAGTTATCGGAGAAGCTGTTGACCTTGAATACCTGAAGGAAGTTAAGGATGTTAACATCAACCAGAAATTGATTGATGACTACGGCAAAGATATGAAAATTGTCTATACGCCGCTTCACGGTACAGGCGAAATGCTGGCTCGCCGTGCCTTAGCTCAAGCTGGTTTTGAATCCGTTCAGGTTGTCGAGGCGCAAGCTGTTCCGGATGCTGATTTTTCAACCGTCAAGTCTCCAAATCCAGAAAATCAAGAAGCTTTCTCTCTGGCCGAAGAACTCGGACGTCAGGTTGATGCCGATGTCCTCGTTGCAACTGACCCGGATGCTGACCGTCTCGGCGTCGAAATCCGCCAGGCCGACGGTTCTTACAAGAACCTCTCCGGCAACCAAATTGGTGCTATTATTGCTAAATATATCCTTGAAGCGCATAAAACAGCCGGCACTCTGCCTGCCAATGCTGCACTTTGCAAGTCTATCGTATCAACCGAATTAGTCACTAAAATTGCTGAAAGCTACGGTGCGACGATGTTTAATGTCCTGACCGGCTTTAAATTTATCGCTGAAAAAATTCAGGAATTTGAGGACCACCACAATCATACCTACATGTTTGGTTTTGAAGAAAGCTTCGGTTATCTCATCAAGCCGTTTGTACGAGACAAAGATGCAATTCAGGCTGTTCTTATCGTTGCGGAAATTGCTGCCTACTACCGCTCCCGCGGTTTGACCTTGGCTGATGGTATCGAGGAAATTTACAAGGAGTACGGCTACTTTGCCGAAAAGACCATTTCAGTTACTTTGTCCGGTGTTGACGGGGCTGCTGAAATTAAAAAGATTATGGATAAATTCCGTGATAACGGTCCTAGTCAATTTAACGCAACTGCTATTGCCAAAACAGAAGATTTCCAAGCACAGACAGCAACCACTGCTGCCGGTGTTGAAAAGCTGACAACACCTCCAAGCAATGTGCTCAAATATACTTTGACAGATGATTCTTGGATTGCTGTGCGTCCATCAGGAACAGAACCAAAAATTAAGTTCTATATTGCAACTGTCGGCAGCTCATTGGCAGATGCTGAAAATAAAATTGCTGCTATTGAAAACGAAATCAACGCTTTTATCGGCTAATTGCCAGTCATTATAACGAAAACAAAAAGTACCTGAGAGTCTAACTCTCGGGTACTTTTACTAATTACTAATATGCTCTTGGGCAGTCTGCATCTGATAATAGACACCGTGCTGCTTCATCAGGTCCTTGTGAGTACCTTGTTCAACAATATCACCCTCTACCATAACCAAGATAAGATCCGCACTTTGGATGGTTGATAAGCGGTGAGCAATGATAAAGCTGGTTCGATTTTTCATCAATTTTTTAAAGGCTTCTTGAACTAAAATTTCTGTACGTGTGTCAATAGAGGATGTTGCTTCATCTAAAATCAGGATTTTAGGGATATGGACAAAAATCCGTGCTATGGTCAAAAGCTGACGCTGTCCTTGTGACAGCGACTCCCCGGCATCTGCCAGATAGGTATCATAACCTTGGGGGAGCTGCTTGATAAAGAAATCAGCATTGGCCGCTTTGGCTGCAGCAATGACCTGTTCACTGCTGGCCTCAGGATAGCCAAAGGCGATATTTTCAAGGACAGTCGCCGTTTTCAGCCATGTTTCCTGCAAAACCATACCGATTTGCTGCCGATAAGAAGCTTTACTGTAGGCTGTTATCGGCACATCGTCTAAGAGAATCTGACCCTTTTGCAAATCATAAAAACGCATCAGCAAGTTGATCAAGGTTGATTTGCCGGCTCCTGTCGGTCCAACGATTGCTACCTTGGAGCCCTGAGGAATACTAACAGATAAATTTTTAATCAAGGTCTGCCTGCTATTGTAACCAAAACTGATATTATCAAAGGCGATAGCTCCCTTGACAGACTGACTTTCTAATTCTTTTTGTCCTTCATCTCTGGCTTCTTCTTCATCCAGTATCATATACAGACGTTCAGCACAGGCCAGAGCGCTCTGCAATTCTGACATCACAGAAGAAATATCATTAAAGGGCTTAGTATATTGAGTGACATAATTCAAAAAAGTGGTTAACTGCCCAACGGTGAAATTTCCGCTGATAATCCGCAGAGCTCCAATACCGGCTAACAGCGCATAAATCAGGGCATTGATAAAGCGGGTTGAGGGATTGACTGTCGACGAATAGAAAATAGCACCCTGTGAATAGTTAGCATATTTCTCATTGAGCTCCGTAAAGGTCTCAATGAACTGTTCTTGGGCATTAAAGGTCTGAATTAAACTTTCCTGCCGCAGGCTTTCTTCAATATGCTGCGTAAAAGCGCCTCTGGCTCTTGTTTGACTTTGATAAAGGCGATAACTTTTTTGAGCAATAAACCGAGCCACAAACAAAGAAAGCGGCGTCAGTGCCAATACCAGAACCATCATGAAAAGGTCCAGCTCAGCCATAGTCAAAATTGTCAGCAAAATTGTCAGAAGTCCGACAAAAAACTGATTAAAGACCATCAACAGGCCGTTTGAGAGCTGCTCGACATCTGTCGTCATTCGGCTGACCAGATCACCAGCAGAGTGGCTGTCCAGATAAGACAGGGGAAGGCGGTAGAGCTTTTCAATCAGTTCTTGCCGCAATTTTTGACTGTAGGTAAAGACCAGTCGATTGTAAATAAGGGGATTGAACCACTGAATCAAAGTGTTCAGAGCAACTACCAAAATCATTTTGCCAAGAATCATCGGCAGAAGCTCGTGGACATTTTCAGCAACGACAGCATCAACTGCCTGCCCGATTAGCACCGGCAGATAAACGGTTAAGCCTACTTGGACAAAGGTACCAAGCAAGGCGGCAGCAACCAGCAGTTTTTGCTGCAGCATGCCGGCTGTCAAACGTTTGAGGGTATCTCTGTTGTTTCTTGCTTTCATTGAAGCCCCTCCTCTTTTGGATGCTGTGAATAGTGAATCTCCTGATAAAGCGGACTGGTTTCCAGAAGCTTTTCATGGCTGGCAAGAGCCACCTGCTCACCTTGATCCAGTACCAAAATATGATCTGCTTTTGAAAGACTGTTGGTCCTTTGAGAAACCATAATCAAAGTTGTTTGCTGCAGATTTTTTTTAATGGCAGCTAGGAGCTTTGCTTCTGTCAGATAATCAAGAGCTGAGGTAGCATCGTCTAAAATAAGCAAGGGCCTGTCATGCAGCAAAGCTCGGGCAATGGTCAGCCGCTGCCGCTGGCCGCCAGAAAAATTTCGGCCGAAAGCCTCTACCTGAGCATCCAGCTGACCTGATTTTTGGCGGACAAAGTCACTCGCCTGTGCCATATCAAGCGCCTTCCAGAGCTCCTTGTCATCTACTTTTTTATCCAGACCGAGTGTCAGATTGGAACGGATGCTTCCCTTAAACAGTTCAGCTTTTTGCGGAACAAGACTGATCCAATCCCGCCACTCTTTAATGGTATGAGCGCTTCTGCCGTCATTAAAAACAGCAACCTGACCCTGCTGAGGCGAATAAAGACGCAGCAAGAGCTGAATCAGACTGGACTTGCCGGAACCTGTTCCGCCGATAATACCGAAAAATTCCTGTTTGTTAATGGTAAAGGAAATATCCCTTAAGGCTGCTTTGGCTGCCTGAGGATAAGAAAAAGTCATTTTATTAACCTTGACAAGGGTAGCATCATCTGCTGACTCAACGGGCAAAGGTGCTGTTATGTCTTCATCCTTTTGTTCAAAAACCTGAGCAATCCTTTGGGCACTGATAAAACTTTGATTTAAAGAAGAAACCAGCATAGTCAGCTTCAAAAGCTCAACTAAAATTTGCAGCAGGTAATTAACTAAGGCAATGAGCATCCCTTGGCTCAAATGATGATCTGCAATAGCTATCTGTCCCTGCCAGATTACAACAATCAAGGTTGCATTGACTGCCAGGTAGGTCAAAGGTGTTATTAAAGTTGCAATATAGCCTGTCTTAATCTGCCAATCCGTATAAGCTTGGTTGGTCTCTTGAAAATGCTGTTCTTCTGCTTCTATCTGGCCAAAAGCACGGATAACGCGGCTGCCTTCTAATTGTTCGCGTGTCAGTCCGACTATTTTATCCGTTAAGCGCCGAATCTTGTCATACAGGGGATTTACCACAACAGACATTAAATAGACCAATACAAAAAGCACAACAACCATGAGGAAAAACCAAAGGGTAATTCTCGGGCTGATAAAAAAGGCCATTAAAACAGAACCGAAAACGATAATCGGTGCTCTCAGAAAAAGGCGTAAAAACTGATTAATCCCTGTCTGAATCTGAAAGGTATCACTGACCAGCCGTGTTACCAGACTTGAAGTTGTCAGCTGATCCCGATTTTCCTTGGGCAGACGCATAATTTTTTCAAATAAGCTGCGGCTGAGCTGCTTGGTATAGCCCACAGCTGCCTTGGCAGAATAAAATTGGGCAATGATAGCTACCATAATATTGGAAAGGGCCAGTAAGACAAGGAAGAAAATCATCAAATAAAGATGATTTTTGTCATTATGAGGGATGTAGCTGTCCACCATTCTGGCGATAACTAAGGGAACCAAAAGCTCAAAAGAAGCCTCCAGCAATTTAAAAAGAGGACCCAAAATGGTTTCTTTGAGGTAGCCTTTAAAATAAATCAATAACTGTTTCATCCTCAGCTCACTTTCCTTTAAAGGGCACTGACAAACTTGATCAAAGCAAGATTGAGCTTGACCTGCTTGGCATAATAAATATTGCCGCCGTCTTTATAGAGTTCACCGCCGCCGTAAAAGAGTGCGACAAAATTGTAGTAACGGTAGGTTTCTCCGCTTTTATTTCCCAGACTCGGAGCAACGACATCTTTAGAGTAGCGTTTGGCCAGTTTAATGGTGTTTTTACCGCCGTTTTTAGCCACATAGGCAATATAGTTCTTCCCAAAATTATAGGCTTGAACAGCTGTCCAGGCATCTGTTTTTTTCTTTTGGGCTTCTTCCAAATTGTCCGACAAGACGGTTACTCCCTGTTTGACGCTTTCACGGCTGTCTGTAATAGTGTTGGCGATGCCGGTTGAACTTTCACTGGACTGCATCAGATCATCTTCTTGTCCTTTGGTTTCTGTATAGATCATGGCCAGCACCAAATTTTCATTGGTTCTCGTATCATTTTCGTCCAAGATTTCCCGAACCATAGGACGATAAGCAAGAACGTTTTTGACATTCTGATAGATCGTAAAAGCCTGATAGCCGATAAACAGCAAAAGACCTAAAAGAATGATTTTCAGTAGTTTTTTTTTCATATTACTTACTTTGTATATCTTCAATATTTTTGATCAAAATAGAATAGGTTCCGTTTTGATTTTGAATAAATTCAACCGCTTCGGCATCCTGATAGACACTGTTAGGCACCAAAAGCTCAATCCCGTTTGAGAGCGACAGCTTTTGACTTTCTAATTTTTTTATCTGGCGGGAATGGTCAATATCAGCCACTTTAATGGGCTGGGGAATCGTGTCTTTCAGTTCATCAACAAAGGTGAGCCGGGCTGTCAGATTACTGTCAAAGAGCTGATCAGCTAATTTTTCCGGCGACAGCTCCTGATCTTCTTCTAAGTTTTTATAGATAGCTGATTTCATTTTCGATTGAAAAGCAAAATCATCCTGATTGAAATCATCAGCTACCTTTTGTGCTGTCTTTTCCATCATTTTGATGGATTTTTTAACCGACTGTTCAGGCTCAACCTGAAGCAGGTTTTCAGAAAAATAATTGGCAAAGGAGCCGTTGTGCTTGATGCGCTTTTCAATGAGGTAGTACTGTTTGTTTTGCTGATTGATGATAAGAGCTTCATCAGGCGCTTGAGCAGCGCCCGGCAGATTGTTTTGCGTTAAGCGGATAGGGCTGTCGCTGCCATCTGTAATATGCGTCAGGCTTTCTTTTAAGGCGACGCGCAAGAAGGCAAAATGCTCCCTTCCTTCTTTGTCAAACTGTATAAAAATCAAATCATTGGTTTTTTGATTGTCACTGATGACAAATTCTTCTTTCCACAGCTGTGCTATTTTCTTTGAGCTCTCTAAAAAATCATCACCCAGATAGCTGAGAAAAACATTGTCAGCGTCAAATTTTCCCCGCTTAGCTTCATCTGAAAAGACCCTGCTTAATTTCTTTCGAAAATACTCATCTAAGTTAGGTGTGATGGTCAAAAGTTTATCCGCAAAAACAAGCTCTGGATCATCCGGCGTGAATTGGTGAATGGCTATCTTCTTTAGATACAAATCCATCATGCCAGACTCTCATACAGCGGGAAGGCATCAGTCAGCACTTTCACTTCCCGGCGGACTTCTTCCAAGACAGTTTCGTTATCGGTATTTTCAAGGGTCTTGACAATAAGCTCTGCAACCTTGCGGCATTCTTTAGGACCAAAGCCGCGCGCTGTTACCGCTGCTGTTCCGATACGGATACCTGACGTTTTAAAAGGCGACAGTTTTTCAAATGGAATAGAGTTTTTATTTAAGGTGATGTGAACATCGTCCAAAATATTCTGCGCCACTTTGCCGTTTTCAACGACCTGTGTGACATCAACAAGGAAGAGATGATTTTCACTGGCTCCTGAAATAACACGGAACTTATCATGCGCATTGAAAACTTCAACCATAGCCTGGCAGTTCTCCAAAATATTTTGCGCATAAACTTTAAAGGCTGGATCCATATTTTCCTTGAAAGTGATGGCCTTGGCAGCAACGATATGCTCTAAAGGACCTCCCTGCAAACCAGGGAAAATAGCAGAATTGATCTTTTTAGCCAGATCCTCGTCATTAGTCAAAACAAGGCCGCCGCGCGGTCCGCGAAGCGTCTTGTGAGTAGTCGTTGTTGTCACATGGGCATAAGGTACAGGGCTGGGATGCAGACCTGCTGCGACCAGACCCGCAATATGTGCCATATCAACCATGAGTTTGGCTCCGACTTGATCCGCAATCTCGCGGAATTTAGCAAAATCAATAACACGTGAATAAGCAGACGCCCCCGCAACAATCAGTTTGGGCTGAACTTCTTTGGCCTGCTCTAAAATTTGGTCATAATCCAACACTTCTGTTTCAGGGTCAACATTGTAAGCGACAAAATTATAGGTTTGACCGGAAAAGCTGACAGGGGATCCGTGTGTCAAGTGTCCGCCGGCTGCTAAGTCAAGCCCCATGACAGTATCACCGGGTTTAATAAGAGCCATATAGGCTGCAGCATTGGCCTGACTGCCGGAATGCGGCTGAACATTGGCAAATTGAGCACCAAATAATTTTTTAGCCCGCTCAATAGCCAAACCCTCAGCTACATCAACATATTCTGTCCCGCCATAATAGCGGCGGCCCGGATAGCCTTCCGCATATTTATTCGTTAAAATGGAGCCCTGTGCTTTCATGACAGCCTTGGAAACCACATTTTCAGAAGCAATCAGTTCAATATTATTTTGCTGTCGCTTTTCTTCTGCATGAATGGCTTCCCATACTTCTGCATCATACGCTTCATAATTGTCGTTATCAAAAATCATTTTTTCTCCTTAAAATTGAATAGCATTTACACGGGCCTCAATATCGGCCTGTGTGATATTTCCTTGACGTAAAATTTTAGCGGTCGGACCTGAAATATCTAAAATCGTCGAATCGACTTTTCCAATAGCCTTGTCATCCTGAACACCTAACAGCTGATTTGAAAAAGTTGATTGAATCTCCTTGTAAACTGAACCGCTATTTCGACCGGACAGATTGGCAGAAGGACCAATCAAGGGACCTGTTTTCTTAATATAGGCCAGCGTTAAAGGATGGCTGGGAACTCTGAAGCCAACTGTTGGAAGACCTGAATTGACCCAAACAGGTACTTTTTCATTAGCCTTTAGAATAATTGTCAGAGGTCCCGGCAAAAAGGCCTCATAGAGCTCTTTCAGATACGCAGGAGGCTCCTTGGAAAAGGCCAGAATCTCCTCTAAAGATGAGACATTCAGATTCATAGCCTTTTCCGGCGGGCGCTTTTTAAGAGCATAAACATTTGCAACGGCCTTGGGATCCAGAGCTCTGGCAAACAGACCGTAAACCGTTTCTGTTGGCAGGATAACTGCCTGTCCATCCAGAAGAGCTTGCTCAATCTTATCCATCATCAATCACAACCATTCTATCCCTGCCAAACACATCTTGTAACAGCCGGACACGCTTATCAGGAAAATGCGCCTGAAAGATCCTAGAGACAGACTGCCCTTGTTTATAGCCGATTTCCAAATAAATCTTGCCTCTCGTTTTCAAGTGTTTTCCGGCACTTTCAGCAATCTTTTGATAAACAGCTAAGCCATCATTGTCAGCAAACAGTGCTAAGTGCGGCTCGTGCAGCAGGACATTTTGTCCAACTTCATCCTTATCTTCAAATGCTATGTAAGGCGGATTGGACACAATCATATCGTATTTATCTGAAATCTGACTAAAAACATCTGAATGCAGAAAATTTACTTTTGTCTGATTGATTTTGGCATTATTCCGAGCCAGCATCAAAGCTTCTTCGGAAATATCAGCGGCACTCACCCGCCAGTTTTCTCTGGCTTTGGCAAGTGCAATAGCAATAGCCCCGCTGCCTGTCCCAATATCCAAAACAGATATCGGTTTATCTTGATTTTCATTCAAAATCACATTAACCAGCTCCTCGGTTTCAGGACGTGGGATGAGCACACGTTCATCAACAGTCAGTGTCAAATCCGCAAAGTAGGCTTTTTTAGTGATGTACTGAGCAGGTAGGTGCTGCTTTAAAAGCTCTGCAATTCTCTCTAATTGTCTGAGATCAGCGTCTGGTATTTCCTGAGACTGATGGAGGATAAAATCCAGTTTGCTCCAATGCTTCCAATCGTTAAAAACATAGGCCAGAGCTTCTTTTTCCTCACCGACAGCTATTAAGTCCGCTTCATACTGAGCAAAAGCCTGAGCGTAGTTCATTAGTTGCCCAGCTCTTCCAGTTTTTGTGTTTGGTCATAAAGGACCAAGGCATCAATTACTTCATCTAATTTCCCGGCTAAAATGGTATCTAACTTTTGCAGGGTCAGACCGATTCGATGGTCGGTTACACGATTTTGCGGGAAATTATAGGTCCTGATGCGCTCAGAGCGGTCTCCTGTACCGACTGTAGATTTACGTTCGGCATCTTGCTCATCCTGAGCAATCTGAGCAAAATGGTCTGCCACGCGGGCACGGATAATTTTCATGGCCTTGTCACGGTTTTTTTGCTGGGTCCGCTCCTCCTGCATTTCAACCTTAATATTGGTCGGCAGGTGGATAATCCGAACGGCTGTTGCCACCTTATTGACATTCTGACCGCCGGCACCGGAAGCATGGTAGATGTCCACACGCAGATCTTTGGGGTCAATTTCATATTCCACTTCTTCCACTTCAGGCATAACAAGAACTGTTGCTGTTGAAGTGTGTACACGCCCTTGACTTTCTGTAACAGGAACCCGCTGAACCCGGTGAGCGCCGGATTCATATTTTAATTTAGAATACACAGACTGTCCGGACACCATGGCAACGACTTCTTTGATTCCGCCGACACCATTCATTGAAGCCTCCATGACCTCAAACTTCCAGCCCTGACTTTCTGCATATTTCTGATACATATTCAGCAGGTCACCGGCAAAAAGCGCAGCTTCATCACCGCCTGCAGCCCCGCGGATTTCCAAAATAATATTTTTATCATCATTAGGATCTTTGGGCAAAAGGAGGATTTTGAGTTTTTCTTCATAGTCTTCCTTAGCGGCCTTGGACTCTTTCAGCTCCTCTTTAGCCATTTCTTCAAGCTCAGGATCGCCGCCTGCATCTTTAATCATCTCTTCTGCATCAGCAATATTTTGAATAATTTGCTTGTATTCACGATAAACCGCTACAGTTTCCCGAGTAGATGCCTCTTCTCGGGAGAGTTCCATAAAACGCTTGGTATCACTGACAACATCCGGGTCACTCAGCAATTCCCCCAGCTCTTCGTAACGATCTTCAACAGCCTGCAGTTGGTCGTAAATATTCATCTTCTTAAACAGTTCTCCTTTTCAACATCATAAATAATCGTTTATCACATCAGTATTCCATAAGACAAGAAATGATCAAGTGCTGAGCTGCTTCAGCAGCCATCACCTGTAACCGGGTGGACGGCTGAAAAGAGACAAGTGATAATTTTTGTTTCGCTTCAGCCTAATGCACGGTTTAGGCATTGCCCCATAGGGAATGGCGTCAGGTGCTGAGCTGCTTTAGCAGCCATCACCTGTAACCGGGTGAAAATAATGCTTTCTGCAAACAGGAATATAGGTTTCGTTGCCGCCAATCTGAATCTGTTCACCCTCATAAACAGGCTTACCGTCCTGAGTTCTCAGCACCATTGTAGCTTTTTTGGAACAAAACTGACAGATTGTCTTAATTTCTTCTATCTTATCTGCCATCAGCAGCAGTTCGCGCGAGCCTTCAAACAAATGATTCTGAAAATCATTCTTCAGACCGAAAGCCATTACCGGGACGCCCAGTTCATCAACAATTTTAGCCAAATCATAGACATTTTTTTTGCTTAAAAACTGGCATTCATCGATCAAAATACAGTAGGGGTTGTCTTTCAGACTGTCAATATAGGCAAAAATATCCATGTCCTCTGTTATCGGAATTGCTTTGCGCCGCATGCCGATTCTGCTTGAGACAACACCGAATTCATCGCGCGTATCAAGACTGCTGGTCATTATAACAACGGGCTTACCCTGCTCTTCATAATTATGAGCAACTTTCAAAATTTCAATCGTTTTTCCTGAATTCATGGTCCCGTATTTATAATACAACTGCGCCAAGATTTTCAACCTCATCTCATACTAATATCTCATCTATTTTACCATAAAAGCAAAAAAGGCGCACTGAGTTTTCACAAATAAAAAGAGAATTAGGGGCAGCCCATTTCTTAAAATTATGTTAAAATAAAGGTATCCATTCTTAACTGAACACAGCGTCCGTTTCCTATTTTTATACGGATTTCTTTACGCCCTTTGTATCTTAGTAATTGAACACGGGCTAAAATCCTAGTAAAAAAGATAAACGTCCTTGTGTCTTAGCGACACAGCGTCCGTTTCCTATTTTTATACGGATTTCTTAACGCCCTTTGTATCTTAAATAAAGGAGAAAACTTATGCCATTTGTTAAAATTGATTTATTTGAAGGCCGCACAGAAGAACAAAAAATTGAACTTGCCCGTGAGGTAACCGAGGTTGTTTCCCGTGTTGCCAAAGCGCCTAAAGAAGCTATCCATGTCTTTATAAATGATATGCCGGAAGGCACCTACTACCCGCATGGTGAGATGAAGAAAAAGAGTTAAGCACCCGCTTAA